>WRAV01000072.1 GCA_009780025.1 Oscillospiraceae bacterium | reverse complement strand
GAGAAAGTCAACCACCCTTCCCTCTCAAACGGGCGGGAAAAACAGCTGTACGACGAGTATTTCCCCAACGGCGCGGGCTCAATCTTCACATTTGAAATTAAGGGCGGCGGCCCTGCGGCCCAGCGATTTGCAGAGAGCCTCGAGCTCTTCTCAATGCTCGCAAATGTAGCGGATGTTAAGTCCTTGGTGGTACACCCGGCGTCCACCACACACTCCCAGCTCAACGAAGCAGGGCTGGCAAAGTCTGGAATTAAGCCCGGCACCGTGCGGTTGTCAATTGGTACCGAGCATATCGACGACATTATCGCCGACCTTAAACTGGGGTTTGAGAAGGCGAAGTAAGGGTCTTATATAAGTAGCAATGGGCTAAACAAGGTTGCTTTTTGGGGGGACGAGCTTTGCCGCCCCCCCAATGAGGCGGCGTTTGGCCTAGTACTGACAAGAAACAAAGTAGAGACACCGGGTTTGCCCTACGCGGTCTTTGCGGCGTTAACTTAAAAATAAGACCCTTTATTTGGCCCTTACATTACCGAATGAAATAGAAAAGTAGAGATAGCTATGGAAATTTACGCTGACAACGCGGCGACCACCAAGATAAGTGACGTAGCCAAAGCCGCCATGGTAGAATGCATGGACGCTTCTTTCGGCAACCCCTCTTCCCTGCACAGCGCCGGGCAAAAGGCCGCGGCAACGCTGGCAGTTGCGCGCCAAAAAATGGCTCAGCAGCTGGGGTGTTCGAGCTCGGAGGTAATCTTCACCTCGGGCGGCACAGAGTCTGACAATCAGGCGATATTTTCGGCTGCTGCCCTGGGCGAAAAGGCTGGGAAAAAGCATATAGTTTCCTCCTGCGCCGAGCACCACGCGGTGCTGCACGCACTGCACCGGCTGGAAGGGCAAGGGTTTGAGGTTACGCTGTTGCCTATGCCAGAGAGTGGGGTTCTAAGCCCCGAGGAGCTCGAGGGGGCTCTGCGCGAGGACACATGTCTTGTCACTATCATGATGGCTAACAACGAGATTGGAACCGTACAGCCGGTAGCCGAAATCGGCAGCATTTGCAGAGCGCACGGGGTGCTGCTGCACACCGACGCAGTGGCAGCGGGTGGGTATATCCCCATTGAAGTGGACCTGCAAAAAATAGATATGCTCTCCCTTTCGGCCCACAAATTTCACGGGCCAAAAGGTGTCGGAATGCTCTACGCTCGCAAAGGAATAAAAGTAACTTCTTTGCTGGAGGGCGGCTCGCAGGAGGGCGGCAAACGGGCTGGCACCGAGAACTTGCCCGGCATTGTCGGCATGGCACCCGCATTCGAGCAGGTTTGTGCTGGTATGCGCGAGAACGCCGTAAGCCTGACCACCCTGCGGGATCGGCTGATAGAAGGCCTTAGCGCTATCCCACATAGCGTGCTAAATGGGGACAGGCTCGCAAGGCTGCCGGGGAACGTCAACTTCTGCTTTGAGGGCATTGAGGGCGAGTCTTTGCTGCTGCTGCTTGACCAGAAGGGTATACGGGCGTCGTCGGGCTCGGCCTGCACATCCGGCTCATTGGAGCCCAGCCATGTGCTGTTGGCAATCGGGCGCCCACACGAGATAGCACACGGGTCCCTGCGGTTAACTCTCGACCACACGTCCACCTACAAGGAAGTGGACTACATGATAGAAGCCGTCAGCCAGGTTGTCGCCCGGCTGCGGGAAATGTCGCCGGTCTGGCGGGACTTGCTTGAAGGGAAAAGAGAATATGTTATACAGTGAAAAAGTAATGGATCACCTGTTGCGCCCGCGCAATGCAGGCAGCATTGAGGACGCGAGCGGTGTGGGAGAAGCCGGCAACATGGCCTGTGGGGACATCATGCGGATGTACCTCAAGGTTGAGGACGGCATAATCGAGGACGTTAAGTTCGAGACCTTCGGCTGCGGCTCGGCCATAGCGGTTAGTTCAATCGCTACCGAGATGATAAAGGGCAAGCCGGTAAGCGAGGCTGCCAAGCTCACCAACAAAGCAGTGCTCTCAGCCCTTGACGGTCTGCCAAAGAACAAAATCCACTGCTCGCTGCTGGCAGAAGAAGCAGTAAAATCGGCCCTAGAGGACTACTACAAAAAGGCGGGAGAAACACCCCCAAAAAGCGGATGAGCGGCATCAGCTATAGAGGGAGGGGTCCCAAGGCCCTTCTTTTTTCTATATACCGCGGCGGCACAAAAGTGCGCAGCGTCCACACTCGGCAAAGTTTTACAAAAATCTATTGACAAACAGACGTAAATGATATATATTATCAATAGAAACAGAAACCAAATAAACTAAGGAGGAATAAATATGCCAGAACTAAAAGGATCAAAAACCGAAGCCAACTTGATGGCTGCTTTTGCCGGAGAATCTCAGGCGAGAAACAAGTACACGTACTATGCGTCCAAGGCCAAAAAAGAGGGCTACGAGCAAATTGCCGGGCTGTTTTTGGTGACCGCCGCCAACGAGATGGAACACGCAAAACTCTGGTTTAAACTGCTGCATGGTGGCGAAGTGCCTGGCACTATTGCTAACCTTAAAGACGCAGCTGCTGGAGAAAACTTCGAGTGGACAGACATGTACGCTGGTTTTGCCAAAACTGCCAAAGAAGAAG
>WRAV01000071.1 GCA_009780025.1 Oscillospiraceae bacterium | reverse complement strand
CCAAAAATCTGTTTGAGTTGTACTTGAAAGAGACTGAATTTAGGTTCAACAATCGGGGCAATGACTTGTATCAGATATTGCTGAAAATGTTCAGAGAAAATCCCCTGTGCTAGTCAAGCCCCTAAACAAATCCAAAAGGGAGTAGCGACTGGCGAAAGCCATTTGCCGCATTCGTCAATACGGCCAGGAAAGGCCCGGGTGCGTCACGCTGGTAAACAGCGGCGCAAGACTTTTGGCTCGGTTTGAGCTGAGCAAAAGTCTTGCGCCTTTTTGTATTTTGGCATTGGTAGCTGCAAAGACTTTTAGAACTTGCGTTCATAGTTCACAGCACTGCTCACTTATGAACACAGGTTTATTAGCATCTCTTACAGGAAGGCATGGTTTTATTGGTTGCGATACTGCTGTTGGTTCTAGGGTTTGCCCTACTTATAAAGGGCGCGGATGTCTTCGTAAGCTCAAGTGTGGGCATAGCCAAAAGGCTGAAAGTACCGCCTGTAATAATCGGGCTTACGATTGTCGCCATGGGTACAAGCGCGCCGGAGATTGTCATCAGCGTGACAGCCTCCCTGCGCGGGGCAAATGCTCTGGCCATAAGCAATGTGGTCGGGTCGAACTCGTTCAACCTGATGTTTATAATCGGTTTGTGCGCACTGATCCGGCCAATGCCTGTCAAGCTGCAAGAAATATCCAAGGACTTCTGGGTTTCTATCATCGCGGCGGCGTTGCTGTTAGGGCTCAAGCTGCTCGGCGGAGAGCATATACCGCGCCTTGGAGGAGCGATCATGTTGGCCGCCTTTGCGGTCTATATGGTTGCGCTTGTGCGTAAGGCCCTGAAAGCCCGCGACGAACTTGGGGCCAGCAGGGAAAGGGCGGACAAGCCTGGAGCCAAACAAAGGCCAATGGCGCTCATCGTTTTTTTGGCGGTGCTGGGCTGCGCCATGATTGTCGCGGGTGGCCAGCTCACTGTGGACAACGCAACGCAAATTGCCTTGAATTTAGGCATTACAGAGCGGGTTATCGGCCTAACGGTCGTTGCCATTGGCACATCGCTGCCTGAGCTTATCACCTGCCTGGTCGCCTGCAAAAGGGGCGAGAGCGAGTTCGCTATCGGCAGCATCGTGGGTTCGAATATATTCAACATCATGTTCGTTTTGGGGGTGGCCGGGTTAATTGCACCCCTGGAAATCGACCGTGCCCTGGTGCTGGACACCTCGTTCTTGATTGTCGGCAGCCTGGTCGCGCTTCGGTTCGTTTATTCCGGGAAGTTCCTTGCCTTCAAAGAGGGGCTCGTAATGCTGCTCATGTATATGGGATACATGGTGTTTGTGCTGATATAGTCAACGAGCTTCAAAATTGCCCTAAGGGTTGGGGGGAGGTAAAGGCCTAACATTGTAGGGGACGCACACTGGGCGTTCCGCCGTCTACACAAACCTGTAATTGCAGGGGCAATTTTCAATCGCCCGCGGTTTACATCGGCCCTCTGGTTTGTCCCAACATGGCGCTGTAGGGTCGGGGTTCCATCCCCGACCGTCAGGTAAAGTTCAAGGCCTTGAACTTTAGTCCTTGACATTGAAACCTTAGCGTAAGTCGCGGGTCGCCCACTGGACACCCCCTACAACAAACCATTACCCCCAAAACTAAGCTATGTGCCCCAAGAATCTAAAATACCCGGCGTACACTCCCAAGCGTACGCCGGATAATTTATTGAGTGGGCTACTGCTATAGCTTTAGCGTAACGCAAAAATCTCCACTCTGCCGCTGGTCGTGGAAAGGTCAAACTGGGTGTCGGCGCCGTGTGTTGTTGGTATCTCGCTGGAGAATCTACCACTTGCCGAAGAATGCCGAATGCTGACTTCGCCCTCATTGGGGACAGTAACGGCTATTCTGCCCGATACAGTGTTTGCCCTCAGGTTAGTGGGTAGGGCAGTGCTGGTAATTTCGACTCTGCCCGAAACGCTTTCAAGATTTAGGTGCTCGGAAAAAGTTCCGCCCAGCTCCATCCTGCCAGAGGTGGTTCTTGCACTCAAGTTGCGGGCATGCGTTCCAAAAAGCTCCATCCTACCCGAAATACTGCGCAAAATCATATCATCTGCGCTGATGTTAAAAAACTCCATTCTGCCCGATGTTGTCTCCGCATTGAGCCTATCAGCGGTTATGTCGGTCAGTTCCAGCCTGCCGGACACAGAGCCTGCTGCAAAAGTCCGCGCGGAAAGCCCATTTACGGTGACGCGCCCCGAAACCCCGCTGACGGAAAAGCTTTCAAAGTCACTGGCCAGTCTACGTGGAATCAGCACTTCGAGGTCTTTTTGCTGGTCTCTCCCTATCCCTATTACCGGGCCCTTATTCTCCCGAAAGGCTATGTTGACTGTACCGTCCTGGGTACTCAAGCGGAGGGCTTCGCCTTCGCGCAGTTCACTAGCACTAAACTCAGTAATTTGGATTTCGCTACCATCCCAGGGCATAACTGTAACCCTGCCGGCAGTCCAGTCGATATTCATGACCTGCACATCATGCGCGGAAACGCTCTGGCTGCTCGCGACCCCAAGGGGTCTTGTAACGCTAACCCCCAAAAAGGATGCGCGCCAAAAAAACACACCGCTTGTCAGAACCCATATTGAGACCCCGACAAGCACGACCGCCGTGATTGCCCAGCAAGCGATTGTAACCGCCCTCATGCTTCTTTGATTATTCATGATTTTCACGTATAATGGAGTTATCTCTTTTCAAGGGGTATCTCCATTACTTTTCCTTTCGTAGATTTTGTTATATTGGCGGGAGTAGCTACCCGGCAGATATAATAGATGTGGCGCTGCGGATTTG
>WRAV01000070.1 GCA_009780025.1 Oscillospiraceae bacterium | reverse complement strand
TAAGTTGCTTGTAATGCGGTCGCCAAACCAATTGCTAGTCTACTACAGGAGGCTTTCTATTGCTAAAGCTTTTTATCGCCCCCGGTAAAACCGGGGGTTAAGTTGCGCTAAAGCTATAATATATACAGCCCCGCCTCAATCAAGGCGGGGCTGTTGCTATTATGATACGTGCTGCTCAGCGCGACTTGTATGTCGGCAGAAAGGGGGTCAAACTACCACCACCAGCCACCGCGCCTGCACCCGCATCTGTTCCATCCACCACAGAAACCACAGAACATTGCGCTTACCTCTCTTGTCTGCATTTGTGGGTTCACCCACACTTACAAACTATGCTATTGGCAGGCGAAGTGTTCTCCGCGCATATATAGCTAACGGACTTGAAAAACACCCCTACCGGAAAGTGGCAGAGGTGTTCAATGTTGTAAGGCAAGTTAGCAGCAGCGACAACGACAGCGACAACAACAACAGCGCCTACACCATCTGGGACGGCAGCAACGGAAACAACTAAACATAGTATATACCTCTTTTGTCTGCATTTGTGGAACGCCTACTCTACAGACTATGCGACCGGCAGACAAAGTGTTCTTTAGCTCAGTGTAAGCTTGTCGCCCTCCACCCGCAGGCTAAGAGAGCTGGGCTGTTCCGGGCTGTCAATCAACAGGTTGCAGATAAAGTCTTCGACCTCCTTGCGAATTACCCTGCGAAGGTCACGTGCCCCGCCCTTCTTCCCGAAGGCTTTTTCGGTAATGAAGGCAAGGGTTGGCTGCTCGTAACTGAACGTGATCCCCTTTTCGCCCAGCGGCCCGCGCAACTCCTCGAGCATGAGGGCGGCTATGCGATGGTAGTCGTCTTTGTCCAGGGGCCTGAAGGCCACAACTTCGTCCACTCTGCCGATAAACTCTGGGCGCAAAAACTCGCTCAGGGCTTTCTTAGCTTTGTCTTTGGCGACACCCTCCTCCCGAGCGCCAAAGCCCAGGGTATTGCTCTTGAGGTTGCTGCCCGCGTTCGAAGTCATCACGATGACGGTGTTCTCAAAGTTGACCGCCCTGCCCTGTGCGTCAGTGATTTTGCCCTCGTCAAGAATCTGCAGGAGAATGTTCATCACGTCTGGGTGGGCTTTTTCAATTTCGTCAAACAGCACCACGCTGTAGGGACGGCGGCGGACTTTCTCGGTGAGCTGGCCGGCCTCGTCGTATCCGACATAACCAGGCGGTGAACCGATAATCCGCGAGACGCTGTGCTTTTCCATAAACTCGCTCATATCTAGGCGGATGAGGGGATCGGCTGCGTCGAAGAGCTCAGTGCTCAAGGCCTTTACCAGTTCGGTTTTGCCTACACCGGTGGGACCAACAAATATAAATGACGCCGGGCGTCTGCGCCCACTTATCTGTACGCGAGAGCGCTTTACTGCAGCCGCGACCAGCTCGACAGCCTCATCCTGGCCGATGACTTTTGCCTTGAGAGCTTTTTCCAGGCCGGCCACCTTGCGTAGCTCGGATTCGCGGATTTTGCTCGCAGGGATTCCTGTCCAGAGCTCGAGCACCTTGGCAAGATCTTCCGAGGTGACTTGAATGCTCAGGGCTGTTGGCTCCACTGCTTTAAGGCGGTCGGTTACACGGATTCGCTCGGCGCGCAGGTAGGCCACCCGCTCATAGTTGGGCTCGTCGCGGCTGGTCTGTATATCCTCCATCTCGTCCACAATGTTCTTGAGTTCGGAATTGAGCGCGTCGTACTCAGCCAGCTCGGCACTGGCAAGGGCGGCGCAGGAGCAAGCCTCGTCCAGCAGATCGATCGCCTTGTCTGGCAAGAAGCGGTCGGTGATATACCGCTCGCCCATTACCACCGCGCTCTGGACAATCTCGTCCGGCACCTTGACCCGGTGGAACTTCTCGTAGTAATGCTTGACCCCGCCCAGCACTTGGATAGAATCCGAGATAGACGGCTCTTCGACCTTTACCGGTTGGAAGCGGCGCTCGAGCGCGGCGTCTTTCTCTATGTGCTTGCGGTACTCGTTGAAGGTGGTAGCACCGATTACCTGTATCTCACCCCGCGAAAGGGCGGGCTTGAGGATATTTGCGGTGTTCATTGTGCCCTCGGAATCCCCGGCGCCCACGATATTGTGCACTTCGTCGATAAAGAGAATGACGTTACCGGCCTCTTTGATCTCGCTGACAAGGCCCTTTACCCGGCTCTCAAACTGGCCCCTAAACTGGGTGCCGGCAATCAGCGCGGTTAGGTCGAGCAGGTAGAGCTCTTTGTCGGCCAGGCGGTGTGGGACGTTGCCACCGGCCAGCTTTTGGGCGATACCCTCCGCAATTGCCGTTTTACCAACGCCGGGCTCGCCGATTAGGCAAGGGTTATTTTTGGTGCGGCGATTGAGTATCTGTATTACCCGGTAGATTTCTTTCTCCCGGCCGATGATGTTGTCGATTTTGCCGTCTTTGGCCTTCTCGGTCAAATTCTCGCAGAAGTTGTCCAAGAACTTGCGCTTGCGGGTGCGCTCACGCTTTTTGGTGTCATCCCTGCTCCGCTGTGGGGGTGGGGGCGGAATGGGCACCGGCTTGTTGTCTTTTTCGTCCTTCGCGCCCTGGCCAAACAAGTTTTGGAATATAGGCAGCGCCTGTGCTCCGCCCATTTCAAAGTCGCCGTCCAGGTTGCCTTCGCCGTCCATAAGCTCCTGCATCTGGTTGCTCATACTCTCTATGTCTTCGTCAGAAATGCCCATTTTGTCCATTACCTCGCGCACTTGTGGTATGTTGAGCTCCTTGGCGCATTTGAGGCAAAGACCTTTGTTCTGCATCTCCCCGTTTTCCATATGCGCCAAAAAGATTATCGCCATTCTGCTTTTGCATTTTGTACACAGCATATTCATGTCACCTTACACCTCACATCTGGGGGCTGGGAATCCAGAACTGGGGTTCATCCCCGCTATTTCTACATTCCCATCTAGTATATACCTCACATGTGAACTGTATGTGACAGCAGCTTATGCAAGGTAAAAACATTCGTATCGCGGCCCTGCCGACCGTATACCACAGTATATTATAAAGAGGTGCATTTGTAAAGTAGTGGCAGACACGGGTGACGTTTCTCTCTGCTTTATAGCTGACGGACTTCAAAATTGCCACAAAGGGTGAAGTCAAGGGCTAACGTTGTAGAGGGCGCGCACTGGGCGTTCCGGTGTTCCCCCAAACCTGTCGTTGTAGGGGCGATTTTCAATCGCCCGCGGTTTACCGCGAACCCGCCGCTGTAGGGTCCTGGGTTCCATCCCCGACCGCTTATGTGGTTTACCGGATCGCACGTTGTTGTAGTGTACGATGGCAATCGTCCCGCGGATTTGTTATTGTAGGGGCGCCGACCCGGCGTCCGCGGGTTTTAGGTCAAGGTCTTGATTTAAATTCGCCTTCGGGCGAGATATAATGTACCGCTCATGCCGCGGAGGCACTTACTTTTCTTGTCTCGCCAAGAAGAAGTAAGCAAAAGAAAGCGACTGGGGGAGGACCGGGTTTGCTCCAAGTTCAGTCGCAAACAAC
>WRAV01000069.1 GCA_009780025.1 Oscillospiraceae bacterium | reverse complement strand
AGATCTGGTCCTCCCCCAGTCGCTTTCTTTTGCTTACTTTTTCTTGGCGAGACAAGAAAAGTAAGTGCCTCCGCGGCATCAGCGGTACACTATTCTCGCCCGAAGGCGAATTTAAATCAAGCCCTTGACCTTGAACTTGACCCTGGCCCGGTCGGGGATGGAACCCCGACCCTACAGCGCCATGCTGGGGCAAACCAGGGGGCCCGATGTAAACCTGCGGGCGGGAAAATCCCGCCCCTACACCCCTGCCCAGTCCAGCACAACCTTCCCCGACTTCCCGCTATTCATCGCCTCAAACCCCAGCTCAAAGTCGCGTGCGCCAAACCGATGAGTTATCACAGGGTCTATGCTCAGCCCGCTTTGAAGCATGGCGGTCATCTTGTACCAGGTCTCGTACATCTCGCGGCCATAGATGCCCTTGAGCGAGAGCCCGCTCATAATCAGTTTGTTCCAGTTAACTTGAGTGCTTTCGGGCAGAAAACCGAGGATTGAGATTCGCCCCGAGTTGAACATATGCTCGATCATATCCGCGAAAGCCACCGGCGAGCCGGACATCTCCAGCCCGATGTCGAAGCCTTCCTTCATATTCAGCGAGCGCATTACGTTGTCCAGGCTCTCTTCCTTGACGTTGACTGTGCGGTCGGCACCCATTTGTTTGGCCAGCTCCAGCCGATAGGGATTTACGTCGGTGACCACCACATGGCGCGCGCCCACATGCCGGCAGATAGCGGTGGCCATGCAGCCGATCGGCCCTGCGCCGGTTATAAGCACGTCCTCGCCGATTATATCGAAGGCGAGCGCGGTGTGTGTGGCGTTGCCTAGCGGGTCAAAACAGCTCGAGACGTCGTCGCTGATATCCGGGCTGGCCCGCCAGATATTCTCGGCCGGGATACACAGATACTCAGCGAAAGCCCCCGCCCTTTGCACACCCACGCTGACAGTGTTCGGACAGAAGTGCCGCCGCCCGGCCAAGCAGTTCCGGCAGACCCCGCAGACCACGTGGCCTTCCCCGCAGACTCGCTCGCCCACCTTAAAGCCGCCAACGTGCGTGCCAAGTGCCGCAATTTTGCCCACAAACTCGTGTCCGACAACCAGCGGCGTCTTTATCACCCGCTGTGCCCACTCGTCCCAGTTGTAGATATGCACATCGGTACCGCAGATAGAGGTCTTGGCTATCCTGACCAGAACCTCCCCCGGCCCCGGCTCGGGGATAGGTACCTGCTGCATTACAAGGCCTTTCTCCGGTGCGGCCTTAACAAGCGCTGTCATAGTGGACATGTTTTATCCTCCTTATGCCTGTAGGGGCAGGGTTCCATCCCCGCACGCCCCACATAGGCTACACGGTATGCGGTCAGGCGTGGAAGCCCGACCCTACGATACCAGCATCATATCACACGCATAATATATATTCAATAAAAAAAACGTAAATTCATAAGATTTATTAGAGGCTGGACATGATTCACGGACAAAATCTGTATATTTGCACCGCATGTAGGGGCGTCGACCCGGTGTCCGCTGGTCTCCGCAAACCCCTACCTCTACAACGCCGACCACCAGTGTAAGGTACTTGCCATCCGGTAACACAGCCGCGCCATCTCTCATACATATGTACAGCGGGCCCTTTGCGCCGCAAAACAAAACGCCAGGAGAGAGCTATGCAGCTGAGCAAAGCAAGGATCGGGCTTTCGCTTTCCGGCGGGGGTATGCGCGCGGCCATCTTTCATTTGGGTGCGCTGAAATATATGGCACAGGCCGGGCTGCTCGAGCGGGTTGTCAGCATTTCGTCGGTGTCGGGCGCGAGCCTGTGCATTGGTGCGATACTCGCGGCAAACGGCAACAAGTGGCCCAGCGGCGAGCGGTTTTATCGCGAGACATTGCCGGCTGTTCGCCAGATTATTTTGGGACACGACATCCAGCGGGCAGCTCTGCTCCGGCTGGTGTTTTCTTCGCGCTTTTGGCTGCACAGCCGGGTGCTGCTCATCGCCAAAGCCCTCGAGGACAACTGGGGCATTGCCGGCACCATGCAAGACCTGCCCGCCCACCCCTACTGGGAGATAAACTGTACCACATTCGAGACCGGCGGGCGCTTTCGAATCCGTCGTGACTATATGGGCGACCAGGCAATTGGGTTTACCCAGCGGCCAACCCTGCGCGCCTCCCACATGATGGCTGCGTCGGCTGGTTTCCCGATTCTGATAGGCCCTTACGGCTTGGAGACTGCAGGTATGCGCTGGACAAAAGACAAGTGGGGACTCGCCGGCGAAGTCGAGGTAGCTCCCAGGTACGCCCTCTGGGACGGCGGTGTTTACGACAACTTGGGGCTGGAGGCGCTCTACAAAATAGGCCGCGGCCTGGACAACGAGATAGACTTCCTTATTATCTCAAACGCATCAGCTCCCATCGCCTACCAGGAGCGCCGCAGGGACATCTCCCTGCACAACACCGCCCGCCTACTGGATATCGCCATGCACCAGGTCGACGCCTTGCGCAGCCGGGAGGTCTACGCCTCGGTAATCTCCCGTGGCAAGGGCATGTACCTCAAAATCGGGAAGAGCGCGGGGGCTATAGCGGGGGCGTTTGGGCTCTCACCCAGCCAGGCAAGGATGCTGAGCGCCGACTGCCTTTCCCCCGAGGAGACCGCCCTCGTGCGCGATTATCCCACCACACTGCGAACACCATCGCCCACCGACTTCGACCTGATTCTGCGCCACGGGTTCGAGAGCGCCAAGTGCGTGCACCTGTTCGGGGAGGTTGCGGGGCGGCATGTGTACAAGGTGTGAGCGCACTGACAATTTACTTGGCATGCAATTTGCGCTATTTTGACAACAAATGATAGCGAAGGCTGGTGTTTTTTATCAACTCAAGTTTCCACTCGCTATGTAGTGAGATGTACGATGTAGCTTCGTTCTGGTAATTTTGCCAGGCTCATACAAACACAAAAAAGACACAGCGCCTCTGCCTTGGCGCTGCGTCTTTCTATAATGTTATAGCGTTCCGCCTAGTTTATGAGATCTATCGGGTTGATCCAAGCGCCGTCGCGCAGCACCGCGAAGTGCAGGTGAACCCTGCCGCTCTGATTTTCGCTGGGCACTCCCTCCAGCTGACCGATAGCCTGGCGGCCGGTTACTTGCTCGCCTGGCCGCACCGGCACGTTGGCGGCAAGGCCGCTGTAGTGGGTCTGGTAGCCGTCGGCGTGCTCAATTACCACAACCGTTCCCCAGAGCGGGTCGGTGCGCACTTCTAGCACGACGCCGTCGGCAGCGGCGTAAATCTGGGTGCCTGCCTCGGCCTGAATATCTATGCCGTCGTGGGTGCGCCAGTCGCCCATGGTCACGTTGCGGACAAGCTCGCCGTCGCTAAATGGCTTAACGATGTCGCCAACCACCGGCAACACGTAGGACAGCCTTGGCGATACTGCCGGCTGCGCAGGTTGTTCGGACGGCGCGGGCTGTGCGGATGGCTCCTCTGAGTATGAGGCAGAGACTGACGATGAGGGCTCCTGCGCCGATTGCTCGGGCTGCGGCGTCGGAGGTCTTTCCAGCGGTACGCCATGCGCTCCACCCGCGACCTCCGCCGCTTCGGGGAGCGCGGGAAGCAAATTTTCCCCAACCCCCGCAGTCGTCTGTTCGAGCACGTTGATGGTGCGGTCTACCGCCATGTAGGTAGCTATACCGGCCCCGACAAGGCAGACTGCCAGGGCCCCGTAAAAGCCTTTGGATGAGATAAACCGCGCGAATTTTCCTCTTGAGAACTT
>WRAV01000068.1 GCA_009780025.1 Oscillospiraceae bacterium | reverse complement strand
CTCACCTCCACGTGCTCTGTAGTGTGTCCGCTTCCTCAAACTCAAGTATATCAGAAAACAAAATAGTGTAGGCACTTAGGTTCCATCGCCTTTTGTGCCTTTCGAAGAAAGGAATGGTCATAATAATGGGAATGACAATGACACAGAAAATTCTTGCGGCCCACTCTGGACTGGCGGAAGTACAGCCCGGGCAGCTGATACAGGCAAAGCTTGACTTAGTTCTGGGCAACGACATCACAGCCCCGGTAGCGATTCGCGAATTTTACGGGGCGGGCTTTGACCGAGTGTTTGACCGCACAAAGATCGCGCTGGTTATGGATCACTTTACACCCAACAAGGACATCAAGGCGGCCGAGCAGTGTGTGGTCTGCCGCGAGTTCGCAAGCAAACACGAAATCCAACACTTCTACGACGTGGGCAACATGGGCATCGAGCACGCACTCTTGCCCGAGCAGGGGCTGGTGGCTGCCGGCGAGTGCATCATCGGTGCGGATTCTCACACCTGCACATACGGGGCGCTGGGCGCGTTTTCCACTGGTGTGGGCTCTACAGATATGGCCGCAGGCATGGCAACCGGGGAGCTCTGGTTCAAGGTGCCGGAAGCAATACAGGTAAAGCTGACCGGCAAGTTGGGGCCAATGGTCTCGGGCAAGGATGTTATTTTGCATTTGATCGGCCTGATCGGTGTAGACGGGGCCCTCTACCAGAGCCTTGAGTACACCGGCGACGGCGTTGCGAGCCTGACTATGGATGACCGGCTCTGCATCGCGAACATGAGCATCGAGGCCGGGGCAAAGAACGGCATCTTCCCGGTGGATGAAATTACACTGGCGTATATGAATGACCGTGTAAACCGAGAGTATAAAAACTGCACAGCTGACGCGGACGCACAATATACCCGCATTGTAGAGATTGACCTTGCGGCTATAGAGCCAACTGTCGCCTTTCCCCACCTGCCGGAGAACACGCGTATAGTTTCTCAGGCAGGCGAGCTGCTAATACACCAGGTGGTTATAGGGTCCTGCACCAACGGTTGGCTGTCCGATATGGCTGCTGCTGCGGAGATCATGGCCGGGCAAAAGGTACACCCAAATGTGCGGTGCCTGATTATCCCCGGTACCCAGCGGATTTACCTTGACAGCCTGGAGCGCGGGTATATCAAAACCTTTATCGAGGCCGGGTGCGCGGTCTCAACGCCGACTTGCGGGCCCTGCTTGGGCGGGCATATGGGGGTGTTGGCGGCAGGCGAGCGCTGTGTCGCAACCACTAACCGCAACTTTGTCGGTCGGATGGGCCACGTGGAATCGGAAGTTTACCTGGCCAGCGCCCAAGTCGCGGCGGCAACCGCGCTTGCAGGAAAAATCAGCGACCCGCGGAAAATGTAGGGGCGGGGTTATCCCGCCCGGCCATTTTTCAATATCGTGGGAATTCGCGGGCGGCAGAACGCCGCCCCTACAGAAGGGAGATTGCAATTGTGAAGGCAAAAGGGTTTACACACAAATACGGCGACAACATAGATACCGACGTCATAATCCCGGCGCGTTACCTCAACATTGCGGACAAGGATGAGCTGGCCACCCACTGCATGGAGGACATTGACCCGGACTTCCCAAAGAAGGTGCGCCCCGGCGACATTGTGGTAGGCGGGCAGAACTTCGGCTGCGGCTCTTCCCGGGAGCACGCACCTATGGTGCTCAAACAGTCCGGCGCCTCCTGCGTAATTGCGGGCACCTTCGCGCGGATATTTTACCGCAACTCTATCAATATCGGCTTCCCAATACTTGAGTGCCCCGAGGCAAGTGAAAAGATTCAGGCGGGCGATGAGGTCAGCGTAGACTTCGACACCGGGGTCATCACCAACCTGACTAGGGGCGAGAGCTACACGGCAGCCCCATTCCCGGAGTTTATCAAGGAAATTATCGAGGCGGGCGGGCTGCTGGCCTCGATCAAGAAGAGGCAGGGGAGGTAGTCGCTATGAGGTATAAAATCGCGGTAATATCCGGCGACGGAATCGGCCCCGAGGTCATGGCTGAGGCCCTGCGGGTTTTAGACCGGGTTGGCGAACAGTTCGGCCACGAGTTCGATTATACTACGGCCCTTGCCGGGGGAGCGGCCATAGATGCCTGCGGGAACAGCCTTCCGCAAGAGACTATTGACCTGTGCAAACGCTCGGACGCGGTGCTTCTGGGCGCTATCGGCGGCTGGAAGTGGGATAACTTGCCTGGGGAACAACGCCCCGAGCGGGCTCTGCTCGGCCTGCGCAAGGAACTTGCGTTGTTCGCAAATCTGCGCCCCGCAATCTTGTTTGAGGAGCTGGCGGACGCTTGCCCGCTTCGGCCAGAGCTGACCGCAGGCGGGCTGGACGTGCTAATTGTCCGGGAGCTAACCGGCGGCATCTACTTCGGTGAGCGGGGTTATAAGGACACCCCGCTGGGCCGGGCAGCCTACGACGTGGAGCAGTACGCTGAAGAGGAAGTCCGCCGGATTGCCCACGTGGCCTTCTCGATGGCCGGCAAGCGCTCGGGTCGGGTTACCAGCGTGGACAAAGCCAACGTGCTCGAGAGCTCCCGGCTTTGGCGCGAGATCGTCACTGAGGTCGCGGCGGGCTACCCTGAGGTCGCGCTAAACCACATGTACGTGGACAACACCGCCATGCAACTGGTCTGCGCGCCGCAACAGTTCGATGTTATCTTGACCGGCAATATGTTCGGCGACATCCTCTCGGACGAGGCCAGCATGATTACCGGCTCAATCGGGGTGCTGCCCTCGGCCAGCTTGAGCACCGGCAACTTTGGGCTGTACGAACCGGTGCACGGCTCCGCACCCGATATAGCGGGGCAGAACAAAGCCAACCCAATGGCAATGATTCTTTCAGCTGCAATGATGCTGCGCTATACCTTCGGGCTTGCAAAAGAGGCAGACGCGGTTGAGACAGCTGTTAAACGCGTTTTGCAAAAAGGTTGCCGCACCCCGGACTTGTGCAGGGGGGAAAGCACAGAGCGTAAAATCGGGACAGCAGAGGCCGGGCAGCTAATTGCGGGGGAAATCTAGCGTGGAATCCAGAAACACAGGTGGTATTGGTCCTTTTGCATTTTTGGCGTGGCTGTTGTCTTTAGCCGGACCAATCGCATCGATTTGGTTGCTTATGCGGGGGGTATTGCGTTTGCTGCCAACCCTAATAGAAAGCGCGCTCCCCAGCACAGTTGGCGACATTCTTATAGAGCATAGTTTAGGTGAGGCCGCTTTGGCAGGCGGCTTATATTTACTGGGCCTAACAATGAGCTTGTTCAGCACGATTTACGGCGGGTTCTCGCTCTTTGCCGGTTTGTCATTGCTAATGCCCGGGTTGTTTTTGCTTTTCTTCTTTGCTATCTCGCTGCGGGCCACACTGCGGGGGAAATTCACCTTGGCCCGCATACTGCTTGTGTTGCAGTTCCTTCTTTATAGCGGCAGCGGGTTGTTGTGCCACCTTGCAATCAGCCGAGTAGCTGACGCTATAGGAATTGTGGAGACGCCGTATTCGTTTGCGCCATATGTCGTCTTTGTTGCATCGGCACTTGCGTGTTCATTTCTGGTTATGGCGTATATGAAAATCACCAGGATAAGACAGTCGGCAGTATGGTAAGGTTCGGACCGGCTGTAATAGACTTCCTGCGAAATTAAGCAACAAACTCGGAATTACAAATAACAAGGGGCTTGACTAGCACAGGGGATTTTCTCTGAACATTTTCAGCAATATCTGATACAAGTCATTGCCCCGATTGTTGAACCTAAATTCAGTCTCTTTCAAGTACAACTCAAACAGATTT
>WRAV01000067.1 GCA_009780025.1 Oscillospiraceae bacterium | reverse complement strand
TTTGTGAGTAATTCTCGCGAGCTCCCGGCTTGTCAACAGAGGCAAGGGGGCCCGCAGACGCCTTCGAACTTCGAGCCCTTGGCCGCCCGCAAACTTACCCAGCCGCTATGCGAGCCCGGGTTTGGGGTAAGGAATTCTCGCGGTGAGGTGTTCGCTGCAAACTGCGCCGTTACTGACGAACACGTCGGCTGCGGAGCTGTATCATCTGTATAGCCCAACTACCGTCCACACCCATCTGCCCTTGACCTACCAGTGGGGGGATGAGGCGGTCTTTGCCACTGCCACATGCCTTTGGCGTGGCAGTTGGGAGTTGTCTGCGGAGCACGTCCTTTGTGCGCAGTCAGACCCGGTTCTCCCCCAGTCGCCTTCTTTTGCTTACTTTTTCTTGGCGAGACAAGAAAAGTAAGTGCCCCCGCGGCATGAGTGGTACACTATCCCCGCCCGCAGGCTGATTTAATATTCAGTCCTTGACCTTGGCCCTGAACTTGACTCTGGCGGTCGGGTATGGAACCCCGCCCCTACATCGCCAGGCTGGGGTAAACCAGGGGCCAGCTGTAAACCGCGGGAGTACGACCTCGACCCCTTTGTGGTAAGTCGCCGACGATTAAAAACCGCCCCTACAACAACGTATTTGAAGTCCATCAACAAGCAAACAATAGAGGAGGATGCACCTATGCTGGATATAAAAGTAACAAAAATCGCGGCACCGAAGCCTAAACCCGAAGGCCCACTAGGCTTTGGCAAAACCTTCACCGACCATATGTTTCTGATGGACTATACCGAAGAGAGAGGCTGGCACGATCCGCGCATTCAGCCCTACGGGGACTTGACCCTCTCTCCCTCGGCCAGAGTGTTACACTACAGCCAGGAGATGTTCGAGGGCATGAAAGCCTACAAAGGCGAAGACGGCAAAACTTACCTCTTCCGCCCGGAGATGAACGCGAAGCGGGCTAACATCACATGCGAGCGGATATGCTTCCCGCAGCTGCCGGTAGAGGACTTTATCCAGGCGGTATCTGCCCTGGTTAAACTGGACGCCGACTGGATTCCCACGCAGCCGGGCACCTCACTATATATCCGGCCGTTTATCATCTCCACCGAGGCCTCACTCGGCTTAGACCCTTCGAAAAAATGCCTGTTCATGGTGATCCTCTCACCCAGCGGGCTCTACTATAAGGATGGGTTGGAACCCGTCAGCATCTGGGTGGAGGACGACTACGTGCGCGCTGTGCGCGGCGGCGTTGGCTTTGCTAAGACCGGCGGCAACTACGCCGCGGCCCTAGCCGCACAAGCAAAAGCGAATAAGGCAGGCTACGACCAAGTGCTCTGGTTGGACGGGGTTGAGCGCAAATACATCGAAGAAGTCGGCTCAATGAACATTTTCTTCAAGATTGACGGCAAGGTGGTCACCCCTGCGCTTAACGGCAGTATCCTTCCCGGTGTTACCCGGGATTCGGTGCTTACGCTCTGCCGCGACTGGGGCCTGCCTGTGGAAGAGCAGCGTATAACAATCGAAGAACTGGCCGAGGCTCACCGCGCCGGCAAGCTGGAAGAAGCCTTCGGCACCGGTACGGCCGCTGTCATCATTCCAGTAGGCAAGCTGTGCTACAAAGACGAGGTATTTACCATATCGGACGGTAAGACCGGGCCGCTCAGCAAAAGGTTGTACGACACCGTAACCGGAATACAGTGCGGTAAGCTCGAAGACAAATTTGGCTGGCGAGTAACCGTATGATGACTCTGGACAAAGTCTACCACGCAGCCTTCGTACTAAAGGATGTTGCCCGCAAAACCGACCTTATCGATGCTTCCGACCACCTGGGCACCGACGCCCACGTCTACCTAAAGACCGAGAATTTGCAGGTCACCGGCAGCTTTAAGCTCCGCGGGGCGTACTACAAGATAAGCCAGCTGACAGACGAGCAGAAAAAGGCCGGTATTATCGCCTGCAGCGCGGGGAACCACGCCCAGGGTGTAGCTCTTGCCGCCACCGAGATGGGCATAAAAAGCGTAATCTGTATGCCGGACGGCGCGCCAATCAGCAAGGTAGAGGCCACCAAGCGGTTGGGTGCCCAAGTTGTTTTGGTAAAAGGCGCTTACGACGACGCCTATACCCACGCTCTGGCTCTCCAGGAGAAGACGGGGGCCACGTTCATCCACCCATTTGACGACGACGCGGTGATAGCAGGGCAGGGGACAATAGGCCTGGAAGTCCTGGAACAGCTCGCGGATGTCGATGTAATCATAGCCCCTGTGGGCGGCGGGGGGCTGATAGCCGGCATTGCCTACGCAGTCAAGAACCTCAACCCAAACATCAAAGTCTACGGTGTTCAGGCGGCTCACGCCTCCAGTATGCTCAACAGCGTGGCGTGCGGCAAGGCAGTCACTCTCGAGACTGTGCCCACCTTCGCCGACGGCATCGCGGTCAAGACGCCCGGCGCGAACACATTTGAGCTGGTGCAACAATACGTCGATAAAATCGTCAGCGTCAGCGAGGACGAAATCGCCGCCGCTATTCTCGCTCTTATGGAGAAAGAGAAGCTGGTCTCCGAGGGCGCGGGAGCGGTCAGCGTTGCTGCGGTCATGTTCGGCAAGTTGCCCCTTGCCGGCAAAAAGGTAGTCTGCATCCTTTCCGGTGGCAATATCGATGTCAACATTCTCTCCCGCGTTATCACCCGGGGACTTGTGACCAGCGGCAGGAACGCCACCTTGCAGATTGCCCTGGAAGACAAGCCGGGCCAGCTGCTGGGTGTCAGTCAAATTATCTCCGAGTGCGGTGGGAATGTGGTCAGTGTCCACTATTCGGGCTCCGACCCGAACATGGCTATCACCAGCTGTTTCCTCACCGTCGGGCTGGAGACGCGCGACTTCGCGCAGATACAGAATATCCGCGAGGCCTTAACCCGCGAGGGATTCCAGGTCGTGCCGATTCGGGATCAGCAGTAGTATTATTAGCGAATGCGCCTTCTACTTGACGTATCCGTGTAAAGGATAAAATAAGAATATAATAAAAGAGAGAGAGTGCTACTAACACTCTCTCCGCTACACACTGTAAGCGGTGTTAGGGCTGAACTTAATCACGTAAACGCGAAAAATAAGCCGAAATCCTTCCTACAAGGGCGGCTTATTTTTTCTTGCCCAAATAAGGCCCCCGCATAACATCCGGCCTCGCTGGTCGAATTTTTGCCCGGGTGGCCTCTTCGGATTTGCAGTGCACTGACGATACCGGGCAAAACCTTATGTTTATGGGGTTACACCACGCCCAGCAATATCGGAGCAGGCTTTAAACCGACAGGTCTGATTAGGCCGATTGGCCGTCCGCGAACTTCCCCAGCCGCTATGCGAGCCCGGGTTTAGAATAGGGAATTCTCGCGGTGAGGTGTTTGTTGCAAACTGCGCCGTTACTGACGAACACGTTGGCTGCGGAGCTGTATCATCCCGAGAACCCAATTACCGCCCACACCCACCTGCCCTTGACCTACCAGAGGGGGTCTGGGGGAGTTGTTTGCGAGCGTCCTTTGCGAGACAAACCCGGTTCTCCCCCAGTCGCCTTTCTTTTGCTTACTTCTTCTTTGGCGAGACAAAGAAGAAGTAAGTGCCTCTGCGGCATGAGCGATACAATAATTCCAGCCCGCAGGCTGATTAAGATTATGATCTTGACCTTGAACTTGGCAGTCGAGAATAAAACCCCGACCCTACAACGCCAGGTTGAGGCAAACCAAGGAGCCGATGTAAACCGCGGGCGGGAAAACCCCGACCCTACAACGTTAGCCCTTAACCTCGAAAACCAACCACCCCTTGCGACAACTATAAAGCTTGTACCACGGGAATGTCAATCGCTTCCCGGTCTCTTTCGACATAGTTGCCTTTTTTGGTCAGCATAGCTTTGACATTAGACTTCTTGCGAAATTAACATAAATGTATTAAACTATAGAAATGAAATATGCAACTATAAAGACGTACACGGAAGAGAAATTCCGCCGGATAAGCGGAGTAAAACGCGAAACGTTCACCAA
>WRAV01000066.1 GCA_009780025.1 Oscillospiraceae bacterium | reverse complement strand
GTAAATCACTCAGTAATCCACAACTCTATCAACCGCAGCAAAGTCCTCACTCTCGTAAAAACTTATACCCATATACTTCCACTTCTCAAGCATAAACGTTGTTCAATTTTCAAGGTGCAGCGCGGTGTGACCGTTCCTTAGTTTGGCTATCAAAGTGCACCGCAGACTTACATGTTACCATGGCGCACTTTCGTTGTCAAGTGTTTTCTTCCAGAACTTCCACTTATTTTCGCGACTGGAGTATACTATCATATTTCCATAGCCACTGTCAATACTTTTTTCGACATTTTATTCAAACTTTTTTTATTTTTTGCAAAAACACGATTGTTAGGCCAAAAACTTGCCGCGCTCAGATAAAAAAAGTACCGCCCCCACTATTGCAGAGACAGCACCATTGGTGGACGATAACGGACTTGAACCGCTGACCCTTCGCACGTCAAGCGAATGCTCTACCAGCTGAGCTAATCGTCCTCAGCTCCAGCCTCTCTAGGAGACGAACAAATTATACCTTATCGTTCTACAAATTGCAACAGAAAATCTAATAAACAACATTTTGTTGTCAGATGCCCTTGTTTTTCTGCTCAAACTTGTAAGTTTTGCACTAATTCTTACTGCTTGGGTGCAAAGTTCAGTGCCCAAGGCGCACCAAACTTATCGGTAACTATCGCGTGATACGCCCCCCAAAACGTCTCCTGCAGCGGCATTCCCACCTTGCCATTCTGTGAAAGTATATCGTAAGCGCGCTGAATTTCAGCCATGCTATCCATGTGCAGCATCAGGGTCATGTTGCCGGTTTTTTTTCGGCGCTCATCAAAAACATCGGCAAAATAGAGCACGCAACGGGAGTTTATGTGCAGCTCTGCATGCACAACTTTTCCCTTTTGATCCTTAAACATCTTAAGCTCGTCGCTCATCTGTAAATTTTTAACTTTTCCGTCGAATAGCTCCTCGTAAAAATCCAGAGCGGCTCGGGCATCTTTAACATATACTTCGGGGATAATCTGTTTCATGCCTATATTCCTTTTGCAACTTTTCTCTTATTTTCAGAATAAACGCACTTCATTATGCCGCCGTCACTTAGGTAATTTTTTTATCAATCGTACAAAAATTACTTTGTATGTTTTTAGCGCTGGGCGTAGACATTTTCGAAACTTCTGCTATAATGGTTGAAGTGCCCGCTCTAACTGCTGAGACAGGGCGCAAACAACCAAGCATATCGCACACATATATAATATAACACCGCTACTATATAATGAGGAGTTGAAGTATTTGGCGTTTTCCTTTCGGAAAAGCCTTCGCCGGTTTAAAACCGACGCTGTGGCCGAATTTTACCTACATATCGCCCCACTGCTGGAAAACGAACAAGTTCAAAGCCTTGAAAACTACACCCAGCACAACTGCTACTCCCGCTTAAACCACTCCCTGGACGTTGCATACTACAGCTTTTTTATAGCTAAACTACTGCGCTGGGATACCGGCAGCACGGCCCGTGGCGCCCTGCTACACGACCTGTACCTATACGACCGCAGCGAGTGCGAGCAATCTCTCAAAGGCCATCTGCGCAGCCATCCCAAGATCGCACTGGAAAACGCACGCAAGGTGCACGACCTCAACAAGATCGAAGAAGACATCATCCGCAAGCACATGTGGTTTGCTACCCTGACCCCGCCTCGATACAAAGAGGGCTTTATTGTCACCTTTGTTGACAAGTTTTGCGCCGTGCGCGAGGGACTCATAAGTCTGCGCAACCGTAGCTGGGAACGTACAGCGCAACAGACGAAGCAGCTTCCTGCGCCAGCCCCGCAACCAATCGCCTAAAAATTTCCAGTTATTCATAACTTCCGACAAATTGCGTGTATATTTTCAACTGGAATCTCCTATCCTTGTGGATGGGAGATTCTTTTTTGCGCAGTCCAATTAACATAGGTGCAAACTGCACCCAACTTTGGGACAAGCAGCCAACAGCATTACATATGAAAGGGCGTTGATTTATGCCGGTACGGGTATATTTGGCGGACGAGATTATGACCGCCCACTTATTGGGAGATATCGACCACCACTCCTCCCGGGAGATAAGGGAGGAAATTGACGAGCGGGCAGGCCGGGCGCACCCTTCCCGGCTGGTGATGGATTTTAGGGACGTCACCTTTATGGATTCTTCCGGAATCGGGCTGGTAATGGGCCGGTACGCCCTTATGCAAGAGCTTGAGGGCGAGCTGGTCGTAGAAAATATGCCAGAGCACATCAAGCGGGTAATGAAGCTGGCTGGGCTGGACAGGCTCGCCAATATGGAAAGTGGGAGGACACGGCGATGAAAATGACAAACCAGATGAAACTGAGCTTCCTCAGTAAGAGCGTAAACGAGAGCTTTGCCCGCACGGCGGTGGCGGCCTTCATAACCGGTCTGGACCCAACCATGGACGAGATAACCGACATTAAAACTGCAGTGTCTGAAGCTGTGACCAACTGCATAGTGCATGGCTATCGTGACAGCGTGCAAACCGTCTACATAACCGCGGCCACATATCCGGACAACCGGGTAGTAATCAAGATCAAGGACAAAGGCTGCGGTATAGAAGATATCGAAAAAGCAATGGAGCCTCTCTACACCACTTGCCCCGAGGGCGAGCGAGCCGGCTTGGGATTCGCCCTCATGCAGAGTCTTTGCGACAAAGTAAAGGTTGCCTCAAAACCGGGGAAAGGCACAACAGTCACCCTTCACCGCAAGCTCGCAATGCGCGGGCAAGACGATTCGCAAGAATAAGGATACGCGATGAACACATCCAACACTTGCAGGGAACAGCTTATTCAAAATAATATTGGCCTAGTGCATTCTTGCGCCCAGAAACTTAAGGGCCGCGGGATGGAGTACGACGACCTTTTTCAGGCTGGGTGTATGGGGCTTGTGAAGGCCGCCGACGCCTTTGACACTGAACGGGGTGTGCGCTTCTCCACCTACGCTGTCCCGGTTATTCTCGGGGAGATGCGCCGCCTATTCCGGGATGGCGGCACTATAAAAGTTAGCCGCACACTCAAGGAGCTCTCGCTGAAAATCAACCGGGCACGGGAGCGCTTCTCTTTGCAGCACGGGCGCGAACCCCACATAAGCGAGCTCGCCGTGATGCTCGAAGTCGAAGAGCATCAGATTGTAGAGGCCATCTCTGCCGCAACACCGCCTGTCTCCCTCACCGCCGGTGACGATGACGGCGGCGGACAGCTCGACCTGCCCATAGATTCCCCCGAAGGTATGCTCAGCGATATACTCTCCCTCAAACAGGTGCTTGGTTCCCTGGAACCGGGAGACCGGCGGCTGGTCTTCCTGCGCTACTTCGGAAACAAAACCCAAACCCAAACCGCCAACGAGCTGGGCATGACCCAAGTGCAAGTCTCTCGCCGGGAAAAGAAGATACTGCAAAATTTGCGAGCACAGCTGAGTAAATAGTAGTATAGGGTCGGGGTTTCATCCCCGACCGCGCCCATTCGCATAAAACCAGCGGTCCGGCATGGAAGCCCGACTTTATAGATCATTTGTAGTGGTTTTGCAAGGTGTTTGTTGTCATAATCTGCGCCCTTATAGAATATCCTCTACTAGAGCTTGTAAGGCCGGTACACGGTCGGTGTCAAAGTATTTTCCGGTGAGGTGAAGGGTTAAATGTTTATGGTTTCATTTAGGTTGAAAAAGAAGCGGATACTTATTGCGGCGGCGCTCGTACTTATGTTGGGCTTTGCGGTTATGGGCGGAGTTACCTTCTTCGGTGACCAGGCGGTGACCACTGGAGCTGATGTAAGCGAACAGCCTGAACGCCCCTCCAGAGTGCGGACCAACGACCAACGCCTTGAGTACATCTCCACTTTTGGCTGGGTCGTTGAGCCGGAGCCTGTCGAAATTATGGAGGTCATCATCCCCACAGTTTTCGACGAGCTTTACGAAGAGTACAACGCCCTACAAACCCCGCTGGGGTACGACCTTTCCCGGCATATGGGCCGGCGAACCAAGCGGTATACCTACGTGGTGACCAACTACCCCGGCAAAGATCAAGATATTCGGCTAAACTTGCTGGTGAGAGATAACCGTGTTATCGGCGGTGACGTCTACTCGCTGGGAGACAATGCCTTTATGCATGGCCTTGCGCTGCCCAGCGCACAGCCCCCACAGGTACCGGCAACTCACTGATTATCTTTTGACCAATTGCATAACGAGGGCAGAGGCGTATTCGCTTCTGTCCTCTGGCGTTGTATGGGGATATATGGTATAATGTCCGCAGAAGGGCACGAACATTATACGATGCGCAACGCCTCGCCGCTAAAGCGGCAACCGGCTTTTGATGCGCAATTATACCAACGCCGCGCTTATGGTATAATGTCCGCAGAAGGTCACGGACATTATACCATGCGCAACGCCTCGCCG
>WRAV01000065.1 GCA_009780025.1 Oscillospiraceae bacterium | reverse complement strand
TATACGATATTCGAGCTTTTTGACGTGTGTGAATGTTCTTTTCATGGCAATGCCCCCTGTGTAGTATTATCCTACATCAGGGGGCTTCTTGTCTATTGTCCGTTTTTATTGGTTCAGTTCAAATTGGCGGGCTCGCTTTTGCATATAATAAGTTGATTAGAAATTGGTCGCGCGAATCTCAAAGAACGCTTGCGGGTGTGCGCAGACCGGGCAAAGCTGCAGAGCCTTGGGGCCGTTGTGGATATGTCCGCAGTTGCGGCACTCCCAATCTTTGCTGTCGTTGCGTGCAAAGACCTCGCCGGTCTCCACATTCGAGAGCAGCTTTAAGTAGCGCTCTTCGTGCTCTTTTTCAATTTTGGCAACGGCCTCAAACATGGCGGCGATTTTATCAAAGCCTTCTTCTCTGGCGGTTTTGGCAAAGCCCGCGTACATGTCTGTCCACTCGTAATTTTCGCCGGCGGCAGCATCTTTAAGGTTGGCTATAGTGTCGGGGATCTCGCCGCCGTGCAGCAGCTTAAACCAGAGCTTCGCGTGCTCCATCTCGTTGGCTGCGGTTACCAAGAACAGCCCGGCAATTTGCTCGTAGCCTTCTTTTTTGGCTTTGGAGGCATAATAGGTGTACTTGTTCCGCGCTTGTGACTCCCCGGCGAATGCCGCCATCAAGTTGGCCTCGGTTTTCGATCCTTTTAGTTCTGGCATATTAGCTCCTCCTTAGTTTATAGGTTTTGCATTATTAATGACACTATATATCATTTGCATACGCTTGTCAATAGTTTTTTGCAGAACTTTGTCATGCGCGGTGGCAGAGCCTTTTACGCAGCACAAGGGGTAGAGAAAGAAGAGCCCGCAAGCTCTTCTTTCTGTGGCTCAGGTTCTTACTCGCTCTGAGCAGGTGTTTCGCCGGATTTTTTGTAGTAGTCTTCCAGGGCTGACTTTACAGCCTCTTCAGCCAGCACCGAGCAGTGGATTTTGTTTGGGGGCAGTCCATCAAGTGCCGATACCACTGCTTTGTTGGTGAGCTTTGCGGCCTCGCTGACCGGCTTACCCTTTATCATCTCGGTGGCGATCGAGCTTACGGCTATAGCCGAGCCGCAGCCGAACGTCTCGAACTTAACGTCCTCAATTACGCCATCCTCAACTTTTAGGTACATCCGCATTATATCCCCGCAGGTTACGTTGCCAGCCTCGCCAACACCATTTGCGTCTTCAATTTTGCCGGCGTTGCGCGGGCTATGCAGATGATCCATTACTTTTTCGCTATATAACATATTTTCTTTTTCCTTCCTGCAAATCCCGCCAGACCGGCGACATCTCCCGCAAGCGGGCGACGACCTGGTAGGTGGCTTCTATCATGTAGTCGACCTCCTGCTCGGTGGCTGTGTGGTCGAGAGTTAACCTCAGCGAGCCGTGGGCAACCTCGTGCGAGCGGCCAATTGAGAGCAGAACATGGCTGGGTTCCAGCGAGCCGGAGGTGCAAGCCGAGCCCGACGACGCCCGTATCCCCTTTTGATCGAGCAGCAGCAGGAGCGATTCACCCTCGATTGCCTCAAAGCAGAAGTTGGCGTTACTCGGCAGCCTTGCGAGCTTGTCCCCGTTGAGTACGCTGTGCGGGATTTTGCCGAGGCCGTCTATAAGCCTGTCCCGCAGGATGGTCAGCTTGGCCGCGCTTTCGCGCATGTTTGCGCAGACCTGCTCGAAGGCCGTGGCCATACCCACTATGCCGGGCAGGTTCTCGGTGCCGGCCCGCTTGCCGCCTTCCTGAGAGCCGCCTTCCACCAGGGATAAAATCTTGATTCCCTTGCGGGCGTAAAGCATTCCAACACCCTTGGGTCCGTGGAACTTGTGGGCCGAGAGCGAGAGCATATCAATTTTTTGCCGGACAACATCAATCGGAACATATCCGCTCGCCGCCACCGCGTCGGTGTGCAGTAGTACCCCGCGCTCCCGGCAAATATTGCCGATTTCGGCTATAGGCTGTATGGTGCCAATCTCGTTGTTGGCCATCATAATAGTGACAAGGCAGGTGTCGTCCCGCAGAACGGTTTCGACCGCCTTGGGGCTGAGCACTCCGCTCTCCGGCATGGGCAGTAGGGTTACCTCGAACCCCTGCTTTTCCAGCCGGTGCAGGGCGTGCAACACCGCGTGGTGCTCTGCCGCCGAGGAGACGATGTGCTTTTTGCCCGCCTTCTCGCCCAAAGCCGCAGCTGAGAATATCGCCTGGTTGTCTGCTTCCGTACCGCCGGAGGTGAAGATCACCTCCCTTTCAGAGCAGCCCAATTGTTGGGCCATTTTCCGGCGAGCGCTGGCCAGTGTGACCGCAGCCCTCTGCCCGTCGCTGTGTAGTGAAGATGGATTGCCAAATGAGCTCTCCATGCATTCTATCATGGCGGCTTTGGCTATGTCGCTTATCTTGGTGGTTGCCGCGTTATCTGCATAAATTTCCATAGATTAATACCTTTTTTATTTCGCCTTCTCAAACCCGAGTTTAAGGTCGGCGATAATATCGTCGATGTGCTCGGTACCGATTGACAGCCGGATAGTGCTGGGTTCGATTCCGGCTTTCTTTAGCCCGGCTTCGTCACACTGGGAATGGGTGGTGGTGGCCGGGTGGACTACCAGGGACTTTACGTCCGCCACGTTTGCCAGCATCGAGAAGAGCTCGAGGCTTTCGGCAAAGCGCTGGGCCGCCGCGCTGCCGCCCTTAATCTCAAATGTGAAGATAGAGCCCGCGCCCCAAGGAAAGTACTCGTCGTACAGCTCTTTTTCCCGCCCGGTGGACAGGGATGGATGGTTGACTTTTTCTACCTGTGGGTGCGACTTCAAGAAGTCGATTACTTTCAGTGCGTTTTTGACATGGCGCTCCATCCGTAGGGAGAGGGTCTCGAGCCCTTGCAGCAACATAAACGCGTTGAAGGGGGAGATGCATGCGCCTTGGTCGCGTAGGAGAGTGGTGCGCATCTTTATGATATAGGCAAGCGGGCCGGCCACGTCGGTGAAGACTGCGCCGTGGTAGGCCGGGTTAGGCTTAGAAAGTCCGGGAAACTTGCCGCTTTTTGCCCAGTCGAAGTTGCCGCCGTCGACCACAACGCCGCCCATTACAGTGCCGTGCCCACCCATAAACTTGGTGGCGGAGTGAACCACAATATCTACGCCGAGCTCAATAGGGCGCAGAAGGTATGGGCTTGCAAATGTGCTGTCCACAACCAGGGGAATCCCATTCTTATGGGCGATGTCGGCGAGGGCGCGCAGGTCGAGTATATCTGAGTTGGGGTTGCCGAGTGTTTCGGCAAAGAGTAGCTTGGTGTTGGGCTTTATGGCTTTCTCAAAGTTTGCGAGATCGGTCTGGTCGACAAATGTGCATTCGATACCCTGCTCTTTAAGGGTATTGGCGAAGAGTGCCAACGTGCCGCCGTAAAGGTTGGAGGCGGAAACGATGTGGTCACCTGCCATAGCTATATTCTGTACTGCGTAAGTGACCGCCGCCGAACCCGAAGCAAGAGCCAGTGCGCCTACGCCGCCCTCAAGAGCAGCTACCCGTTTTTCGAATACATCGGTGGTGGGATTCATTATCCGGGTGTATATGTTCCCCGGCTGCGAAAGTGCAAAGCGGCCTGCCGCTGTGGCGCTGTCCGGAAAAACATAGGAGGTGGTGGCGTAGATAGGCACTGCACGGGCGTCGGTAGCTGGGTCTGGTGACTCTTGCCCCGCGTGAACCTGCAGTGTCTCGAACCTGTAGTTTTTGTCTGCCATTTCGTTTTCCTCCTGTGGAAGTTAGAGTGGTGTTACATTATACTGTGCACATATTGTACTACAGTATTACCACCTTTACAAGCGAATATCGCCACCAAGGGCATAATTTTGACAAGCGGCGCATCGAAGATAAGAATCATTACTATTTTTTGTTAATAATGTGCGGTATTTGGCAGTGCCATCCAGGCAAGGTCATAAGTATAGTTAGCGGACTTGAAAATTGCCGCAAGGGTTGGGTGGCTTCTGAGTTCAAGGTCTAACGTTGTAGTGCGATTTTCAATCGCTCGCAGCTTACCGCAGACTTGTTCGCAGTAGGGGCCCGCACCCCTGTGCGGCCCGCCTCTCCCCACGAACCCATTGCTGTAGGGGCGGAGTTATCCCGCCCGTGGTTTACATCGGGCCCCGTGCTTTGCCCCAACCTGGCGCTGTAGGGTCGGGGTTCCATCCCCGCCCGGCAGGGTCAAGTTCAGGGGCCAAGGTCAAGGACTGAATATTAAATCAGCCTGCGGGCTGGGATTATTGTACCGCTCATGCCGCGGAGGCACATACTTTTCTTTGTTTCGCCAAGAAGAAGTAAGCAAAAGAAAGGCGACGGGGGAGAACCGGGTTTGTCTCGCAAAGGACGCTCGCAAACAACTCCCCCAGGCCCCCTCTCCACGGGCAGGTGGGCGAGAGCCAGAGCGTTTGATCGTGTGTAATTCTCGCGTGCTCCCGGCTTGCCAACGGAGGCAGGAGTGACAGTAGACGCCCTCGAACTTCAAGCCCTTGG
>WRAV01000064.1 GCA_009780025.1 Oscillospiraceae bacterium | reverse complement strand
CGACGACAACATCAAAGACTTTGACCCCATCGCCCGAAAGTATGGCATTGGTTATGCCCTGCAAGTTGATGATTCCACTCAGCCGCCTACATGGGTGGTTTTATTCAAATGCAAGGATGTTGATGCTATGACGGCGGCCTTCAAGGAGTTTTCCAAGAAGGTTCTTGAAAAAGAAGCCGACAAGAAACCATCCGTCCGCGAAGCTGTGCGTGAACACAACCGCACCAAGACTGCGGTTAAGATTCAAGCCAAAGACAAGGGCATTGATAAAAACGCCATTAAAGTGCGGGTTAAGAGCAAGGACAAGGGGGTGCCGGAGTTATGATGATATCAGACACAGCAGGCATCGGCACTCAAATATCGGATGTATGCTCCATACTGTTAATCTCTACACAGCATTTGCTACGGCAAAGGCGGTGGTGCTATGACTAACGGCACAGACACTTCTGCTTTCATTAGAAAGTATATACTCCTTAACCTGCCTTATGTCTTTATCTTTTGGCTTGCGGGCAAGGCCGGCGAAGCCTACAGGCTTGCTCCCGGCGCTGATGTCAGCGAAAAGGTGTTAAACCTACAGCATGGTTTCACATCAGCGTTCCAAAGCTATCTGCCGAGTTTCCATCCGCAGGATTTACTTGTCGGGCTTATCGGCGCCGCTGTCATATGGTTTGCGGTGTGGAATAAGAAAAAGAACGCCAAGAAATTTCGGAAAGATGCCGAGCATGGCTCGGCCAGATGGGGCGTTAAGGCCGACATAGCTCCGTTTTTAGATAAAGACCCGGAGAATAACATCATCTTAACCCAAACGGAAGGCTTGACCATGAACCCTCGCCCTGCCAGTCCAAAGTATGCCCGCAATAAAAATATGCTGGTTATCGGCGGCTCTGGTTCGGGCAAAACGAGGTTTGTGTTAAAGCCGAACTTGATGCAGTGCAGGTCTAAGGATTACCCGGTTTCTTTCGTTGTCACCGACCCCAAAGCGTCCATCCTGATTGAATGCGGCAAGATGCTCCGGCGGCATGGTTACAGGATTAAAGTGCTGAACACTATCAACTTCGGCAAATCAATGCACTATAACCCGTTCGCTTATATAAAGTCGGAAAAGGACATTTTGAAATTAGTCACAACGCTCATCGCCAACACGAAGGGGGAGAAAAAAGGCGGGGACGAGTTTTGGGAGAAAAGCGAGATTTTGCTCTACACAGCACTCATCGCCTATCTTCATTTTGAAGCTCCCGCACATGAGCGGAACTTTGCCACGCTTGCCGAAATGATTGGCTCTATGGAGGTTCGTGAGGAGGATGAGTCGTTTAAGAACATTGTGGATTTGATGTTCGATGCGCTGGAAGCCAAAGACCCCGACCACTTCGCTGTGCGGCAATACCGCAAATTCTCACTTGCTGCCGGCAAGACACTAAAATCGATTTTGGTGTCTTGTGGTGCCCGCCTTGCGCCCTTTGATATAGCAGAGATTCGCAAGATTACTATGTATGACGAGCTTGAGCTTGACACCATCGGGGATGAAAAGACGGCGCTGTTCATTATAATCAGTGATACGGATGCGAGTTTTAACTTTTTGGTTTCGATGGCGTATACACAGCTATTCAACTTGCTCTGCGAGAAGGCTGACGCTTTATACTATGAAGGGGGAAGTTAAAACCCTAAATAATATAAGGCAGTTCAGCCATTTGCGGCACAGATGGTCGGCACTTTCTTTGTTATCCCCCGCTTTATGCGTGGGGATTTTTGCTTTTACGGGAGATAGCGGAGGCATCTTAAACTCAGACCTCATTTTCTCTTGTGGAGCATCGCACCTTGAAAAATACCGATAATGTATCGGTCATAAAAATTTAATAAAAAATATTTCATTTTTGTGGTTATCAAACTGCCATTTTTTCGGGAGGTATGGTGAAGGGGTATCAAACCCACAATAGTTTTCCTTTGCTATGGAAAGATATTTTCGATTTATGGTTGTTAAAACCTGAAAAATTGGGAGGGATAGTAGAGGGATAAATATTTTTCTACAGCCCATGTAAAACATCATTGCCAGCGGTACTCCTTATGAGGGAAACAATTTGAGGTGCTTGGTACTCAAAATATAAAAGTCGGGAGGTGCTATAAAGGGGTATCAAACCATGCATCCCAATGGAAAGTTTGTAGAGGGATAAATTTATTTTATCTGCACTACTCAAAAGTAGCAACCACAAAAAAATGAAAGGAGCCAGTCACTATGCAGACGCAAAAACGAAGCGTGGCAAGGACGCAGGGCGATACTATCGCTCATGCCGAGTCATTAAAACTGACAAAGCGGATTGGCTCCACCACCTTCACGGTGTCAGTCCATTTCAGTCAAACGAGCAAAGAAACTGTCGAGGATAAGCTCCTTCGGTTGATGGAGCGGGATGTGGGTGAGATGTATTCATCGTCTATGTCGAATCACTCGCCTGTGCAACCATCTGTTATGCAGTCGGGAGTCGGGCAAACGGAAACTGCACCGCATACACAACCGGAGGTGAGCAAAAGTGCTTGACGAGCAGTATCCGCAAAATCCATGTGCCGCAAATGTTCAAAACTGCGGAGAAGAGGCAGATATGAACAACAACATTACCAACAGCAAAATCAACATCCTCTACAGCAGACTAAGTCGGGACGACGAATTACAAGGGCCGTCCAATTCAATCGTAAACCAACAGCAGCAACTACAAGAATACGCCGAACGCAACGGTCTTATTCCATATGTCCACATCGAAGACGACGGGTACTCCGGTACCCGTTGGGACAGACCCGGCTGGCAAAAGTTAATCGAAAAGGTCGAAGCCGACGAAGTGGCCTGCATCTGTATTAAAGACGGCAGCCGTCTTGGCAGGGACTACCTTCGTGTCGGGCTGTACCGAGAGCTATTCCGCGATAAAGGGGTGCGCCTAATTGCTATAAACGATAATTTCGATAGTGACAAAGGCGATGATGATTTCACGCCTTTCAGGGAAATTATGGCAGAATGGTACGCCCGTGACACCTCGAAAAAAATAAAGTCCGTCATCCAAGCCAAAGGCAGAAGCGGCAAACCCATTTCGTGCAGCCCGCCCTACGGTTTTATCAAGGACCCGGAAAATAAGCACCGCTGGCTTGTTGACCCGGAGGCCGCCGCCGTTGTCAAACGCATATTCCAAATGACGATGGACGGCATGGGCGTGTATACCATTTGCGGCATCCTCGCAAGGGAGAAGGTTGAGCGTCCGTCATATTATCTTGGTTCTCGTGGACGAGGCAGACACAAAAATGATTATGACCGCGAGCTTCCCTATGCTTGGGGTAGTGCAACCATCGGGCATATTCTTCGCAAGCTCGAATATTGCGGGCATACGGTAAACTTCCGCACATCGTCAACAAGTTTCAAGAGTAAAAAGAAGAAACATAACCCACAGGAGGAATGGGCGATATTCGAGCATACTCATAAAGCTATTATATCACAAGAAGTTTTCGATACGGTACAAAAACTTCGGGAGACTCCACGGCGTATTGATACCCTCGGTGAAGCCAATCCGTTGACGGGTCTGCTATGGTGTGCTGATTGCCAGCAGAAATTATACAACCACCGCAAGGCTCACACGGATAAGCCCACACATAAAAAGCTGACCGATGTGTATTGCTGTTCTACTTATAAACTTAGCAATTCTAAGTTTAGCACAAAATGCTCACCGCATCATATCAGTACCGATGCTGCACGGGGTATTATTCTTGAAGTAATCAAGGCCACAGTGGGTTATGTCCGTAACCATGAACAAGAATTTGTGGAGCGCATCCGCGAGTCCTCTGTTGTTAAGCAAGGCGAGACGGCGAAGGCTTATCAGAAACAAATCGCTAAAAATAACAAACGGCTTGCTGAGATTGAGCGTATCTATAAATCTCTGTATGAAGACAAGGCACTTGGTAAAATCGAACAAGCCATGTTTGACCAAATGGTTGAGGCTTATCAGCAGGAGCGGGTTGACCTAATTAATAAAAACGAAGCCATGCAGTTGGAACTTGATGCTTTTGATGCCGACAGCATCCGGGCTGACAAGTTTATTGAGATTGCCAACGGAATTGTTCATAGGCATATCAATTTCGATGACCTCACCCAAGCAGATTTAACCCCTGCGATGATGCACGAGTTCATCGACAGGGTTGTTGTTCACGAATGTGTTTGGTCTGACGGCAACACCGGTGCCGGCGGCAGACCACGGGGAGCGAGGACACAGCACGTTGAGGTCTATCTCAAATATATCGGGCAGTTTGATGTTCCCGATATGCGAACACCGGAACAGGTTGAGGTTGACCGTTTGGCGGAGGAAAAGTTGGAGGCGAAGCGGGCTTACCACCGTGAGAAGACAAGGAAGTATAATGAGAAGAAGAAGGCGAGGTTGGCGGCGGCTAAGGCGATTATAGCACAGTGCGAGAATGTCGAAAAATCCGCACCATATGATACCATCGGGGATTCTGTTTCTGCTCCCGCTCCCTTGCAGGCAGTAATTTGATTTACCGTTCCAATCAATAATAGCGTAACGAAACGTGACGGAATTCAGAAGTACCGTTT
>WRAV01000063.1 GCA_009780025.1 Oscillospiraceae bacterium | reverse complement strand
ATGCTCGCGGAAATACGCTCCCCCTGCGGCTGCGCCGTTTCCCCCTCTGGGAGGGGGACTTCGGGCCTGCCTCTTTCTCAAGCTGTCTTAGCCTCCCTCCCAGAGTGAGGTGGCGCGTATGCGTCGGAGGGAGCACCTGTTCCGCCAACCTGGCCCTACAACGCGGGGCTTGTATAATTTGGCTGGGACGCCCGGGGATGCGTCCCCTACTGGGCGCGGCATCAGCAGGCAGGAACGCCGAGGTCGTGTTCCCTGCGGCCAATAGGGTGGCGCTTTGCCTGTGCATATAAAAGTGTCCCCGGCGTCCCTTTCGCCACCCGTTTTACCAGCATTTAACATTTCGGGTGGCGCGGGGGACGAAATGGACGTTTGCTAAAGCAGAAGCTTATCGTCCCCCGGGGGTGTCCCCTACGCTGACAACATGGAGGCCTGCCTGTGAAACTTACACGTGGACTTGTGGCAATCCTGCTCGCCCTAACCCTGACCGCCTGCACAGCCCTGCCCTTCACCGATGAAGGGCGCGCACGCGAGCTCATGAGCGGCGTCACCCAGTTTTACCAAACCGATGCCCTCGTGCGGACAGGCGAGGTGGAAACCCACACCAGAATCCACCGGCCCGACCCGGACTCCGCACGGGTAGAGGTGCTCTCCCCCGAGAGCCTTGCCGGGTTTGAGTATATCTTTCGGCAGGGCGGGGTCGAGCTGAGTTACCGGGGGCTCAGCTTTAGCTTAGACACTTTTGGCGGAGCGAGAACTCTGCCGGTCGTTCGAGGGGTGGGAGCGCTTTCCGCGCTGCTGCTGCCCGAAGGCGAGCGGCCCCTGCCCACCAAACAGCCGGACGGCCTCTGGCTGCTAAGCGGTCAGTTTGCCGGGGAGGAGGCCCTGCTGCTGCTCGACGAAGAGAGCGGCCTACCGGTGAAACTTTTGCTACCCGGCTCAGAAGTCGAGATTATCTTCGAAAACTTTGTCTTTTTGGGCTAAACTGCCTGCCCGCCCCCTTGGAAAACCGAGGGGGCTTTTTTGCGCCCGCGAGCTTATTGGCTCCACGCGAAATACAATGGTGTAGGGGACGCACCCCTTGGAGTCCCCTGCCAATTCACCCTCGTGTTGGAGGGGCGCGCATTGCGCGTCCGTGGTCTGACGAAATGTATGTGGCTAATCGAGGGCGGTGGTGGCCGGCCCTGCGATTTTTTATGCGCTGGGCGTTTATACCGCCCAGCACTTGGCAAGAATATCTTTGCAATAGTTTATACAGAGCATTAACTCTGTGATGCGGAACACGTAGGGAGTGCCCTCTGCTCCCGGAGATGCGAGCAAGAAAAAGGTGATTTTAAAGTGACTGTGAAAAGAGGAGACATCTACTACGCCGACCTTTCCCCTGTAATCGGCTCTGAGCAGGGCGGGATACGGCCGGTTCTTATAGTGCAGAACGACATTGGCAACAAGTTTAGCCCCACTGTTATTGCCGCCGCCATAACCAGCCAAAAGGAAAAAAGCCGGCTACCCACTCACATACAGCTGCCCTCGTTAGAATGCGGGCTTTCCCGCGATTCGGTGGTGTTGCTCGAACAGATACGCACCATTGACAAAAAGCGGTTAAAGGAGCGAATGGGCCGGCTGGACGAAGGCTCAATGAACGAAATCAACCGCGCGCTTACCATAAGCTTCGGGCTGGGAGCCGATACATAGATTAGGCTGCCGGCCCGTGTGCGGGTTTCGTTTGTGGACAGGCTCTGTGGGGGCGGGGTTCGCTGTGGTAGACACGGGACGCTTGCGGAAATACGCTCCCCCTGCGGCGTTGCCTCTTTCCGTAATTGTCCTAGCCTCCCTCCCAGAGTGAGGTGGCGCGTATGCGCCGGAGGGAGCGCCTGTTCCACAGGCTTGTACAAAAACCCCCACGTTGTCAGATATTATACCCAGCTTTGTGGGGGCTGGCCCAAATTCAGGTTGCATTTTGGCCTCTTTGCCGCTATAGGCAAGGAGGTGTTTTTAATGACACAAGAAGAATTGAAGTTTGCGATAGGGCGTATGTGCAGCTGCGGCGGCGGAATCGAGTACGAGCCCGACCCGAGAGACGACGACTGGCTGATACCGATCTGCTCGAACGGGTGCTCTACCGACGGTATTTACATCGCGGCGTTTGAGAGCGAGTACAGGCCGGTGCTGCTAAGGGCAGACGATGTCAAGTTTGCCGAGCCGCGCTGGCTGCTGAAACCTTACTTCCAGCGGGGGAAGGGTACGCTAATACAGGCCGACAACGGGGTTGGCAAGACTGCCATGATGTGCGCACTCGCAGCGTGTGTCTCCACCGGGAAGGACTTGCTGGGCCTGCCGGTCGAGACCCCGGGCAATGTGCTGATACTCTCGGTCGAAGACGACCTGCCCGTGCTGCGCGGGCGGATAGAGGCAAGTGGCGGCGACCTTAACAGGTGCCACTTTATACAGGGCGCGGCGGGACTTACCTTCAACAGCCCGCAGGTGGAGACAACCATAAAACACCTGGGCGCTAAGCTGGTGATCTTCGACCCGTTCCAGGCGTTCTTGGGGGCCGGGGTGCAGATGGACAAGTCCAACCAGACCCGCCCGCAGCTGGCAAAGCTGTTCGAGATGGCCTCCCGCACCGATTGCGCTGTCGCCATAGTCGCGCACATAGGCAAGGGCAGCGCGATGAGCTCGGCGGTAAACCGCGCCCTTGGCAGCGTGGACATACCTGCGGCAATGCGCAGCATACTGCACCTGACCAGGAACCCCGACAATCCGGCGCAGTGTACAGCTGTACATATAAAGAGCTCGAACGCCCCGCGCGGCAAGAGCATCGCATTTACCATAGGCGAGCACGGCGGCGTGCGCTGGGACGGGTTTAGTGAGATGACGCCGGATGATTTGGCGCAGCAGAGTAGCGGCAAGCAGGAGCCGAGGCCGACTGTGCCCTACGATGAAAAACCGCTGGTGCAGCTAATGCGCGAGCTTGTATCCCGGCGACCGGGCGGCTCGTTCTGGTCGTATAGTGAGCTTAAGCAGATTGGAACCAGGCTAACAGGGGTCGCCCCGTTTGAGGATGTCTTTGAACTGAGGCGAACAGTGTTCGGCCCGCTGGGTCAGCAACTGCTGGAGCGGGATGGTATCTCGGTAGTGACGGGGTGCAAAAGCCACGGGGATAGAGGGGTGCGTGTAACGCGGATAGACATTGACCCGGGGGACGATAAACCTCTGTTTTAAAAACCGTCCCTTCCGTCCCCCGCGCCACCCAAAATGTTAAATGCTGGTAAAATGGGTGGCGAAGGGGACGCGGGGGACACTTTTATATGCACAGGCAAAGCGTCACCCTATTGGCTGTAGGCGACGACCTCGGCGTTCCTGCCCGTTGATGCCACACCCGGCAGGGGGCGCGCCCCTGGGCGTCCCGGCCAATTACATAAATCTAACGGCTGTAGGTGCGGGGTCATCCCGCCCGTGGTTTACACCGGGCCTCTGGTTTACCCCAACCTGGCGCTGTAGGATCGGGGTTTTATCCCACCCGTGCCTGTTGTAGGGGCCGCGCCCCTGCGCGGCCCGCTGATTTCCAGTGACGTTCCGCGATTGGTGCTGAAGTTCCGGGGGCTCAGGTCAAGTTCAAGACCAAATATTAATTCGCCCGCAGGCGAATTAATATTCAGACCTTGACCTAGAACTTGACCTTAAGGCCTTGAACTTGACCAAGCAGCGCGTCAGGGTCGCCGCGCCATACAAGGGGTGTCCGTGGAAGCTGGACGGTCGGGGATGGAACCCCGACCCTACACGGGTGACGTTCGTGGCAACCCGCGGGCGGGAGAATCCAGCCCCTACAACGATTGTTAGGCTTGTGGGGATTTGCGGGACGCACGGGGGTGCGTCCCCTACAACGACAGCCAGGGGGCCCGATGTAAACCTACAGGCGGGAGAATCCAGCCCCCACAGCGGCAGGTTTGTGGGGATTTGCAGGACGCCCTGGTGTGCGTCCCCTACGGCGGCTGTTCGTAGAATAGGCACGGGCGCAGCAAACAGCAGCACTCAAACATCACCGCCCCGCAACCGCCACCCGGTAAAGCCCAGCCCCCGGGTAATAATTCGCCAGTATCTCCTCAAAGCTCGCGCCGCCTCTGGCCATATGCTCCGCCCCCCGCTGCGAAAGCCCCACCCCATGGCCGTAACCGCGCACAGTAAAAGTGAACTCCTGCCCGTCAAGCTCGATCTCAAAGTGGTGGGAGCGCAGGTATAGCGCCCGCCGCAAGTCAATGCCACGTATGGTGGCGTCCCCCACCCGGATTGTGGTTACATAACCGGAAGACGAGCGCTCGAGAATCTCCAGCCAGTCGGCGGGGTCTTCCCCAAATGCAATGCCGGGGCGGTGCTCGAGCAGCAGCCTGCGCAACATGGGCGCATCGAAGGTTTCCACGCTTTCAAACCCGGGAGCCAGAAGGTCGCCCTGGCTTGGGGCCGGGATAAGATATGGCGCGCTGCCCGTCCAGACGTTGGAGGCGTACTCGGTCGCCCCCGCCGAAATCGCGTGGAAGGCCGCTACAATCGGCTCGCCCTCATGCTTGAGTATAAGCTCCAGCACCGCGTCTACAGCGTCGGTGACAATCTGCCAGTGCTCGTCCTCCCGGTAGCCAAAGATAAGCCTGGCCACTTCTTCAGTGACAAAGCCCATTCTGCCCTGTGGGTCAGCCGAAAAATCGGCCCCTCGCAGAGCCGGGTCGGGAATGCGTTGCTGCACCATATGCTGGTGGAGCGCAAATGTGTGGGCGGCCACCGCCTGGGCCTTGAGCGCCTCCGGGTGGAAGCTTGCCGGCATCTCTGCCGCCACCACCCCGCGAACATAATCGCGCAGCGGCACCGTATGTATCTCCCCGGTGCGCTCGTCCAACACCCGGAAGTAGCTCACCCCCGGAACACTGCTCAGCGGCGGCTCACCGCGGAGCCGGTCACCATCCGCAGTCTGCACCCCGGGCCCAACGCTTATATCCACCGGAGATACTGGCGGCCCAACCGGAGGTAGGAGCTCGTCCCCACTAACGCTATAGTATGGCTGCGCCGGCGGGAGGGGCGCAACCGGCGGCTGGTCGGGTGGCGGTGGCGGCCGGGAATTGAGCGCTATCATAGGTATCACCAGCATGGAAAGGGCAAAGATCGCGATAAAAAGCAGCGCGCCTTTCATGGCAAAGTCCTCCGTTTTCGAAGTCTCGGGACATGATGTGACAAGCCCTGGTAATATCTATGCAAGCGCACGGGCAAGTATGTCCACACGCCTGGTCACCGCAGGGGACGCACACCGGTCGTCCCGGCCTATTCTGCTGATGCTCGCGGAAATACGCTCCCCCTGCGGCTGCGCCGTTTCCCCCTCTGGGAGGGGGACTTCGGGCCTGCCTCTTTCTCAAGCTGTCTTAGCCTCCCTCCCAGAGT
>WRAV01000062.1 GCA_009780025.1 Oscillospiraceae bacterium | reverse complement strand
TGTTGTAGGGGGCGATGGCAATCGTCCTGTGGGCTTAGCTTTGCTCAAGGTTTAGGTCTTAAGGTCAAGTTCTAGTTCAAGAGCAAATTTTAACTCAGCCTTCGGGCTGGGATATTGGTACAGCTAATGCCGCGGAGGCACTTACTCTTTGTCTCGCCAAAGAGTAAGCAGAAAGCGACTTAGGGGGCGCGGGGGGCTTCCCCCCGTGGCTCCCCCAACTACTGCGCCAAAGGCATGCAGTAGTCGCAAAGACCGTGTAAGAATCCCCCTCAACCCCCCCGCATAACATCCGGCCTCGCTGGTCGAACTTTTGCCCGGGTGGCCTCTTCGTATTTGTAATGCACTGACAATACCGGGCAAAACCATTTGCTCATGCGGTCACCAAACGCCCGTCAATAACGGAGCAGTCTTTGAGCCGGCAGGTTGAGTTTAGGCCGTTGGGCCGACATCGAACTTACCCAGCCGCTATGCGAGCCCGGGTTTAGAGTAAGGAGTTTTTGCGGTGAGGTGTTCGATGTTGATTGCGCCGTTGCTGACAGCAACGGTCGCTGCGGAGCTGCGTCACCAGTCCGCGAACCTACCGCACTCACCCACCTGCCCTTGACCTACCAGTGGGGGTCTGGGGGAGTTGTCTGCGGAGCACGTCCTTTGTGCGTAGTCAGACCCGGTCCTCCCCCAGTCGCCTTCTTTTGCTTACTTTTTCTTGGCGAGACAAGAAAAGTAAGTGCCTCCGCGGCACGAGCGGTACAATAGTCCCAGCCCGCAGGCGAACTTAAAATCAAGTCCTTGACCTAGGCAGGTTGGTGGGGATTAGCGGGACGCACGGGGGTGCGTCCCCTACAACGACAGCCAGGGGGCCCGATGTAAACCTGCGGGCGGGAAAACCCCGTTCCTACAATACAACAAGGGGCTGCGGTAAACCACGGGCGATTGAAAATTGCCCCTACAACGACGGGTTTGGGGGAACACCAGAACGCACAGGTGTGCGGCCCTACACATACACAACTCCAGCTAAAAAGCAAGACCATACCACCAATGAAGGAGACCCAACATGCAAGAATACATCGCCACACCGCTTGACCTGGCGGTCATCGGCGCCGGACACGCTGGCATTGAGGCCGCGCTGGCGGCTGCACGGCTGGGTGTGCGCACCGGGCTGTTCACCATCAACCTGGACGCGGTTGCGAACATGCCTTGCAATCCGTCAATCGGCGGCACAGCCAAGGGCCACCTTGTGCGGGAGATCGACGCGCTGGGCGGCCAGATGGCAAAGACTGCCGATAAGCTTATCATCCAAGCCCGGATGCTCAATCGCGGGAAAGGCCCTGCGGTGCACTCGCCGCGCGCCCAGGTCGACCGGGACGCCTACCGCCGCGAGATGAAGATGATTGTCGAGCGCCAGCCGGGGCTGCTCCTCCGCCAGGCCGAGATTGTCGATATCCGCCTGGATGAAAATGGCAGGGTTTGCTCAGTAGTCACCTCTCAAGGCGCGGTCTACACCTGCCGGGCGGCCATCATCGCCACCGGCACATACCTGCGTTCCAAGACCATAATCGGTTCGGTTACACGTAGCGAGGGTCCAGACGGCCTACAATCTTCCAAGCGGCTGACCGACTGCCTGGAGCGCCTGGGCTTGCCGCTCCGCCGCTTCAAAACCGGCACACCGGCCAGGGCACACAGCTCAACAATTGATTTTTCCCAGATCGAGGAACAGCAGGGGGACGAGACAATCACGCCCTTCTCATTCGAGACTACGGCTCAGCTCGAGAACAAAATCCTCTGTCACATCGCTTACACCAATGAGGACACTCACCGGGTTATCCGTGAGAATATCGACCGCTCGCCGCTCTACGCCGGCGAGATTGAGGGTGCCGGTCCACGCTACTGTCCCAACATCGAGGACAAAATAATGCGGTTTGCCCACAAACCACGCCACCAGATATTTGTAGAGCCCATGGGCTTGGACACCGAGGAAATCTATCTGCAAGGCGCATCCTCATCCTTCCCGGAGGAGATACAGCTGCAGTTTTACCGCACTATCAAGGGATTTTCCCGTCTCGAGATCATGCGCTGCGCCTACGCAATCGAGTACGACTGTCTCGACCCGCTCTCCCTGAGCTCCACCCTCGGGCTGACAGGTATCCCAGGGCTGTACGGTGCGGGCCAGTTCTGCGGCACATCCGGCTACGAGGAGGCCGCCGCTCAGGGGCTGCTGGCCGGTATTAATGCCGCACACTACATCCTGGGCCGGCCGCCGCTCACCCTCGAGCGCTCGAGCTCTTACATCGGCACCTTAATCGACGACCTCACACTCAAAGGCTGCGAGGACCCATACCGGATGATGACCTCTCGCTCCGAGTACCGGTTGCTCCTCCGCCACGACAACGCCGACCGCCGTCTCACTCCAATCGGCCGCGAGGTAGGTCTGATTTCAGACTCCCGCTGGCAGGACTTCACCCGCAAGGCCCAGCAAATCGCTGCCGAGACAGCGCGGGCAAAAGCCACAACCATACCTCCGTCTGAAGAGCTAAACCGATTGCTTGTTTCACGTGGAACATCGTCGATGACTACCGGCGCCGGTTTTGCCGAGCTTATCCGCCGCCCGGAACTCGACTACAAAGCTCTTGCACTCGCCGATTCAGGCCGCCCTGAGCTCCCGCCAGAGGTAGCCGAGCAGGTTGAGCTGGACATAAAATACGAGGGCTATATCCAAAAGCAGCTGGCCTTGGCCGAGCAGATGAAGAAGCTAGACCGCATCGCCTTGCCGGATGGGCTTGACTTTGCCGGCATCACCGCCCTTCGCCTTGAGGCCCGGGAGAAGCTCACTAAGATACGGCCGCAGAACTTAGGTCAGGCATCGCGGATTTCGGGGGTTAACCCGGCGGATATTGCGGTGTTGATGGTGTATTTGGAGCAGCGGTAGGCTACGACCATCGAGAACAGCACAGTCAACAGCGAATACCTCACCGCGAGAATCCCTTACTCCAAACCCGAGCTGGCATAGCCGCTGGGTAGGTTGCCATCGGTCCTATGGCCTACCGCCTACCCACTTGCCCCCTTAGGAGGGGAGGTCTGTCAAAAAAGTCTAATCTTATCAAGGATAAGGAGCACGCACAATATGCACAAACTAGCCGATTTGGCGCGTCCCTGTGGCATCTATCTATCTGACGAGGCCGCCGTGCGCTTTGAAACATACCACCGCCTGCTGCTCGAATGGAACGAGCGGGTCAACCTTACGGCCATAACTCAGCTACAGGAGGTGCTCGAGAAGCATTTTTTAGACAGCATTGCGCCACTGAGCTTACTTGAAATACCACAGGGTGCGGCGATAATAGACGTCGGCACAGGGGCAGGCTTTCCTGGGGTACCGTTAAAGATCGCTCGGCCAGACCTGCGCCTGACCCTGCTGGACAGTCTTAATAAGCGAATTGACTTCCTACGTGAGCTCTCAGCGGCGCTGGGGCAGGAGAACACGCTTATCCATGCCCGGGCAGAGGACGCGGCTCACGACCCCACACTGCGCGAAACATTCTACGCGGCGACTTCACGGGCGGTGGCGGCACTGCCCACGCTCTGTGAGCTCTGCCTGCCGTTTGTGCAGCCAGGCGGTGTCTTCTTCGCCCTCAAAGGCCCGGACGCGGACACTGAAATCGCGTTAGCTCAGAGCGCGAGCGCCATCTTAGGTGGTGGTACAATACAGGTGGAGAACTACACGCTGCCCAGCTTTGGAAGGCGGAGCGTCTGCATAGCCAAGAAAGCATCGCAAACTCCGACAAAATACCCCAGAAAGCCCAAGCAAATGAGCAGAGCGCCCCTATAAACGGGGCGTTTTTTCGTACCATAAGTCGAATTTTGCGATGGGAAATACTGGCAAATACTGGAGGAATCTGCTATACTTTGCTTGCAAGGGGAGAAGGACAAGCTTAATTATAAGCATCGGGGTGAAGAAATGATAGGATTACTACAGAGGCGGAGCGACCGCAGTGAAATCAACAAAGTAGTGTTGCTGCCGGTGGGGGAAATTGTGCCTAACCGCAGCCAGCCCAGAAAACATTTTGACGAGCAGGCAATCCGAGAGCTGGGGCACAGCATACATACGAACGGTCTGTTGCAGCCGATAACCGTGCGCCGTCTGCCCCAAGGCGAGTACGAGCTGGTAGCAGGGGAGCGCCGGCTGATCGCGTTCCGCAGCCTTGGCAGGGAGAAAATCCCCGCCATAATTGAAGAGTACACCGACGGGCAGAGCGCGGTTTTTGCGCTTATCGAGAACCTGCAGCGACGCGACCTCCACTTTTTTGAGGAAGCTGAGGGCATCGAGCGGCTAATGCAGGAGCTCGGGCTCACTCAGGTTCAGGCTAGCCAGCAGCTAGGCAAGGCACAGTCTACGTTGGCCAACAAGCTCCGGCTGCTAAAATACCCGGTCGAAATACGCGAAAAGATGCGCGCCGCCGCACTGACCGAGCGCCATGCGCGAGCTCTGCTCAGCCTGCCTGACCCGGCTGATGCCGAGCCGATCGACTATGTAATCAACAACAAGCTAAATGTTGAGCAGACCGAAAAGTACGTTCAGCGCCTGCTGGAAGAGCAAGACCGACCGAAAACCATGAAGACGATCATCATAAAGGACATGCGCATCTTCTTAAACTCGATCAACAAGGCTGTCAAGATGATGCAAAGCGCAGGCATAAATGTATCGCACCAAAAGCAAGAACATCAAAACCATGTTGAAGTGACCATACGGATTCCAAAGGACAGCGTGTACAACAAAATAGCGCCCAGCCATAGCCGGGCAGCTGCCAGGCAAGCGCGATAAGCGCACCAACCTACGCAACTATCCCGTGCCCGCAGGCGCAGGATAGATATATCTCCCCATGCTGATTGCAACAAAAGCCGCGCTCACCTGCGGCTTTTGTTGCGTGTGAGGGGAGGAGGAACCAACCCTGTCGGCCAAGTGTGCAGAGGGGGAGGTCGTCTGTAGGGGCCGGCGCCCCTGCGCGGCCCGCTGATTTCCAGTGACGTTCCGTGATTGGTGCTGAAGCTCTGGGGGCCCAGTTCTAGTTCAAGACCAAATCTTAACTCAGCCTTCGGGCTGGGATATTGGTACCGCTGATGCCGCGGAGGCACTTACTTTTTGCCTTGCCAAAAAGTAAGCAAAAAGCAACTTAAGGGGGCGCGGGGGGTTTCCCCTCGTGGCGCCCCCTTAAGAATCCCCCTCAACCCCCCCGCATAATACCCGGCGTCGCTGGTCGAATTTTTGCCCGGGTAGCCTCTTCGTATTTGAAATGCACTGACAATGCCGGGCAAAACCTTATGTTTATGAGGTTACTAAACGCCCGGCAATCACGGAGCAGGCTTTGAGCCGGCAGGTTGGGTTTAGGCCAGTTGGCCGACATCAAACTTACCCAGCCGCTATGCGAGCCCGGGTTAGAGTAAGGAGTTTTTGTGGTGAGGTGTTTACTATTACCTATGCAAGTGTTGACAAGCACTGTTGGATCCGGAGCTGCATCATCTGTAGAACCCAATTACCGTTCACATCATACCTGCCCTTGACCTACCAGAGGGGGTCTGGGGGAGTTGTCTGCGACTGAACTTGGAGCAGATCTGGTCCTCCCCCAGTCGCTTTCTTTTGCTTACTTTTTCTTGGCGAGACAAGAAAAGTAAGTGCCTCCGCGGCATCAGCGG
>WRAV01000061.1 GCA_009780025.1 Oscillospiraceae bacterium | reverse complement strand
TTTAAGTTGCTTGTAATGCGGTCGCCAAACCAATTGCTAGTCTACTACAGGAGGCTTTCTATTGCTAAAGCTTTTTATCGCCCCCGGTAAAACCGGGGGTTAAGTTGCGCTAAAGCTATAATAAAAATATATTCCACTTGGATTCCAAATGGAATATATTTTGTTGCTGCCGTCTAGTGCAGAAAATATAAATTACCTTACACGACAAGACACAGCGGATATCGCGTTGTGCGCTGGACGATTCTTTTACAGCACAACCAACAAACAAACCGCAGAGACCACAAGCGGGCTCACAAAGTTGACAAGGTCGTTGTTTACCCAAGCAATACCGCGCTCAAGGGGCAGAGAGCTGCCGCCCTGGAATTTGCGCTCGGTCAAACCGCCCCCCGGCAAGCGGTATTTGGCTTGAAGCGCAGCGCCTATGGCTGAATCCAGCACGCTGCCCAGCACCCCGAACAAAAAGACGATCGCCGCGCCGCTCCACCCAAAGAACGGCAGGGCCAGCAGAGCGATGCACAGCGCGCCCAGCCCACCACCGCAAAAGCCCAAAAGCGTCACCCCGCCCGAAAGCCCGCGCTCCACCCTGCGGAAAGTGAGAATCGAGACCGGTTGCGCTTTGCTAAGCATCCCAATCTCAGAAGAGAAGGTGTCGGCCGCCGCCGCGCTAAAGCTGGCCAACACCGCCAGCAAGAAGAGCTCCTGCCCGCTAAAGTGGTAGCCGGCCGCCAAAATAAGACCGGGCCCGGCGTTTGCCAAAACTTGTATAATCCCGCGCGGCCCGCCCCGCCGGTGCAGCGAGTACGCGTCCGCTTTTTTGGTTTTGCCAATCCGGCTGACCAGGCTGCCCGCCAGGAAAAACAACCCCAGCGTCCCATAGCTCAGCCAGCCCCCAAAGGCGTAGAGCAGCACACCCACCGCAGTGGCGCTGTGTAGCCCCGACAAGCTTATTGCCCGCAGGTAAAACGCGGATACCATAACGACAAGGGTGAGACCCAGGCAAATAAGCACCCCCACGCTGTCCGGGAAGTAGAGCATCAACAGTATGGCAGAGCTGACAGAAAGCGGCAAGGTGAGGTTGTCGAGCCCGCGGGAGAAGTAGAGCTCGGACGCCATAGCCACTGCTCCGCCCACAAAGGCTGCTGCCAGAGCTATGTCCGGTGCGAAAATAAGGCAGAGCACTCCCACGCTAAGCGCCGAAAAGACAAATACGGTCAGTGAGCCCTCCATAGTCTTCCTCGAGTATGGCGCCGGGAAGTGCCGCTTGCCGTACCGCGTACCCACAAGGGCGGCAAAGCCGTCCCCGTAGCCCATGGCCAGTATGCCGGCAGCCGCAACCCAAGGCACCCCAAGCGCCCACCCTGCGGCAGATAGCACAAAGAGGGAGACCGCGTACCAAACCGTGCCGGGGGTGTTGTCCTCCTCCCGCTCTATGCTGCTGAACAAACCCTTGCGATAAGAGAGATAGTTTAGCACAATGAAGCTTGCAGGCACTATTAGCACCGCCCAAAGCTGCTCGAAAGCCAGCACAGCGAGTATTATCCAGTTGCTGACCAGAATGTGCACCAGCTTGCGGCAGGTCTCGCCGGGCCAACCCCGCTTTTTGGCAAGGGCCGCCACCCCAAGTATCATAAATATAACTGCAAACGACAGACCTATGCCGATAAGCTCTCTTGCCATATATCCTCCCTGGGCGTTATTGTATGAATACAATAATACTGCTAAAGCCCGCATTTGTCTATACTTTAGGCGCAAACACAGCGCCAAGGCCCATCCAAAGTATTGACAAACTGGAATTATTAGTTATCATTACTTAGTGTGCACGATGTTTGGCGGGGAGGTAGTCTGATGTTCAAAGGTGAGTGGGCTTCTTCCGGCATAGGCATAGGCAAAGCGGTTATGCTAAACTATCGGGAGCGAATCGTCCGGCAGGTGCAGTGCGACAATCCAGACCGGGAAGTGGCGTGCCTTGAGCGGGCAATACAGGTCTTTTGCAATCAGATCGATCAGGCGGCCGGCTTGGCCGACAAAAATTTTGGCCGCTCGCAGGGAAACATACTCACCGCCCAGGCGATAATTGTAAAGGATTCCGCCTTTACCTCAGAAGTACACCACCGCATCAAAGCACAAAGCGAGAGCGCCGAGTATGCGGTCTGTCAGGTTTTGGATGACTACGCGCAGGTGTTCGCAGCCATGCAGGACGATTTAATGCGGGCCCGTGAAGCCGACTTGAGGGATATAAAGAACCGCCTGCTGGCGATTCTTGCCGGTGAACAGCAACCCGGTGCCCGACAAATGCCTCCCCAAAGCGTAATCGTGGCGGAGCAGCTCCATGTCAGTATTCTGGCCGGCCTGCCCAGAGAAAAGATTGCGGCCATAGTGACAGCCCGGGGTAGCGTGCACTCACATGTAGCCATTTTGGCCAGGGGCGTGCAGATACCCTTTGTCACCGGAGTCGGGCAGCTCATCCAAGACATCTGCGACGGGGACGAGCTGATCGTCGACGGCGGGGCGGGCGAGGTCATCTGCCGGCCCACACCGGAAGAGATCAGCCGCTACCGCGAACGGGCAAGGCAACAGGAACTTGTGCGCGAACGGCTCAGACACCATCGGGAGAAGCAAACTGCCACCCGGGACGGTCGCAAGGTTGAGATTTTGGTCGAACTGGACACCTTGGGCGAGCTCTCTTCGGCGCTGGAGAGCGGAATAGACGGCGCATTTGCTCCCGGTAAGGCTCAGCCCGGTAGCGGCACTATCGGAGAGCATCAGCAGTTCCTGGCGGCCAAAGCCCTTGCCAGAACTTTGGGCGGCAAGCCGGCAATACTGACCACCCCGGAGGCCAAGCTGGGCGAGCGCTCTGCGCACTCTCGAGAGTGGGGCAGCCCCATCGCAAACATGGACGAGCTGAGGGTCAGCCTGCGCGCTCTGTTGAGCGCTTCGGCTTTTGGGCAGGTAGCCGTGATTTTACCGGGAATCAGCTGCGTGGCCGAAATAGCGCTTGCCCGCAACCTCCTTGAAGATTGCAAGGCCGACCTGCGCGGGCAGGGCACCGACTTCGACCACAAACTTCGGCTTGGTGCGCTTATAGAAACCCCGGCGGCAGCTGCCTTGGCCCTGCAAATAGCGGGGCAGGCCGACTTTATAGTGCTGGGTGCCGACGTCCTAGCCTGTCATACTCTGGGTATAGACAGAGCCGCCAAGAAGACCGGCCCGAAAACCGGAGATAACCGGGAAGTTTTTCACCCGGCGGTTTTGCGGCTGATCTGCCGCACCATCAAGGCGGCGCGCAGGGTGGGTATCCCCGCTGTGGTTAGGGGCGAGAGTGCGGCTGATGCGATGATGATTCCATTTCTGATAGGCTGTGGCGCACAGGGGCTAGGTGTCAGGCCGCACGCCTTGTGGGGAGCGCGACAGCAGTGCGAAAACCTAAGTTACCGTTACTGGCGCGCGCGGGTACCGAAGATACTTTCCCTTACCAGCGCCAGCGAAGTTATAGATTATCTAAAGCAAAACTGGGCTGAGCGCCCCGAAAACGAGGCAGGGCCCAACCACAGCGCCAACTAAAGCGCACCTCAAAGCGCGTTCTAGCTTGACAAAATTTTAGCAACAATCCGGAGGAAAAACATGCAGACAAAAAAACTACTACTAATCATGCTCATAGCTCTCAGCCTTGTTCTTGCGGCTTGTGCCGGTACTCAACCTGCGCCGCCTACTCCAGTCGCCCCGGCGCAGGAGCAACCACAAGCTGAAGAGCCGCAGGCCGAAGAAACAGTCGTTGAGCGCATCGGTGTGAACGTGGGCGGGCTTTACGGCCCTACCGGTATAGCCCTAGTGGGCATGGCCGACCAAGCCCGCAGAGGAGAAGCCAGGCACGACTACAACGTAACATTTGTCGCATCGCCGGATATTATCCAGGGCAGAATCCTGAGTGGCGAGCTGGACATAGCTGCAATGCCAACCAACTTGGCTGCGATGCTCTACAACCGCACCGAGGGCGAGATCACTATGGTTGCCATGAGTCGCCTAAGTGTGCTGCATATAGTGCAGGCTACCGGCGAGGGCGTGGAAGAGATTAACTCGATTGAAGACCTGCGCGGAAGGACACTGCATACCCACGGCCAAGGCACAACCCAGGAGCATGTGCTAAACTTCCTGCTAAGGCAAGCCGGACTAGACCCTGAGACTGACCTGGAAATAGTATTCCAGCCTGAGCACGCCGCTGTCGTGGCCCATATGCTGGACGGCCGGGCCGATGTCGGTATGCTCCCGCAGCCGTTTGTAACCACCATTGCCATGCAAAACCCGGAGTTTGTCCCTGTGCTCAGCATCAATGACGAGTGGCAATCCGCCACCGGCGGCGTCGAGCTGGCGATGAGCTGCATAGTAGTCAGGACTGACTTTCTTGAGCGTAACCCCCAAGCAGTCCTCGACTTTTTGCAGGACTTTGCCGCCAGCGCCCAGTTTGCCATGGACAGCTTGGAACAGGCCGCCGAGCTTGTCGGCGAGTTTGGTATAATTCCCGAGCCGGTGGCCCTGCGTGCGATTCCCTACACAAATATAAGCAGCGTGACCGGGCAGGAGATGAAGACCGCGGTGCAGGCCTACCTTATGGTTCTCTACGAGCAGAACCCGGCCTCGGTAGGGGGCACATTACCGGATGAAGGCTTCTTCTTTGTCCCGTAGCCGAGTAAAAAAATTATTGGCTGCAGCCGGGGCGTTCGCGTTCTGGCTGGCAGTTTGGCAGCTTGCCCACATGTACGTGGGCAGGGACTTTTTGCTGACCTCTCCCGCACGCACTCTAGACAGAATGCTGGGCCTTGCGGGGGAGGCCGCTTTCTGGCGTGCGCTTTCAGCCACCGGCCTGCGAGTGATTAGTGGCTTTGGGCTGGCTATGCTCAGCGGGGCGGTTCTGGCTCTTGTCTCAGCCGGCAGACCGTGGGTAAAGACCCTGCTCGGCCCCATGATAGGCACAGTGCGGGCCACCCCGGTGGTCTCGTTCATCCTGCTGGCCATTATGTGGATGACCTCGCACACCTTGCCAATGTTTATCGCGTTTTTAATGGTGCTGCCGCTGGCCTACTCCAACCTGCTCTCGGGGCTTGAAAACCTCGACCGCCAGCTGCTTGAGATGACCCGGCTCTTTAAGTTCCCGCGCCGGCGGGTGCTGCGACTCATCTACATCCCCAGCCTGATGCCTTACCTGACCGCCGCCTGCGCCACCGGCTTGGGCTTCGCCTGGAAGTCGGCTATAGCTGCCGAGGTAATCGCCCATCCCGCCCTGAGCGTGGGTCGGCAGATTCACCGGGCGCGGATCTACTTTGAAGTAGCCGACCTCTTCGCCTGGACGCTCACAGTGATAATTATCAGCGTACTTCTGGAGAAGGTCACTCTGCGGCTGCTGCGAGCACTCACAAAGCGCCTGTTGCGGCTGAGTACAACGAAAGGCGGTGAGTCGGGTGCTTGAGTTTAAGGGCGCTATCAAGCGCTTTGGCCCACTTACTGTGATCGACGGCCTTGACCTTAAATTCCCCGAGAGCGGTGTGGTGGCAATACTGGGCACATCCGGTAGCGGGAAAACCACCATGCTGCGGGTGATCGCCGGCCTGGAAAAGCTCGACTCCGGCGAGTTGTTAATCCCGCAGGGAGCGCGAATCTCGATGGTCTTCCAGGAAGACAGGCTGATTCCCGGCCTTAGCGCAGCTGAAAACATTCTGGCCGTGCTGCCCCCCGACCCGAACAACACAGCCAAAACCGAAAAAATACTTGCCGCTTGCGGGCTATCCCAGGCAGCGCACAAGTTGCCCGACCAGCTTTCCGGTGGGATGCAGCGGCGAGTGGCCATCGGTCGAGCCCTGGCATTCGGCGGCGACATCCTCCTGCTGGACGAGCCCTTCAAAGGCCTCGACCCGGCCACCCGGGAAGACGTTATCCGTATTGTTCTCAGCGAGCGCGAGCAGGGCCTCACTCTGCTAGTCACCCACAGCATGGAGGAGGCCGAGCGCTGCGCGGATTCTATTTTGAAGTTTGAGGGCCCGCCACTGCGGGTGGCAGAAGCCTTGGGTAGATAGGCTGACCTATGATACAAAGAGCCACCGGTGATTGCCGGTGGCTCTTTATGGTTATAGCTTTAGCGCAACTTAACCCCCGGTTTTACCGGGGGCGATAAAAAGCTTTAGCAATAGAAAGCCTCCTGTAGTAGACTAGCAATTGGTTTGGCGACCGCATTACAAGCAACT
>WRAV01000060.1 GCA_009780025.1 Oscillospiraceae bacterium | reverse complement strand
GATGATAATCTGCTGACAATTATCAACTGGGCCGACACGACGGACTTTGACCGTATCCAAGTAGTGACAGAGCACACAGACATACCGCTGGCCACCGAGCACAAGGCAGACCTCACGTGGACTGTTATCCCACACTTTAACCCAAATCCATAAGTAGCCAAACGCAAAAGAGAGCAGGCGCCAACAGGCGTCTGCTCTCTGCTGGGTTAAACTCAAAACACGTGCTGCACCAGGGCCATATACAGGGCCGTGCCACCGGCAATGCTTATCAGCGTGCTTCTGCGCCAGAGATGCAGGGCTGCTGTGGCGGCAACCGCCAGTGCCTCCGGGAGGCCGCGGCTGCCGGCAAAAATATCCACGTAACGCAGGCAGTAGACCAACAGCAGCCCTATCACCGCGCTGGGCAGCAGGTTTTCGAGCCGCCTGACAAATGCAGGGGCCTGCTTGCCCGGCGGAAAAATCCAAAATGGCAGGGCTCGGGTAAGAATCGTCCCGGCTGCGATAACCAAAATTGTGATAAGCAGCGCCGTTCCAGTTAGCGTAGCCATCTACACGTCACCTCCCGCAAGCTTTTTGCCAGAGATGGCAAAGACAACAAGCATAAGCGCCATGGCTGGAATTATAAACAGCTCCGGGCCAAACAGAAAAAGGCAGAGCAGAGAGCAAACAACGCCAATAAGCGAGCTGGGCCTGCTCCCGGGCTTTGCCCACTGGTTTAAGAAGATAACCACAAACAGCGCGGTCAGCGTAAAGTCCAACCCCTGGGTGCTCAGGGTTAAAAGCCCGCCAACCAACACCCCAAGCAGGGAACCGAGAACCCAATAGCACCAGTTGAGCAGAGCCACAAAGAACATAAACATCCCACGGTCAACGCCTTCCGGGGCCTCGGCAGTGCAGATGATGGAGAAGGTCTCGTCACAGAGCGCAAAGACTATAAGTGGCTTAAATGGCCCCGCTGCTCTCATTTTCTTGAGTAGTGAGAGCCCGTAGAAGATATGCCGGGCGTTGACCATAAGCGTAATGGCCAGTGCGTACAGCGGGTTAAATGCCGCGGTAAAAAGCGTGATTGCCACATACTGCATCGCACCCGCGAAGACGACTGCGCTCATAAGGAATGTCCAGCCCGCGCCTAGGCCTAAGCTCTGCATGAGCACGCCGTAAGCTGTACCCAGGAATACGAAGCCTGCCATAACCGGCAATGTCAACGGAAAGGCCGCTTTTAGCGCCCGTACGGAGCGCGCAGGTGCGGCAGTAGCTGTCACCACGCATTCCTCCCCAGTCTGTGTAATTGACATGTAAATATCGGTTATCCTTCTGTGCTGTCAACGCCAAATAGGGCGGCAAGCGCATGAGCATACTCTGTAGGGACGGCCATTGGCCGTCCGCGATTAACCGCACTTGTTTGTAAGGCTGAGGACGCGCAATGCGCCCCCTACAATAAATCGTCGTTAATTTTTGTATAACATCATATTCATGCGCTTGCCCTTTGCGCTCCTCGAAACCATCACCCGCCACCCGTCTCTCGCCTAAGCAACTCTCCCAGCTGGGTGTACCGCAACACCTTGCGATTGTTCTGCACCATCTGCCGCACAGTTTCCTCTCGGCCTATGATAACCAGCAACCGTTTTGCCCGAGTAACCGCAGTGTATAGAATATTGCGGTAATAAAGCTTCTCGTGGTAGCTCATCAGCGGAATTATAACTGCCTCAAACTCGCTGCCCTGGCTTTTGTGGGCGGTTATGGCATATGCATGCTCGAGCTGACCGAGGTCGGCGGGGGAGTAGTACGCCAGCCGATCATCGTAGCGAATACGCACCTCTCCACCCTTTTCAATGCCCTCTATAACGCCTATATCACCATTGAAGACACCCAATCCCTCCTCGCCGCCATCGCGGGTCCAGGGCAGATCATAGTTGTTCTGTACCTGCATGACCTTGTCCCGCTCGCGCAGAGTGAGCTGCCCCAGCTGGAGCTGCGCCCTCCCAGGATCTTTCGGGTTTAGCCGAGCCTGCAGCAGCTTATTGAGTTCGACTGTGCCCAGCGCCCCCACCCGGCTGGGTGCAATCACCTGGATATCCCACATAGGGGAAAAGCCATAGGCCGCCGGCAGCCTCTGCTCACAAAGCTCAGCAAGTGTAGCGGCACTGGTCTCGTAATTCCTGCGGGAAATGAAAAAGAAGTCACCCTCGCGCTGGCCAAGCTCCGGTGTTTCACCGGCAACAATTGCGTGCGCGCCGCGTACAATCAGGCTGTCCTGTGCCTGACGAAAAATCTCGGTCAGGTGGACGCATGGCACCGCACCGCATTCTATCAAGTCTTTAAGGATATTCCCAGGCCCCACGCAAGGCAGCTGGTCGGGGTCGCCCACCAAAATCAGCCGACAACTCAGCCGAATAGCCTTTAACAAGTGATAGAGCAGGGGAGTGTCCACCATGCTCGCCTCGTCAAGAATAACAACCCCTGCCTGCAGGGGATTTTTTTCGTTATGCTTAAATGTTTGCCCGGTCTTCTTGTCCGGAAACCCAACCCCAAGCAGCCGGTGGATTGTGCTGGCCTCACGCCCGGTAAGCTCGCTCATCCTCTTGGCCGCACGACCTGTAGGGGCCGCCAGCGCGACCTTCGCTCCCCGGTGCTCGAGCAGAGCGATCAGCGCGTTAAGCGTGGTGGTCTTGCCTGTGCCCGGCCCCCCGGTCAGTATAAACACCCCACAGCTGAGCGCGTCACCCACCGCCTTCTTTTGCAAGGGGTGGAAGCTCAGACCCAGGCGGGCTTCCAGCTCTTCGATCTCGTCGTCAAGCTCGGGTGGCGGGGCGGGCCCGCCGGCAAGCATTATGGCTATCCGCCCGGCGATAAAGCTCTCGGCGGCCTGCATCTTTGGCAGGTAGACAAACTGCCCGCCCGCAAAGTCTTCGCCCACCAGCTCCCCCGAATATAGCGCCTGACCCAGGGCGTCGGAGAGGGTGTCCATTACGTCGTGAGCGCCCAGCAGTGCGGCAGTGGTGGGCAGCAGCTTGTCCCGGGGCAGGCAGGTATGGCCCACCCTCAGGTTGTGCTCTAGCACGTGAGTGAGCCCGGCCCGCAGTCGTCGGGGGTCTTCGGGCTGCATTCCAAGGGCGGTGGCCACAGTGTCTGCCTGCTCGAAGCTCAGACCGATGGCTTCGTCCATCAGCGCGAATGGGTTTTCCTCCATCCGCTCTTTTATGAGCGCCCCCCACTCCTTCCAGATTCGCACGCTGGCGGCCATCTCGATCCCAAACTGGCCCAAGTAGAGCATAGCCGCACGAATGCCAAACACCCGCTGATACTGCTCGGCTATGCTGGCCGCTTTCTTTGGGGAGATGCCGCTTATCTCCCTGAGCAGCTCGGGCTGTTTTTCGATAATGGTTAGGGTCTCGTCCCCGAAGCGGCTGACAATCCGCCGGGCAAGTGCCGTGCCGATACCCTTTATCACCCCGGAGCTCAAGTATTTGAGTATCGCGGAGGCGGTGGCTGGCATTCGCCGCTCGCAGAGCTGGGCCCGGAACTGCTCGCCATATGTGGGGTGGCTATGGTACCGCCCGGTAAAGCTGGCTTCTTCACCCGGGGCAATCTCACCGAGCTCGCCCACTACGCTTATAAGGTCGCCGGCTGCATCGACTTCCAGCACGGTGTAACCGGTGTCTGCGTTTGCGTAGACCACGTGCTCCACCCTACCGGATATGGTGAGCATTGGGGTTGTGTCGTGGCGGTTCATTGGCAGCTCCTTTTTCGCTGATAATTGATATAGCCAAAAAGCGTTCTTCTTTTTCAAGTTAGCTCGTGCCTTGCACGAGCCTGCGATACAAGTCGCAGGTTGGCGTATACACGGTTTCCCCGGCGTTATGCGCCGGGGCGCGACGGTTTTTGTCGCGCCTTCAAAATCGGGCTTCTTTTGAAGTTGAATGAGTATAGTTGACAGCAGCGGGCAGTGTGATATAATAAAAGCAGCAAGGGCCGCTCAACGCTGACGGCAAACCGCGCTAGTTATTTTCTAAGTGGAAGAAAATAGCCGCCACGGCTGGCACGCAGGGCGGCTATTTTCGCGCTTGTAGTAACGCTATGACAAGCATTCCAAATGCTAACACCAGGGAAAGCACTTCATATGTAGTCATGGCATCACCCCCTCTCGGGAGGCGCGGTTCACCGCCAAAGTTGGCAGGACAACCCTTGCGGGGCTTCAGTATACCATTAAGTCGGCATGGCGGTCAAGGTTGGATGGAATCGAAAACGGGAATTGGCAAGCTGACCGATAGCTCACCAATTCCCGTTTTTTATTTATTAGTTAAAACCCAAAATGCTTGGGGTATCCCGCGCTCAAGTCGCTGCCGAACAGTCCGCCCAGCAGGGGAGTGACGTACTTGACAAGCTCCTCGGTGACGTCGTTTCCGCGCGCGTTAATCCACTCCCTAGGCACCGGCTTTTCGTGGTTGGCAATGGTGTAGGAAGGCACGGTAGAGTACTCCACCCGGTAGGGGTCGTCGCTCACACGGTTGAGCACCGAGACTTGACCGCTCACGCCCTCAAGGGCACGGCTGAGTGCGATCGAGCCCAAAATCCGCGACTCGTGCAGATCAACCGACGATGCCAAGTGCCCAGCACACCGCTGCAAAATCGAAAGGTCGACACAACGAACTTTGATATTCATCTTGCTTCTGATAAGGTTCTCGAGCACCCGGCAGGCGCCGCCCATATTCTTGTGGCCAAACGCGTCCACCGTAACATTGCCCTCGTCCTCGCAGACATATTTGCCGTCAGCGCGCTTAATTCCCTCGGAAATCGCGATTACCACAGCCGGGCTTTTCGCCAGCTGCGCCTTGACGTCCTCCAGAAATGCGGAGTCGTCAAAGGCCACCTCTGGCAGGTAGATTAGATGGGGTGCATTCCCCTGCGCCCGGGCCACCGCAGAGGCCGCGCAGAGCCAGCCCACATGCCGGCCCATGGTCTCGACTATGGTGACAGTGGGGTAGTCGTAGACTTTGGCATCGCACCAAACCTCTGCAAAGGTGGTGGCTATATACTTGGCCGCGCTTGCAAAGCCGGGGGAGTGGTCCATCCCGTGCAGGTCGTTGTCGATGGTCTTGGGAGCGCCCATAATGGCAACGTCGATGCCATGCTCCTTGGCGTATTCGCTCAGCTTTTTGACTGTGTCCATCGAATCGTTCCCGCCGATATAGACAAAGTAGCCGATGTTGTACTGCTTAAATCGTTCAAAAATCGTCTTGTAAGCCGCGGGGTCGTCCTGTGCGGACTTGAGCTTATACCGGCAAGAACCCAGCGCCGAAGACGGTGTATGAATAAGCCGCTTTTGCTCTGCAGGCCCGCCAAGCGGTATGCCAATGTCGATTATCCAGTCTTCCAGCACGCCTTTTATTCCGTGCTTCATACCGTATACTTTGTCCACCTTTGCGCTGGTTAGCGCCTGCTCTACCACGCCGGCCAGCGTCGCGTTAATCGCGCTGCTCGGCCCGCCGGACTGGCCTACAAGTACGTTCCTTTTCTCGCTCATTACTTTTCCACCTTCCATATTTAGGGGCCGCCCCCTTTTTTGCATTAGTATAGTTTTAGATGCTCAGGATGCTTGTCCCACCCATTTTATCGTATATAATTTTGTCTCTGCTTGGCAGGACTAATCAGCCTCCGCCGCCAAGCGGTCACGCAACTTGCAAAAATCGTCAAACCCATCCGGCTTATTGTTTGGGTTGCGCAGAAGTGCCGCAGGATGGTAGGTGCCCATAAGCCAAATTCCGGCCTTTTGAATAAACTGCCCGTGCTGCTGGGTCACTTTGAACCCGGGGTCTATAATCGCCTGCGCAGCCACCCTGCCCAGACAGACGATGTACCGCGGCGCAATCAGCTTTGTCTGTTCGCGCAGATACCCTATGCATGCAGCGACTTCCTGGGGATTGGGGTCGCGGTTGCCCGGCGGGCGACACTTGACCATGTTGGCAATGTAGACATTGCTCTCCCGAGAAAACCCGGCAGCTAGCAGCATTTTGTCCAGCAGTTGCCCCGCACGGCCTACAAAAGGCTCGCCCCGCAGATCCTCCTGCTCGCCGGGGCCTTCGCCAATCAGTAGCACTTTGGCCTGTGGGTTGCCCACACCAAAGACGACATTTGTGCGGGTGGCGGCCAGCTCGCACCCCTTGCAGGCAAGAACCCGCTCGCGCAGACTTTCCCACTGACTCAACTGCCCCACCTCCCCAAGTGTGTCCGAATGTGTTTATTATATCATGTTTACATGATATAATTGCGCATCAAAAGCCAGTTGCCGCTTTAGCGGCAAGGCGCCTGGCATCATATAATATCCGCACCCTTCTGCGGATATTATATCACAATTTATCGAGCCGGGCAAACCCAAAGGTGATTGCTCGGTGCAACCGGCCTTGTTTTGGCAGGGTAGCTGGTATATACTGTTAGTAGTTTTAATTTATGTGTGACGAGAGGTGGCTTCTTTGAAGGACTTGCCTGCGCGGAAATACATTCGGCTTAAGGGGCATGATTACTCCAGCGCTGGTGCTTATCTTGATAACGGCTTGTATTAAGGACAAGCACGAGTTGCTGGGCCGAATTGTAGGGGAGGCGCCCCTGCGCGTCCCGCAAACTGTGTAGTAGGCTTGCCCTCTCCACGCATGCCGTACGTACAGTTATTCGAATATGGTGTTTTTATTGACGCGCAAATTCAAAAAGTAAAGCAGATATACCCTCATGTGTTAATTGATAAGGGGCTTGACTAGCACAGCGAAGCAATGTAAGCTGTGAAAGGGTGTCAAGCCAATGAAAAACAAGTACGTACACCGCTCAAGAATTTCGGAGGCAAAATTCAGGCAGTTAATAAAGCATTT
>WRAV01000059.1 GCA_009780025.1 Oscillospiraceae bacterium | reverse complement strand
TTCACCAAACCGCTGGTAATGCACAATCTCACGCTCGCGCAGAAAACGTATCGCGTCTTTGACGTCGGGGTCGTCTGCCAGCCGCAGAATATTGTCGTATGTAGTGCGGGCCTTTTGCTCTGCCGCGACTGTGCAAGAACAACAAAACACCTCAAAATTTCCAGTAAATTTCGAAAGGCAGCTCCCCTGTCTCAGCATCTCGCCTGCCTACATTGATACGGTCAATCAGCGTCTCAACGCTCTCCCGGTTAAGCCTTTGCAAGCTCAGATACCGCTCGGCAATATGGCAACGGCTATCCCCTGATTCTATTCGCTTATCCAACGCAGCGAACCTCTCCTCCGCCTCGACAATCAAAGCCTCCATGCGTTTTTTACCGGAGCGAAAGTCGCCTGAAAGCTCCAAAAACTCATCCTCGGATATCAGCGCCTTGACTTTGTCCATGTACAGGTCTTTGATACCTGCCGAGTATTCGATCAGCTTTTTACGGTATGTGGCCAGCTCATCCTCCAACCTAGTCCTCTGAGCCTCAAAGTCGCCTGGAGGCCGAATTTTTGCGGCTAGCTCATCCTTGTCCAGGTAGGTATCAGCCAGTTTGTTGACTTCGCTCAGTACTGTTTGCTCCAGCTTCTCCACCGAGATAAACGAGCCGATGCAGGCATCCTTAGAGGCGTGGCGGCTGGAACATTTAAGATAATGTTTGCCGCGGCTTTTGGAAGAGCGCATAGCATACCCGCAGTTGCGGCAGATTGCCTTGCGCGCAAACAATCCGATGTTGCCCGTCGAGAATGGCCTTGCCTTTTGCGACACAAGTGCCTGTACCCGGTTCCACAAGTCCTCGGGGACTATGGGCTCGTGTGTCCCCTCGACGATGTACCAGTCACCTCTAGGGCGCGGCCTTACCTCCTTTGTTTTGTAGGACACACTGCCGTATTTGCCCTGCACCATATTACCTATGTAAATCTCATTGGTCAGCATATCGGAGATGGCGGAGTACCTCCAAAGTGTGCTGTTCCTGCTCTTGGGTTGGCGGTAGCGCAAGCCTTTGAGCCGCTTGTACTCAGTGGGGTTGGGAATACCGCGGTCATTCAGAATTCTGGCAATTGCCATTTTGCCGTACCCCTGCGAGAACAAGCTGAACACCTCCCGTACAACCGCGGCGGCATCCTCGTCAATGAGCAAGCGGCCCTTTTGGTCAGGGTCTTTCATGTACCCATACAACGCAAAAGACCCGATATGGAAGCCGCTCTTCCTGCGCTCGCACAGCACGCTGCGTATGTTTTCGGACATGTCCTCTAAGTACCACTCGTTGACCAGGCCGTTGATCTGCCGGGACTTTTTGTTGCTCTTATTCGCGGTATCGGCGCCATCCACAATGCTGACGAATCGTATGCCCCAGGCTGGGAGCAGGCCGTGTATGTACTTTTCGACCAGCTCCAGCTCTCTAGTAAATCGGGACTGTGTCTTACACAGGATTATATTGAACCGCCTATTTTCGGCGTCCGCCAAAAGCCGTACGAACTCTGGGCGGCTGCGGTCCGCGCCAGCGTAGTCGTCGTCGTTATAAATGTCGTACACTTGCCAGCTATGCTCCGCGGCGTAGCTGAGCAGCATTGACCTTTGGTTGCGTATACTTTCGCTGTAGTCCGCATCCGGTCGCTTGTTCTTATCCTCCTCCGAGAGCCGCGTGTAAATGGCGACTTTCGGGCGTGCTCCCGCATCACTTCCGGTCAATGGTCTGCACACCTTTCTCCGGCTTAGGCGAGCAAGTTTTTTCGAGCCGGCAGACAAGTTCCAGCCACTTTCCCCGGAACGCCAAGAGGCGCGTCTGTTCGCACTCCCCCTGGAAATAATTTTCACATACAACAATGGTGTTTTTGGCCACACACTCACCCCGCAGTCTCTACAGGGTATGAAGCCGAGCTTGTATGATATGATCTATGCCATAATGTTATTTTTATCGTATAATCTCCGCAGAGGGGCACGGACATTATACGATGCGCAACGCCTCGCCGCTAAAGCGGAAACCGGATTTTGATGCACAATTATACTAACGCTGCGCTTATGGCATAATAAACTCAACCGTTTGTTCGGCATGCTTACCGGCTTGCTCCAAAGCGACGGAGTGATCGCCCGCAAGGCTGCCGCAAAAAAATATTCTAGCTCTTTACTCATAACCAGACACACTGTTGTCGTAAGTGATAGGAACATATTTGAAAAACTACTTGTAATTCTTGAATTTACGCACTTCATTAAAAACCACACAGCCAGCAGACGTTTCAAGAACAAAGATATAATCAATGAATTTACTGTAAGTGTTGCTGTAAATATAGCAGGATTGAATATTTCCATCAGCGAAGAATAATCAAATAAAGAAGTCTTAAACTTTATCTTGACACAAGTGTCGATATAAATTATAATAATGACATGACTGTCGGTATTTTCGTTTAGACAAGCCTACAAGTGACCGAGAGGAGTTAGCCATGCCAAAAGTAACCAATAAATATGTTGACGAAAAGAAAAAGGAAATTGCTGATGCAGCCATTCGTGTGTGCAAATCTAAGCCGGCCTACTCGGTAACAATTCGTGACGTTGTAAAAGAAAGTGGGATAAGTCAAGGGGGTATGTATCATTACTTTTCAAGTATAGATGAAATTTTTGTTGAGATTCTGAATCGAACCTATGAAGAATATTCAGTAAACGATGAAATTGAAAAAATCTTTGCAAGCAGAAAGCTGCCCTGCGAAGTCGTAACGGATTTTTTACTTTTACGAGGAAGATTGACAGATGACATATATAAACAATTCGGAGGACTAATATTTGATTTGCAAGCCATCTATATAAATGACCCCGAAAGAGGCAGAAAGATATTGGCAGGGATTAAAGCTAATGACGATGCTTATAGCGACTTCACCACGTTAAGCAATTACATTGATGAGCGTGTAGCTGACGGAAGTTTTGAATGTGCTATACCTAAAGAGTATATTCTATTCATTATTGTTACTGCGAGCGATGGTATAAAGAAAGCACTTGTTGACCCGGATAGCGCAGATGAACTTACATTTGTTGGTATGTCAAAGGAAGAATGTGTAACCGCAGAAAGTATGATGAAAATTTTAGCACAAGCAATCGTAAAATTGTTGGGAGCATGGGAGGGTAATCATGGGGAAAACCAAGAACTTTACGGAGGAATTTGTAAAGATAAACGGCATTGAGCAATATTTTTTACATTACCCCTCACCTCAAAAGGAGGTTGTTATATTTCTGCATGGCGGGCCGGGAGGATCTACATCTTTTCTTTCATATGTTTTGCAACCATATTGGGATTTTTGTACCATTGTTTACTATGACCAGCGCGGAGCAAGCAGAACACAGAAGAGAAGCAAATCAGAGCAAAAGGATTTGACTGTTGAAAATTTGATTGCCGATTTGAGACAAACAATCAAATATGTAAAGAACAAATACAAGACGGATAGAGTCATTTTGCTTGGCCAATCATGGGGAACTGTTTTAGGGACACAATATATTCTAAAATATCCGGAAGATGTTATAGGTTACATCGGAACAGGGCACTGTATTGATACTCGCCGGGATATGAAAATTATTTACGAAAAACTGAATGTGCTTATTACAAATAAAGGAAATAAAAAGGACGCAATAAAATTAAGGCAAATACAAAATTTACTCATTATGAGCGTTGATGATAAAAATTATGTTGCCAATGATATGAAATTTACTTATCTGAAACAAAAATACGGACTCAACTTAAAAAGCGGCAAGCTGTTAAGAGCTATGTTAAAAAGCCCAATTTTTAAGTTAAGTGATATTCTTTTAATGATTAAAGGGGTTAAACTAAATTTTCATCTGACAAAATGGTTAACAGATTACAGTATTTGGGATACAACTGAATATGCCGTTCCTGTTTTTTATATTCTCGGCAAGGACGATTGGCAAACCTCAAGTATGCTGGCCGCAAAATATTTTGAGAAAATTAACGCTCCACAAAAGGGGCTTTATTGGATAGACAATGCTGGCCATGCCACAGACATAGATAACCCGAAAGACTTTTGTAAATCAGTGAAAGAAATTGTTTCACAGTTGGCCGGGGCGCAAACAGATTGACAAATTTACCCATAATACTGCCCAAAGCGCAAGAACGAAACAATAGTAGATGTTGAAGTAACCGCTATCAAAGTGCCAGCCGCTAAGACGCAGAGCCGATAATATCAAAAGATGATTTTGAAAAAACCAAACTATCTTGAAAAAAATTATATGTGTTCCTATGAAATATGACACACTGTTGTCCTGTTTAGTGTGGCATAATAAAGAAAAAAGAAAGGCAGTGGCAACATGAGCAAAGAGCTGATCGCAAAAGCAGCGGAAGTTATAAAAAGCGAGACCGCCGAGTGGAGAGATGGCACGTGCACCCTCGCGTTGATTGATGAAGCCGGGTATCCTACGGCCTCTACAATGTCCGTTATAAAGTCAAAAGGCATAGGGGAACTTAAATTCAGCACCGGTCTTGATTCAAACAAGGCAAGGCGAATCCAAAAATGCAACCGGGCCAGCGTCTGCCTAAACTCCTCGAACTACAACATAACCCTAGTAGGCACAATTGAAATTTTGACCGACCCCAAGACGAAAAAAGAGATGTGGAACGCATACTGCGAAGAATATTGGACCGGGCCGGACGACCCCGACTTCTGCGTCCTGCGCTTTACCACAGAGCGGTACAACTTGTGGTTAGGCACAGAGGGAGCGGAAGGTATCTTATGAAAGTAAAGGTAATGCAAGGTTATCCCAGCAAGTGGCCGTTTCCGGGGAACTTCCCCACTTTTGCAAAGGGAACTCCGGTCAGCTTGGTGGAGGAAGAAGATGCGGACTTTGCGGGCTGGTACGCCAGCGAAATTGCAGGGCATGAGCCATATACACCGATAGCTTTCGTGCGCGATGGCAAACTTATAAGGGATTACAATCCCACAGAGCTAACTCAACAAGCAGGAGACATTTTGGAGGTTCGAGAGATTGTTCACGCATGGTTGCTCGCAACAAATGAACAGGGGGTAACCGGCTGGATTACCGCAGAGGCTGTTGTCAGTGTAGATAGTTAAGCAGTTCGAACAAGCACATCCCAGGAGCGCTATTTGTTATGGATATCTTAGACAAGCTCACAGTTTTAACCGATGCTGCCAAATATGACGTAGCCTGCACCTCCAGCGGCGTGGACCGCGGGGGTGCGCCGGGCTTTATCGGCAATGCGGTCGCCTGCGGGATTTGCCACAGCTTTTCCGCGGACGGCAGGTGCATTGCCCTTTTAAAAGTGCTGATGAGTAACGCATGCGTATACGATTGCAGCTACTGCGTTAACAGAAAATCAAACGACGTGCAGCGGGCGACCTTTGAACCCCGCGAGCTGGCCGAGCTGATGATTCAGTTTTACAGGCGCAACTACATCGAGGGGCTTTTCCTAAGCTCTGCGGTTGTGCGCAGTCCGGACTACACCTGCGAGCAGATGATCGAAGTTCTCTCGCTAATCCGCAACGAGTACCGTTTCCGCGGGTATATACACGTAAAGGCCATACCTGGTGCGGACGATAGGCTCCTGACCGCACTTGGTCTCTTGGCCGACCGCATGAGTATCAACTTGGAGCTGCCCTCACACGATAGTCTTAAGCTCCTGGCGCCGGACAAGAGCAAGGAGAGCATTCTGGTGCCCATGCGGAAAATAAGGACCGGAATCCGCGAGAATCGGACGGACTTGGTTAAGTACAGCAACGCCCCGAGATTTGTTCCGGCAGGGCAGAGCACCCAGATGATTGTGGGTGCAACCCCGGAAACAGATTACCAAATTATAAACCTGTCGGCGGCGCTTTACAAAAAATATGAGCTCAAGCGGGTATTTTACTCCGCTTACATGCCCGTAGTGTCGGGGCGCAATCTGCCAGCACTCGACGCCAAGCCGCAGCTTTTGCGGGAACACCGGCTCTACCAGGCGGACTGGCTGTTGCGGTTCTACCAGTTCGATGCCGCAGAGCTCCTGGACGAGCGCAACCCGAACTTCAACTTGCTTATCGACCCCAAATGCAACTGGGCGCTAAACCACTACGACAGCTTCCCGGTCGAGATTAACACAGCGCCATATGAGACGCTCCTTCGAGTGCCTGGCCTCGGCGTGATTAGTGCGCAAAAAATCGTAAAGGCCAGGCGAATGGGATCGCTGGACTTTCCTGACCTCAAAAAGATGGGCGTCGTCCTAAAGAGAGCGCAGTACTTCATCACCTGCCGAGGCAAACCGATAATAGGGCTGCCAAGCAACCCGGAAACTGTCATGCGAGGGCTTCTGTCCGAACGAGAGGTGACCCTCGCACAGCCACCTATGGAGCAGCTCTCGCTGTTTGACAGCACCGCCAGTACAAAAGAGGATTTGGTCAAATGCCTTACAGGACAAATATAGCGTACTTGTATGACGGCTCTTTCGAGGGGCTTTTGTGCTGTGTGTACGAGAGCTACTACCAAAAAGAACTGCCGTCTATGGTTTTTCACTACGGGGAGGCGCAAGCGACGCTGTTTCCGGTAAAAGAAATTGAGACAGATACTACCGCCGCAAAAAAAGTGGAGGATTCTATCGGCCGCAAAATCTCCAAAGAGGCGCTTAGACTAGTGCGCATGTGCTACCTCTCGCAGATGGAAGATCGCGAGCTGATCATCCTACGCTTTTTGCGCATGGGCTACAAGATAGGTTCTCCGGTTACGAATATGCTAGCTGACGACACCGTTCGGTCGATAACGCAAAGTGCAAAAAACGTGCAGGGCGAGAGCCACTTCTTCAAGATGTTTTTGCGTTTTTCAGAGTACAATGGGGCATTGGTGGCGACTATTGAGCCGAAAAATTTTGTTCTTCCATTAGTGGCGGCCCACTTTTGCGACCGATTCCCCAGTGAGCAGTTTTTGATCTACGATAAAAGCCATAAATGTGCGTTCGTTTACCAAAATGGCGAGAAGAACCTGACCGCATTGGAAGATCTTGAGCTCTCAGAAGTGGGGGAAGAGGAAGCGAAGTACAGAGCGCTCTGGAAGCGGTTCTACGATACAATCGCGATAAAGGGCAGGATAAACCCAAAGCTGCGGATGAGCCACATGCCCAAGCGCTATTGGGCACACCTGACGGAGTTTATGGAGTAAAGCGCAGACGCGCGCAGTTACAAATTATTAGGAGGCAGGCAACGGGCGCTTCCAAACGTGCGGGTACGGCGGCTTTGAGTTTTTGATAACTGACGAAAGCGGCCCCTATATCAAGTCATTTGTTAAAAATGAGGTTAAGGGAAGAGCGGCAGTGTAAGCATTGCTGCTCTTATGTTGCTCTTGCAAAGTAGTGCCATCTGCTGCTAAGTCCTCGTGCAAGTCGGTTATAATGTCGCCTTTCGAAGCAAGGTAATCCATCTTGAATGGTATACCTCCGGCAGAGACCGGGTAAATGCCGCTGGTGTGGTCCACAAAGTAA
>WRAV01000058.1 GCA_009780025.1 Oscillospiraceae bacterium | reverse complement strand
TTAATCCTTGCCTGATTTTCCAGGTCCATCGCGCCAGCCGCGGTTCAGACGAAGCATTCTGTCGCTTCGAATATAACTTCGGCGCCGGCGGCTTTCACGCACTCAGCAATTGCGGGACCGGGAATACCATCGCGGTCACCGAGTATTGCTATCTTTTTGCCTTTAAGAATACTCATAATTATGCTCCCTTCATAAAATAATTATCGCCTTGCATTTAGACGGTCTTCGCGGTCAGATAGTGGTAGCCCAGCTCGTTGGTCGCACCGGTTATCACTTGGATTTCGGTGACGATGCTGCCATCGGGCTGCAAGCTGCCGTTCCAGCCGCCTGCTATTACGTTCGCTACTTCGGGGTAGCCGATGACGGTGTCCATCTTGGGCAGGGTTACGACCTGGTTGGCATTGCCAGCGGTCACGCAGGCATCCCCAAGTGGGGTAGAGTCTGCCAAAGACTGGCTCGCGCCGTCTTGGCCCGCGTACTCGTCGGTGATAAGCACGGTTTTTATGCCTTGCTTTTCGATCTTGTTGCAGTTCATTACGAGGTCGGCGTCGGGGTTGCCAAAGCCCTCCTCGGAGATGATTACAGCGTCCGCGCCCAAGAACCTGACCAGCTTGGCTGTCATGTTGGAGGAGCGCTCTTTGTCCATCAGAGTAACGTTCTCGTTTGTGATAATACAGCCCAGGAAGTTAATAGTCTTACCGTGCTGTGCATAAAGATCCTCAATTACCGGGCTGTTTTGGTGGACATATGTCGGGTTTTTGTCACAAGCAGAAACACAGTTGCCGCTTGCAATCGCTCCGTCAAAGGCCTCGGTGGGGTACATGAAGGTAGGCACGATTTCTTTGACGTCAACACCGTAGTAGTAGGTGTTGTGCAAAAGCCCTTGGGTTTGCAGCATATAAACATACGCGACCTTGGGCAGGTGTGTGTAGCGCATAGACTGCTCGAACAGCGGCAAGGTCTCGTAAGTCTTTACTTCGTCCGGTGTAACTTCTTTGCCTGCAAGGCCAAGATAATTCGCCGCACGGAAGCCTGCCAGACGGACTACCACCTCGTGTTCGTGCTGTTTGAGGGTGTCAATCGGCTCGACTTTCACGACTACGTTCTGGGTGCCGGAAAACGGGGTATACTCGGCGCCGGCACCCTTCATGTCGATAATACCTTCCTGGAACCCGACAATTTTGCCGGTGGTTACAACTGCCGCACCCTTTAGCACATGGGTGCGCCCGCTGCCAACCTGCTCAACGCCTGTCATAAAGCCAGGCAAGATGCCACCAGACCCTTCGACTTTAACGCGAGGCTCAACAACATCCTTCACCGGTATGATGCGCACGCTCTCGCCCGGGCGGGCCAAAAAGACCTCGACCGACTTTACACGCTCATCGTCTCCGGCGACTTTGCACAACTCATCTTTGTTGACGTACAGCGTGCCGCTTTTAACTTCGGTACTGGCGCCAAACTGCACGTCCTTGATGAAAATGCTGCCAACTTCTAAACGCATTGCAATCCTCCTTTTTTTATTATTTTTCTTGTAAAAGCTATGCTAAACAGCTTAACCCAAAAGCTCGTCGAGCTTAGCCTGAACAGCCCCCATCTCGATCTCGTCCTTGTTGAACACAAACGCTTTCTCCCCGTTTTTGTAAAATACAAATGTGGGTATGCCCATAACTTTTTGGGCAATGGCAAGGCGCTTGTTGCCCGCGGTGTCCAGCTTGCAGAACTTTGCGCGCCCGGCGTTTTTCTCGGCAAACGCTTCAACGTCGGGCAGCAGACCCATGCAGGGCTCGCACTTGGGGCTCCAAAAGTCCACGAAGACCACGCCCTCGCTCTCCAGAACTTCTGCGTCAAAGTTTTCTTTAGTCAAGTCAATCATGTTGGCCACTCCTTTGCATTATTTGTATCGCTTTACTTAAATCAACTTCTCAACATCGGCAGCGGTGAAGTCACCTTCTAACCGGCCCTTGACTTCCCCTTTATCGAACAGTATAACTGTTGGGATCGTCTCAACTTTGTAGTTAGCCGAAGTCTTCTTGTTGCGGTAGGTGTCTAGCTTAGCCAGGGCCACTTTGCCGCCGGTTTTTTCGACCACACTCTCGAGGACCGTTATCGCAGCCATGCTCTTCTCGATTTGTGGCGCCCAGAAGGCAAGCAGGACCGGCACCGGACTCTCAAGCACCTGCTCGCGGAAGGTCTCAAGCTCGGCAAGGTATTTCTCGGCGGCTACGGCTGCTATGGCACCGTCGGCTGCGGCTGTAACAACCTGGCGAAGATATTTTGCGTTGGAGTCGCCCGCGCCATATACTCCGGGCAAGTTGGTTTCCATCATCTCGTTGACAACGACATACCCTTGCTCGGTCATTTCAACGCCTTTGCCTTTGAGGAATTCGGTTTTTGGCACGGTGCCTACAAAAAAGAAGACGCCGTTGGTTTCCATGTCGGTTACTTCGCCGGTCTTGATATTCTTCACCTTGACTAGTTCCACAATCTCGTCGCCGATGATTTCGTCGAGCACGCTGTTCCAGACCCAATTGAGCTTCTTGTTTTTGAAGGCCTTCTCAGCGCTTGCCTTGTTGCAGTCCAGCACGCCTTCGTCGTGGATAACAATGATTGTGACCGACTCTGCGAACTTTGTAAGGTACATGGCTTCTTCGATGGCAGCGTCGCCATTGCCGACCACCACAACGTCCAGCTCTTCAAAGAAGTCTGCGTCGCAGGTAGCGCAGTAAGAGACACCCTTGCCCCGCAGCTTGCCCTCGCCCTTTATGTTAAGCGAGCGCGGCTCGGCACCGGGGGAAAGTATCACGCAGTGGGCTTTGTATTCCTGGCCGTCGCTGGTTTTGACCGTCTTTATGGGACCTTCCAGGTCGACGTCAACCACTGTGCCCTTTATAATGGAAGTGCCGAATTTTTCGGCGTGGGCGGCAAACTCCTTCATGATTCCAGGGCCGGAGCTCTCATTGAAAAAACCAGGATAATTTTCCATTTCCATGGTGGAGGCGGCCTGTCCGCCGGGGCGGCCTTTTTCCAGTATGGCGGTCTTTAGCCGGGCGCGGCTGCCGTAAATACCGGCCGTTAGCCCGCCAGGGCCACCACCAACAACGAGAATTTCATACACTTCAGACATAGTCACAGCTCCCCTTTGTATTGTTACGTATGGTATTGCGCCGGCAGCGCAACAATGGCACTATCAAGCAAATCCAAATCTATCACCTGAAAATCCTCCAGCACGCGTGGGTGGAAGTCGATGTTTCGCACCGGCATTTTCCGCAGCACTTCTATCGCGCTTTCTATCACCGTAAGGGAGTACTCGTCCAGCGGGCCTCGCCTCAAAGAGAGTACCAGGCTCTTGTAGGGGCTTTCGTTGGGCTTTACGCTGCCACTCAGTGGGTGGTTTATAGCAACCGCACCCAGGTGGATTTCGTCTCGGGCGGCCAAGAAAACCCCTTCCACCCCACAGTCAAGCATCGTAATAAGCAAGGGGTATTTTTCGCGGACCAGCGGGTTGTTTGTTATGATGTGAAAATTCGCACTCATGTATGTATCATTCCACAATTCTATCGTATTTAGTTCGGCCACAAAATAGAAAAATAAAAACAGGAAAATGGGCATCACAGCGCCATTTCCCTGTTGAAAAGTCCAGAGTTGGGTCACATTGCAGTACTTTTACCTGAGAGTTTCACGATTACCGGTCTGGCAGGCCGGTACGTTTGCCCCTTCGGTGCCTTGGCAGGCAATACGCCCTCAAGACTCTCCCACAATATTCATCCCCATATTTGCCCATCTTAAAATTTCCAAAAATAGTTTACCACAAGCCCACGAATTTGTAAAGAATGGTTTGGAATATTTTTTGCGCTTTCTTGATTTTTTTTGCGCCAGGCGCTACAATTGGAGGGTAGATATGGGAAGATAAGCGCAATAGGCGTACTTTCCCCAAGCAACTGCTCATTAATGGAGGATTTGATTACATGGCGCAGCAGGAACTTTTGCGGCAGATACCAAAGATGGATGAGGTTCTCGCCCGCCCAAAGCTTAGTGGAGCGGCTTCTCCGGCCAGGGTGGCTCTGTCCGCCCGGGAGGTGCTTGCGCGGCTGCGCGGAAATATTCTCTCGGGGGAATGCCATCGCCTGCCCTCCCTCGCCGAGCTTGACGATATGATTCTCGCTGAGATTGCCCGGGAAAACACCCCCAGCTTGCGCCGGGTTATCAATGCCACCGGGGTGATTTTACACACGAACTTAGGCCGCGCCCCCCTGGCCCCACAGGCGGTGGAAGCTGCATGTGCTGTGGCAAGCGGCTACTCCACTCTCGAATACGACGCAGAGCAAGGTGCGCGGGGTAGCCGCCACAGCCACGTCGCCGGGCTGCTTACCCGGCTAACCGGCGCAGAGAGCGCTCTTGTGGTCAACAACAACGCGGCGGCGGTTTTGCTTATGCTGGCTGCCCTGGCAAAAGGACGGGAAGTGATAGTCTCTCGGGGAGAGCTTGTAGAAATCGGCGGCTCCTTTCGTATCCCGGAAGTTATGGAGCAATCCAGCTGCACCCTGCGGGAGGTGGGCGCCACCAACCGCACCCGAGTCTCCGACTACCAAAAAGCCATCCACCCCGAAAAAACAGGCGCGCTGCTAAAAGCCCACACCAGCAACTACAAAATCATGGGATTCACTCAAGAGGTCAGCCCCAGCGAGCTGGCGGCCCTTGGGGCCGAGCATGGTTTGCCTTTCTTATATGACCTGGGCAGTGGATCGCTTTTGCCTCTTTCGCCTTTCGGCGTTGTGGACGAACCCTGCGTGAGTGAGTGCATATCAGCCGGCGCGGATGTTGTCTGCTTTAGCGGGGATAAGCTGTTGGGCGGACCACAGGCCGGTATCATCGTGGGTAAAACCGCATATATCGAGAAGATGAAGAGCCACCCGCTGGCCCGGGCTTTGCGTATCGACAAGCTCACCCTGGCCGCCCTCGAGGCCACCCTGCGGCTCTACCTCGACCCCGAGCTGGCAGCGGCGCAAATTCCAATCCTGCGGATGCTCAGTGCCTCGCCTGCAAGCTTGCGCGAAGCTGCCGAGAAGTTTGCAGGCCTGCTTGCGCCTGCCGGAGAGCAAGTTTGCCTAAGCGAAGACGCCGGACAGATTGGCGGGGGCAGCGCTCCTACCCAGCTATTGCCGGGGACAGTAATCGCGGTCACTCCCCGCGCTGTGTCTCTAACCGAGCTTGAGCGCAGGCTGCGCAGTTGCCAGCCGGCGATAATTGCCAGAATTGCCAAGGAACGGCTGCTAATAGACCCGCGCACGGTGGACAATACAGACTTTGAGTACATTGCCGGGCGACTCTGCGCGGCACTTGAAAGGGAGGCGAATTGGTGAGCGGCGTTATAATTGGCACGGCCGGACATGTCGACCACGGCAAAACCGCACTGATAAAAGCCTTGACCGGCATCGACACCGACCGGCTCAAAGAAGAAAAAAAGCGCGGCATTACTATCGACTTAGGCTTTGCCCACCTGCCACTGGCCGGTGGGTTGACCGCCGGGGTGGTCGACGTGCCTGGGCACGAGAAATTCATCGCCAATATGCTGGCCGGCGCGGGGGGGATCGACCTCGCCCTACTGGTGGTGGCCGCCGACGACGGGGTAATGCCACAAACCAGGGAGCACCTGGGTATTCTGCGCCTGCTTGGTATCAAGTCAGGGGTAGTGGCGATCACCAAAGCCGACGTAGTTGAGCCCGAGTGGCTTGAGCTTGTGGCCGAGGATATCCGGCAGCTTGTGGCCGGAAGCTTCTTGGAGGGCGCGCCTATTCAGCCGGTAAGCGCACATACCGGGCAAGGGCTGGACGAGCTGCGCGCGCTTTTGAGCGCGGCCTGCAATAGCGCCCAAGGCAAGGCTGAGGCCGGGGACTGTCGTGTCCCGGTCGACCGGGTATTCTCGGTGGATGGCTTTGGCACAGTCATAACCGGCACCATGATCGAGGGCGCACTGCGCGAAGGGGACGAGATCGAGGTCTACCCTACCGGCCTGCGTACACGGGTGCGCAACTTGCAAGTCCACTCCAAGGACGTGGAGATAGCTCCGGCGGGGAGCCGGGTAGCGGTGAATCTCGCCTCAGTCAAGCGGGAGGATGTGCAGCGCGGGGACACTCTGGCCACCCTCGGCTCGATGATGACCACCATGATGTTGGACGTACGACTGCAAATTCTGCCGGACAGCAGCCGGGTGATAGAGAACGGCTCGCGGCTGCACTTTTACCACGGAGCCCGCCAAGAGCTCTGCAAGCTGGTCCTGTTGGATAGCGACCGTCTCTCCCCCGGTCAGGAGGGCTTTGCCCAGCTGCGCTTCACCGAGAAGATCGCCGCCAAAAAGGACGACCGCTTTGTCTTGCGGTTCTACTCTCCTTTGGAGACAGTCGGCGGCGGGGTTGTGCTCGACCCCAACCCCGGGCGGCGGCGGCGCCACAACGAGAAAGTGCTGCGTGCCCTCTCTGTCAGAGAGCGGGGCAGCACCGGTGAGAATCTTTTGCAAATAATCACCGAGGGTGCGCCTCAGCTGGCTCCCCTCTCGGATGCGCGGCGGCAGCTCGGCCTTTCTCAAAGCGCCTTTGATAAAGAACTGGATCGCCTCAAGAACGCCGGGCAGATACTTTTAATCAACGACAAACTGGCCATTGACGCCGTCTACCAGAAAAAGCTGGAGGGCACACTGCATGAAATCCTGGCCGCCTACCACAAAGAAAACCCCTTGCTGGAGGGCATTCGCCGGGAAGAGCTGCGTGGGCGGCTGCTCCCTGGCCGCGACCCCGCCGGAGCCGAGCGGCTGCTAGCCGTCTTTGCCCAGCGCGGCGTCTACATTCTAAAAAGCCAAACCGCGGCTCTCCCTGGGTTTGAGCCGAAAGGCAGCAGCGGCGAGGGGGTGCTGGCCGGCAAAGTGGAGGAAATGTTCCGGCAGGCAGGGTATTCGCCCCCCGGCATAGACGAAGTGCATACCGCATTCCCCAGAGAGAAAGGCATTAAGAAGGCGCTTGAGGCGTTACTTGCCAAGGGGGTGCTGGTTGCGGCCGCCCCGCAAATTTACTTCCACGGGGAGGTATACGCCCAGGCAAAGGAGAAGATCGCTGACTTCATCGCGCAGGAAGGGCAGGTAACCCTTGCCCAAACCCGGGATATTTTTGGCACTTCGCGCAAGTTCGCCTTGGCATTGCTCGAGCACTTTGACCGCCACGGCCTCACCAAAAAAGTGGGTGACGCCCGAGTGCTCAGGTAGTTGACAATTGGCGCCCCGCAATGTACAATTGGCCATTGGGGAGTAGCACCGTGCATAATTTGCGATACCTAAGCTTCAGGTATCGCAAGGTTGCTGCCGGTTATTGCGGCAGGGGCGCATCTCCTGCTGTTAAGCCTTGGTATGGCAGCATTTTTGTTGTGGCGACAGCTAACCCGAAGACCCAGGCCGCAACTGTGGTTGTCCTTAATATGGGAGTAGATGGGTGCTGGTGTGCCCTCTGGTCTTCAAAACCAGTAATAGCGGCTAACCCCGCTTAGGTGGGTTCGATTCCCACATACTCCCGCCAAGTAGGGCGAAAACCTGGGCGGTTTTCGCCCTTGCCTTTGCCCTTGACCTTGACCTTAG
>WRAV01000057.1 GCA_009780025.1 Oscillospiraceae bacterium | reverse complement strand
CCTCCCCCCAGCCGCCTTTCTTTGCTTACTTTCTTTGGCGGAGCAAAGAAAGTAAGTGCCCCCGCGGCACGAGCGGCACATTATTCCTCGCCCGCAGGCGAATTTAAAATTGGGACCTTGACCTTAAAAGCTCTTGACTTTAAGGCCTTAAAGACCTTGCACCTCGGAACAAACTCAAAAATTCGCTAGCTGTATCAGCACGATTGTTCGCTCCCCGACAGCTTGAGATACCGTTGCGCCCAATCAACTGCCGCAGCAGAATATGAAAGTTACCCGCAAACCGAAACCATCCCCCGCAAGTTTATCGGGGGATGGTTTCGGTTGAGTTGCAGTATCGTAACCTTTACTTTAATTTCGCCACTTCTTTGGTATCGCGGGCTATTACAAGCTCCTCGTTTGTGGGGACGACCCAGACCTTTACCTTGCTTTCTGGGGTGGTGATGTCGACCTCGCGGGAGAAGACGCCTTTGTTGATCTCTTCGTCGATAGTAAGGCCGATAAAGCCCAACCCGGCGCAAGCCTTGGAACGGGTGCCGGAAGAGTTCTCACCGATGCCGCCGGTGAAGACTACTACGTCCACGCCGCCCATAGCCGCAGCGTATGAGCCGATGTATTTAAGCAGCTGGTAGCCAAGAATGTCCAGTGCGAGGGCGGCGCGCTTGTGGCCGCCGTCAGCGGCTTCTTGCAGGTCGCGCAGGTCGTTGGTCAGCCCAGAGATACCCAAGTACCCCGACTTTTTGTTCATCAAATCGCTTATTCCCTTGGTGTCCAGGCCCTCTTTATCCATCAAAAAGGTGACGATAGAAGGGTCGATAGAGCCGCAGCGGGTGCCCATTCCCAGGCCTTCCAGTGGGGTGAGGCCCATAGTGGTGTCGACAGACTTGCCGCCATCAATTGCCGCCACCGACGAGCCGTTGCCCAAATGACAGGTGATGATCTTAAGCTCGGTCTCCGGCTTGCCCATAAGCTCGGCTACTCTAGCGCTGACATAGCGGTGGCTGGTGCCGTGGAAGCCGTAGCGGCGGATGCGGTGCTTCTCGTACATCTCGTAGGGGATGGGGTAGATAAACGCCTTTTCCGGGATGCTGGAGTGGAAGGCGGTGTCGAAGACGGCCACTTGAGGCACACCTGCGTCGAACACCTTCATGCAGGCGCGGATAGCCATTATGTTGGCGGGGTTGTGTAGGGGAGCAAGGTCGTTAAAGGACTCAAGGATTTTTAGCATTTCTTCAGTAATAAGGGCCGAATCCGAAAAGCGGTCGCTGCCCTGCACTACGCGGTGGCCCACCGCCGAGATTTCGCCCATGTCCGAAAGAACAGCGTCATCGCCGGTGGTCAGCGCCTTTACAAGCTCTTCAAACGCTTGCTGGTGGGTGGGGAAGGGCACGTCGTACTTGATTTTTTTCTCGCCGACTTGGTGGACGATTTTGCCGTCCAGGCCGATGCGCTCGCAGAGTCCTTTAGCGATAACGCTCTCGTTTGCCATTTCGACCAGCTGATATTTGAGGGACGAGCTGCCTGCGTTGATGACCAGAATTTTCATGCGTTAGTTATCCTTTCATCCTTATACTGTGTTATGTGGCACCGCCTTGACAGTGGCTGCCGCTTAATATATTATAAGCATTATTTCGGAAACTGCAAGATGTTTGGGGGACGAAAAGCAGAAAAATGTATTGCCTGTGGGGTGGGGAACAAGTGCAGCCTTTGCTGTGCAATGTTTACCTTGGTCGCAACGGGTAGAATAGTTTACCCAGACAAACCGCTATTATTGCTTAAAACCGGTGAACACAGCAGTTAGAAAAAAAGGGACTTAACCCCCCCACAAGGAGTACTATCAGATGAGAATAGGCGGCGTTATAACAGAATTCAACCCCTTCCACAATGGTCACGCGGCTTTGTGTGCCGGTGCGCGTGCGGGCGGGGTCACTCATCTTATAGCGGTGATGAGCGGCAATTTTGTCCAGCGGGGGGGGCTTGCCATAACCGATAAGCGGGTGCGCGCGGCCTGCGCCCTTGCCTGCGGCGTTGACCTTGTAATAGAGCTGCCCCTGCCTTGGGCTATGTCCGGGGCTCAGACTTTTGCCCGGGGCGGAGTGGGGTTGCTGGCTGCCTGTGGGTGCGTGGAGGTCTTGACTTTCGGGAGCGAGAGCGGGCAGCTGGAACCTCTGAGAGTCTTGGCCGCGGAGATCGACTGCCCTAGCGTAGAAAGCCGGCTGCGTGAGCTATTGCCACAGGGGCTTACCTACGCTAAGGCCAGGGAGCTGGCCGCCCGTGAGGTGTTGGGGGACGAGCTGGCGGGGCGGCTATCTTCGCCGAACGACCTGCTGGGGATAGAGTATCTGCGGGCGGCGCGGGCCACAGGTTGGCAGCCCGAGGTATCTATAATTAAGCGCTTGGGTGTGGGTCACGACGCCGGGCGCCCAAAAGGCGGATACGCCAGCGCGTCGTATCTGCGCAGTGTTGCGGGGGAGGGCCTTGCCGTGTTGCAAGAGTACATACCGCCTGCCTGCCTTGAGCTGTTGCAAAAAGCCGAGAGCCAGGGCCTCTACCCGGCGGATAAATCTGCGCTGGAGGGTGCCATACTCGCCCACCTGCGCAGGCAGAGCCGCGAAGAGCTTTCTCGGCTGCCCGACCTCTCCGAAGGGCTGGAGAACCGGCTGTACAGCGCCATACGCACAGCCGCCACAACCCACGAGTTGGAAGCGGCGGTCAAAACCAAGCGGTACACTATGGCCCGGGTGCGCAGGTTGGTTCTCTCCGCGTTTTTGGGGGTTACACAAAAAAACGCCCTTGGTACGCCGCCTTATCTGCGGGTGGTTGGGCTAAACGAGCGAGGGGACGAAATTCTCGCTAAAATGAAAAAGACCGCCACACTGCCGGTAAGCTCATCTCTGGCGCGACTGTCCGGGCATTCCCGGCGAGCGGGTGAAGTAGCAGCCCTGGAAGAGCGCGCCACCGATCTGTATGGACTCGCGTTACCCACGCCCCTGCTCTGTGGGTACGAGAAGACGGCGCGGGTAGCGGCTCCGCGCAGACAGGCAAAGTGAACAAAAGAGATGGACGCACCGGCTGGAGAATCCGGTGCGTCCGCTGTTTAGGAGAAGAGGGTCGAGATAATTTTTAAGAAGGAGAGTGACATAATCCTACACCCGGACGGTCACACGGGAGTAACGCTCGGCGGTTTTTCGCAAAATTCTTTTTGGGAAGATATGGGCGGTGCGCACTTCCGCGGCGTTTGGTGCATACTAATCGCATAAAACACTCTGGGGGCCTGCAGATGAAGCTTGCGAAAAAGAAGTGGGTGGCAGCACCCATGGGCCTGGTCGTCGGCCTGCTCAACGGTTTTTTTGGCGCCGGGGGCGGGATGGTGGGCGTACCCATGCTGCGCGCTCTCGGCCTTGAGACCAAGGAGTGCCACGCCACTTGCATCGCGGTCATACTGCCGCTGTCGGTAGTCTCGGCCTACCTTTACCATCGGGCCGGGGCTTTTGAGCTGCGTGCCAGCTACATCTATTTGCCGGGGGCGCTGGCAGGTGCGCTTGTAGGTGGCTGGCTGCTGCCCAAGCTCGATTCTATTTGGATACGCCGAATATTCGGGGCGCTGATACTCTTTGCCGCCTCGCGGATGCTGCTGCGATGAGCGGTGATATTATTTTGGCCGTTGGAGCCTCGTTTTTGGCGGCGGTTATCGGTGCCATGGGCATGGGCGGGGGCAGCGTGCTGATAATCTATCTGACCGCCTACCTGGGCCTTGAGCAGCTGGAGGCCCAGGGCATAAACCTGGTTTTCTTTCTGCCGGTGGCGGCGGTGGCGATTGTCGCCCACCACAGGCACGGCCTGATTAAATGGCGAGTGGCGCTGCCCTGCGCGGCGGTTGGGCTAGCAGGGGTCTACTTCGGCCAGATGATTGCCATGCAGGTGGGCAGCGAGCTGCTGCAAAAGCTGTTTGGCGGGCTGCTGCTGATTATTGGGGTAAGGGAGGTTTTTGCGAGGAGGCCGAAGAAGACGGAGGAAAGATAGATTCAAATTGCCGGATGTAATACACGGCAGTATGCTTATTAGTTGTATGTGCAAATATGCCAACTTACACCGAATCGGTCTACAATATCACCGCATAAAGTAGCCCAAAATTGCGGAGATAATGTTCCGACAACTTGTCCGCCATCTGCGAGTTTATGAAAAATAGAAGTTACCTCTTCGACAGAATCAAAAGAAAGCATCAGAGAGAAATAGTCGCCTGCTATTGGTGCTGTTCCTCCATCAGTCATTGTAATTTGTGTGCCAAATATCAACACCTCGGAGTGCATTACGAAATTTGGCGGCAAAGACTCATCCATGCCAGAGTCTGGCGGAGCATCGCGGAAATAAGCAACCTCTTTCACCTCCGCGCCAAGTGCGTCCTTGTAAAATGCAAGTGCTTCGTCGCAATTACCTTGAAAACTAATTGTTGGTATAAGCATAATAATGCTCCTTTCGATATTTTAATAAAGTTATTATAGCACTCAAAACACGACAACTATATGTCCTGTTCAAATATAAATTCGTTGCACATCTTTCTGGAGAATAAAACGCCCCGGACACTCCGGGGGTTCGCTATATCAGCTTGCCGCCATCGGCGGCTCTGCCTTTTTCCGTTTATGCCACTCGCGATGATAGCCGGGATTTTTCTCCCGCCATGCTCGCTGAAGCCCTAACCGACCTTACCACTCCCGGGCCTGATCAGTGACACATCCCGCCTATCACCAACCTGAGCGAAACCCATCCTCCCAGAGAGCCAAGCCTTAACCTCACTTCGCCGTAGCGCCACCGGCATCCTGTCATGCACAGTAGCACAGGACAAATCTGCCTCTGTGGTAATAAGCGCAAACTTGCCGCCGTTCTCGGTGTGCTCATAAAGCCCGGCCAGATATGTCACTTCATCGCCGCTACCGAACAGATAGTCCCCGACCATCCGCTTCCCGTCCTTCTGGTACTCATAAAACCCACCGCAGGCGACCACGCACCGGTTGCCTTTTATCGCATCAAAGGTGCTGCGCGTGGCCAGCTTATCGCGCCGCAGATTTAATATCGGACCCGACGCCCAATGACGCTCAAGCCCCCACTGCATAATGGGAGCCGCGAAGCCACTCTCTCCGGCCACCATAACAGGGTAGAAGTATTGGGGGTAAACAACTCCGGCAGCGTTCTTTTGCTCAAACCCCTCTGCACCTAGTAAATCTGCTGCACCTGTAATCGACTTAAATCTGGTACACACCTGACACACCCCCATCTCTTCCTCAACCAGCCCGCTATCAAACCCACCACTGTCAAGCTCACTCAGCTTAGCCTCGTGCCCAAGAACAACCCCAGCATCCTCGCAGTACCATCGCCCGGTCATCACACCGCCGTTTTCCAGCATCAGCGAGAACTCCCGGTTGTAATCGCGTAAAAATCTGCATGTCGCCTTGACGATATACCGCATCCCCGAGCCATCCGTCTTTCTGGTGCTCATGCGGTACATGATTATCCCGCGCCTATCTATCACATACCTGTGCCCATCCAGATAAAACCCGGTGGGGATGATGGTTCCGCCAACGCCCCATGTGACATCGACAGCCAGATACTCATCCTCACAGCGCCAACGCCCAAGCTGGCCGTGGCTCTCGTAGTAAAGGTAGTAGACCCTGTTGTAGTTTTCCTCCGCGTCTCTGCTCACTCGGGCAGTATAACGCATACCGTATCCGCCCGATTTAACACTGGGTAACACGCCGTCTGCACGCACCCGGTCAACCTCGTAAGCACCGCCGGATTCAAGATACAGGCGCACCGGTGTAAGATGTGGTACAACATCGCCGTTGTAATCTGCATACCCATCGCAGTCCCAATGCACATCCAAGGAGAGATATTCTTTGAGCGTTTTCCATTTCACACATAAGCACCTCAAAACCGCCTGAATGCATTCCTCTGGGCCGACTCGGCGCTGGACAAATCCATCCCCCGTACCCCAGAGTTCTGGAATACCCTGCACGGCATAATAATCTTGTCACCCATCCGCCGGTGGATTTCCTGCACAGCAAGGTCAATCTGCTCGAACTGCTGGTCTTGTTGCATCTCCGGTAGTAGTGCCATTTGCAGGTAGTCATCGCCAACTAAATCAAAAGCCCGTATCCCAACCCCGCGCAGTGGCTTGCCGTCCCAATGTTGTTGGATAAGCATGTTAGCCTTATCGAACAGCAGCCGGCTGGTGCGGGAGGGGAAGGGCAGCTTGCACTGGCGCTCGATCCAGTCTAAATCCTCCGCAGAGCGCAGGCTGACTTTAACCCCGCAACAATAGACGCCTGATTCCCGTAGGCGTTCCGACACCCCGCTGCAAAGTTTTGCGATATACTCGAGAATGTCATCCAGGGTGGACAAATCCCGCAAAGCTGTAGTCGAGTTGCCGATTGTCACCATCTTTGGGCGCTCGTCCTTTTCGGCGATTAGTGAGGTATCCAACCCATTTGCATACCGCCAGAGCATACTCCCAACCAACCCGAATCTGTCATATGCGCGATCGAGCTTACAGTTCGCCAACTCACCTATCGTGTTAATGCCCATCTTATGCAGCTTGTGAGTGGTCGCGGGGCCAATCCAGTAGAGGTGATCTACAGGAAGCGGCCAGACAATATCCCGCCAATTGTCGTGATTGAGAATTGTGCAACCGAAGGGTTTTTTATAGTCACTGCCCAGTTTAGCGAAAATCTTATTGAATGATACGCCAACGCTTGTGGTAAGCCCGGTCGCATGGTGAAAGCGAAGTCTCAGCTTATGGGCTTTGTACTCGGCTTCGCCAAAGTCCCGAACACAGCCGGTCCAGTCCATGTATATACCGTCGTCACCCTCCATCGCGAGGTTGGGTGTTATGGCGTAGCACATCTCTTTTAGATACTCGGACATCCGCCGAACAGTCTTCCTACCCAGTGCCCGCATCGGGAAAATAACAATCTGGGGGCAGCATCTTTTCGCTTGCCAGATGGCGGAGCCTGTCTTGACACCATACTTTTTAGCAGCGTAATTGGACGCGAGAATAATGCCACTCCGCGACTCAGGGTCGCCGCCCACCGCGACGCACTTACCGCGCAGGTAAGGGTATTCCTGTATAGCAAGGTTAGCGTAGCAACTATTCACATCAACGTGTGCAAAAATTCGTTCCATGGCCCAAACCTCTATCCTGAATAAAGGGTCACGATCTCTGCTACATTCTGCGGGCAGGCAGGGTAACACAGCGGATCGTCCGGGTCAATAACTTGATGGATCGGGATGCCACTCTGCTTTGCCAGCTTGATCTCAGCAGCCATCCCTTCGGATACAACTGAGCCAAACCACCAAAGCTCATCGCATTTGAGCAGCAGCTCCAGCCCCATCGCAAGTCCCTGCTCACGCTGCTCTGGCTTTCGGTCATCTAGGTACTGTGTAAATATTGCGTGCGGGGCCAAGGGCACTACCCCCATTCCCGCCGACATCTGGCAGTAGTATCGGGCATTTTGGCTGTTGCGCTCGACATCTCCGCGCAACGGAGAGCAGACATATACGACCTTCATCTTGACGCCTCCTCAAAACGATCCTGTATTTGCGGACTTCTAGTATATGTCAAATATAATTTGATGTCAACAGCTAAAATCAATAATATTTTGACTAAACTATTGTAATTTACCCATCGAGGGTGTATAATCACACATAGAGGTGATACATCATGAGATATTCAGAAACGCTTGCACGGCTGCGAAAAGAGCGCGGTCTTACACAAACGGAGGTTGCCGATTACTTGAACAAGCACGCTGACAAAAAATATGGCAAGGCAAATATATCCAGTTGGGAGAAAGGCGCGGCATTGCCGCCCATCCACCAGTTTCTATTACTGTGCGAGCTATACGGGGCTAAGGATATTCAGGAGACGTTTAGAGGTGCCCAGGCGCAATATCGCGGCTTACCCAAGCTCAACGCGCTCGGAAAAAGCAGGGTGGATGAGTATATTGCCACGCTTTTGTTCAACCCGCTATTCGTCGAATCTGAGGATGAGAATTCTCCTGAAAGCGTAATGCGCACTATCAAGCTGTATGATATACCGGTTGCGGCAGGCTTTGGGGAGTTCCTTGACAGCGACGCTTGTGAGGATTTGGAAGTGGATGACACCGTGCCAAAGGAAGCCGATTTTGCCGTGCGTGTCAGCGGGGACAGTATGGAGCCGCGCTTTGCCAATGGGCAGGTCGTTTTTATCCGGAAGCAGAACGTCCTTGAGGTCGGAGATATTGGCATCTTCTCGCATAATGGGGATGCGTACATCAAAAAACTGGGACAAGGGGAGCTGGTTTCACTCAATCCACGCTATTTGGCTATACAAATCAGCGAGTCTGATGTGCTGAATATATTTGGGAAAGTGGTTGGGTAATGTTGTCCGTTATTGTACACAGATAAAAAAAGAAGAGGCACGCAGGCCTCTACTTTTTTATGCTGCTCAACACCATCGTCCAGCTTTATAAAATTGGGGATGGGCGCCCAATATTGCAATAGCAAATCTTGGGAGAACGTGGATGTTTTATTCTCCTTTTCTCCGCTTTATCAAAAGATACACGCCCGTAGCGATAAAAGCTACAACTGCCCCTATACCCACCAAAATCAAGAAGGGCGGATTTTGTGCTTGGGAAGCCGGGGCGTGGGGGATCTCATACGAAATCTCATAGGTTGTGGTGGGTGAGTTTTGTGTTTGGTATATCGGGACAGGGGATGCCTCAGGCAGAGTTTCATAGTGAATCGGCAATACATCTTCCCAAGTGAATGTTGCTGTTGCAAGGTCGAATAGAATGGCGCTATCTTCATCTGTGTTGATTGCAATTGTGGTGTTCTCGGGTGGGTAATCTTCTATCCGCCAAGTCACTGTGTAAAACGGTCCAACGCTGGTTTCGGCTTCTAT
>WRAV01000056.1 GCA_009780025.1 Oscillospiraceae bacterium | reverse complement strand
CCTTGAACTGGACCTTGACCAATCGGCGCGTCGAGGTCGCCGCGCCCTACAAGGGGTGTCCGTGGAAGCTGGGCGGTCGGGGATGGAACCCCGACCCTACAGCGCCAGGTTGGGGTAAACCAGGGGCCCGATGTAAAACCTACGGACGGGAAAATCCTGCCCCTACAGCGCCAGGCTTGTGGGGATTAGCGGGACGCCCGGGTGTGCGTCCCCTACAACGGTTGCGTCTGTGGCATCGCCCCTCCAGCGCCTATGGCCCCAGCTTGATATAGAGCCGGACAACGCAGCCTTTGCGACTTTAGTTACACAATTCGCCCCTATAAACCATAGCGACACCACTGCCCCACATGGCAAACCACCGCCAACGGTAATACACGCAAAAGAGGGAGCCAAGGATGAGAAATAGAACCGTGAAGATAATAGCCCTTGTGCTGGCAGTGTTGATGGCTCTCAGCTTGGCGGTGCCTGTTATAAGCTACTTTGTGCGGGCGCAGACGATAGATACCGTCACCGACATATATCCGATAAACGTGAGCTGGGGCGGCTCATCGGTCGATTACATCGCCCCCAACCGCACTTACCGAATACAGTTTGACGCCCGGGTGAACTTAGGCAGCTTTGTACCGCCCAGCGAGACAGTTCATTCACCATTTAATGTGAGCGCGGCTTGGAGCCGTCCGACTGGAGCCACCCTGACACTCCAGTTTAGGAACCAGGTGGAGCCGGGGATTTGGGATACGAGGGTGACTATCAGCCAGATAACATACATCAGCACCCAGCAGATAGAGCGGCTGATGGTATCAGGCGTGCGAGTAGCGACCCCGACAGGAGAGCGCTTTTTAATATTTGACGCGAACATCCCGCTGCCTTTCGAGGGCGGCGACTGGTGGGGAGACTGGGGCAGTGGCTCTGGTTCCGGCTCGGGCAACGACAACTGGAACGGAGACAACGAACCCGGTGAGACGTTCTCCTCCTCTATAATAGTGGAGAGTGTGGTCGCCCACGACGCCGAGGGCAACATTCTCCGGGACATAACCCGGGACACGCCGCCCTTCTCGCTCCAGATAACCTTTACTGACCACGGCTTGGCGGGCACCCCACGCACCGCGATTAGCGAAGGGTCGCTGGCGGCCTTTCTGACCGATACGGGGACGCTTATCCCTATGGGCAGTATGCGCGGCACCATGAGAAGCCTGACTATTCCAACAGGCGACCCACCGCGCTTTGTGGCTACCTTCAACAACCTAAGATACGCCGGGGGCGCGCCTCTTTTTGTGGAGGTGGGCTTTAGGGCTCAGTACAGCGTGCGGGGCCAGCGGGTGTTCGGGGACGGCACAGCCCGCTTCTTCGGCATTGTCCGCGAGGATGACGAGGATGACGAGCCCGACCCGTTTACTCCGCATATAATCTTGAGCTCACACTACTTCGGCGGGGAGCCGGTACCGGCAGGCAATGTCTTTACGCTGTCGATGGATTTTATGAATACCAGCCGGGAGATCGACCTACACAACATCATTATGGTGGTCAGTCCGGTGTCTACCGAGCAGCAGCAGAGCTTTTTGACAATTGCCTCGGACACCAACACCTACTTCTTTGTCTCGATGCCGGCTGGGGGTACACGCTCCCAGAGCATAGACATCTTGGTTATGGCTGCTGCTGCTGCGGGTAGCCAGGCGGTCAGCGTTGCCTTCAACTTTGAATATATGGTGGGCGGCGCGCTGCAATCCAACTCGCTGAGTACCACCGTGCACATACCGATAACGCAGATAGACCGCTTTACTGTATCCCCTATTACCGAGCTTTCCGAGTGGCTTCAGCTGGGGGACGAGGGTTACGTAGTGGTCAGCTTTGTGAATATGGGGCAGGCCACTACCTTTAATGTCAGCGGGTTTATTCTGGACGCTGAGGGCAACCAGACAGGGTCGGAGCATTTCGGAAACCTGGAGGCCGGGGCAAGCGGCAGTCTTGATTTTAGTGTTGCGCCCAACCAGACCGGGGAGCATTTTGGCACCGTGGTTATACGCTACGAGAACGAGGTCGGCGAGGAGATGACCATAGAGGAGAGTTTTGCCATATTCGTGGATGAGCCGTGGTTTCCAGAGCCAGACTGGGGCGTGGATCGTCCCGGAATGCACGAGCCTGAGCCGACCGGGATGCCGTGGTGGCGGTATCTTTTGATTATACTGGGCAGCGTGGGGATAGCAACCCCCATTGCGCTATACATCATAAAGCGGGTGAAGGCGAAGGAGAGCGAGGTGCACGATGAGGATTTCTGATCTCCTCACAATGTGCGCACGCAACCTTACCCGGCGCAAGTTTCGTACGTTTTTGACGGTTTTTGGTGTGGTTATCGGCACTGGATTTATTGTGGTGATGATCTCCCTGGGGTTGGGCATCGAGCGCGCTAACACACAGATGCTCGAGGGTTGGGGTGATCTAAACATGATTACCATACACAACTCCGGTAATACCGAGACCACATTGGACGAGGCCGCCATAGCCGCGATTATGGCCATGCCCGAAGTAGAAGTGGCCACGCTGGTGGTTGATCTGCGTATGGAGGGCGCCAGCGCCAGCATGTTCGCGGGGCGTAGGAACCGCTACCAGTGGGGTGCTTGGAGCCTGGTCGGGCTCTACCCGCAGGCCCTTGAGTCGCTGGGTTACGCGGTTACCGATGGCCGGATGCTAACACCCGGGGAGAGCGACGGCAGGATACTGCGAGTGATGTTTGGCGAGAACACGGTCTACTCGTTTAGGGATACTCGCAGGCGATGGCCAAACGATACGATAAACATTTGGAATGTACAGCCGGGCCAGCCGTTGCCCGACCCATTTTTCGACCCGATGAGTGAGCGCAACCTTACCCTGACCTTGTCTCCTTGGGACGACGGCACAACCCTTGAGTTTGATGTAGAGGTAGTCGGTATTATGCGGGGTGATCACCGCCGTGGCTGGGAGACGATGGAGGGCGTGGTGATGGACCTCGCCGACATGCAGCGGATGGTTGCCGAGTTTGAGCGGGCAAACAACATAAGGCGCGACCGGAACGCGGTGGAGGGCTTCGATCAGGCTAGAGTGCGTGTCTATTCGATTGATGACGTGGCCGGGGTGGAGACCGCTATCCGGGCGATGGGTTTCACCAACACCTTCTCGATGGAGCAAGAGCGCCAGTCGATGCAGGAAGGAGCCCGGCAGATACAGATGATTCTGGGCTTTATAGGCGGTATAGCGCTGTTTATTTCGGCTCTATCTATCATGAACACCATGATAATGTCGGTCTACGAGCGCACCCGCGAGATTGGTGTGATGAAGGTTTTGGGCTGTGCTCTAGGCAATATTCGCTCGGTATTCTTGCTCGAGGCTGCGCTGATTGGCTTTATGGGCGGGGTGATTGGCAACGCGCTGAGTTTTTTGGTCTCGGTACTGCTTAACGTTTATGGCGGGGGCGCGCTGGGCGGTGGAATGGGCGGAATGGGAGAACCGACGCCAATCAGTGTTATCCCGATATGGCTGATGCTGCTGGGGCTGGTTTTTGCCACGTGTGTAGGGCTGGTTTCCGGGGTGGTACCGGCCATGCGGGCTGTAAAGATAAGCGCGCTGGAGGCGATTAGGACGGAATAACAGAAACTTGGAAGTTGTGGTCGTTTATAGATGCTTTGTGTAACATTAATGTTGGTCTAATTATACAACACATTTTATGCAGTGTCAAGGGGGATTTTAAAATTAGCAGAAAAATTAATGATGCGCCGAAAACGGTTATTATAGCGGAAAAGATTAAGTATTTGCGAACAAGCAAAGGTATTACGCAAAAGCAGTTAGCGGAGGCGCTGGGTGTTTGGTCGGTATCGGTTCAGCGGTTCGAGTATGGCGATGCGCGCCCAAGTCTTGATACGCTTATCATCATTGCGGATTATTTTGAGGTAAGCCTTGACTTCATAGTTGGCCGCACAGAAAAGCCGGAGATCAATCGATGAACTTGGAGTAGGCGTTCGAAGTTCGCCTACCTATATAATTTTTTGAGTGCGCGATAGAAATTTAGCTCAAAGTTGTAATATAATTTCTGGTGCAGCAAGTTTACATATATAATTAGACAAACCAAAGGGAGATGCTCGTTTAAATATAAACTCGTATTGCTTTGAGAGTGCAAATGGAGGATAGCGTAATGAAAACAAAAGTTCTAACCATATTTTCGTGTATGCTGATTATGGCATTGCTGGCGTCCTGCGCCTTTAGCACTGCAAGAGATATTCCCGCTGCAGTAGAGCCCGAGGCGCCCCAAAACTATATTATCATAGGTCAGATCGAACCGGCTCCCCCCGCACCTCCTCGACCGGACCCCATACGTCCTGAAAATCCCGCGACCATCGCGAGAGATACCTCTGTTAGTGTGCGGGAGGCGGAGCATGGTTATATAGCCATGGGTTACATAAAGTACATGAACGACAACCTGTATGGCCGCACGGCTTTTTCGTACCGTGAGCTGGAAGCCGCTATGTGGATTACAGAGCAGCTTTTGGCCATGGGATACACCTGGGATGAGATCGAAGTGCAGCAGTTTAGCTGGGAAGATGTATACGGGTGGGTGTGGGACCCCTGGGAAGTTGTGGTGGATGTGCGGGACTTCTTTAGGGGCTTCCCGTCGCGGGAAGGGCGGCTGAGCCAAAACGTTATCTTGACAGTGCCAGGGCAGAGTGAGCAAGTAATTGTCGTGGGCGCGCACTACGACAGCTTCCCCTACCCTGGTGCTTCGGACAACGCCTCGGGCGTGGCTCTTTTGCTGGAGAGCGCGGAGCGTATGCGGTACCAAGACAACTACTACACTATTGTTTATGTCTTCTTTGGGGCCGAGGAGATCGGCATTGTGGGGGCCGAGTTTTTCCTGGACTCCCTGAGCGATGAACAGCGGGATGCGATTGCATTTATGGTAAACGCCGATGTGCTTTTTGAGGGACCGTACCCTCTGTATGCGGCCGGCTATAGCATGGGTGTTGGGATACAGCCGCAAGCCAACGCCATCACCCGGCGGGTAGACGCCATAGCCCGTGAAATATACGACATATACGATATAGGGATTGGTGTATTCCCAAACGGTATCTTTTGGACGACGGATCACGTACCCTTTGTGGAGGCTGGCCACACTGTGGTAGTGTTCGCGGGTTTGTACGTGGATTCGGACGGGCGACTTCACCCCAGGGTGCTGCACACCTCCAGGGACTGCATACATTATATAAATGAGAACTGGCCGGGCAAAGCGGAACACGCTATGCGCACCTACTCAATTTTCCTGGAAAGGATATTGCTGGACAGTTATTTGTAGGCGAGGGTGCTTGCACTGAAAAAATAGAACGTTGGCAAATGCGGAATTCCGCGCCTGCCAACGTTCTATTAATTTACAATCGTTTTAGTTTAAAAGGCCAAAGTCCTCAATCAACAGGGCGGCCGCTGCTGAAACGTTAAGCTCACCCTCGTCGACCATGCGGTTGTAGAGGATTATGTCCTCTTCGGTCAGCACACCTGACAGAACCGAGAGCGCCTCGCGAATTTCCGGGAACTGCTCAAGGGTGTCCCTGCGCACGACGGGATGGAAGTAGTAGATGGGGAAGAAGGAACGGTCATCCTCGAGTATGACAAGGTCGCGGCCCAGGATATGGCTGTCGGTAGTGTAAACTACAAAAACATCCATAACGCCTTGGTCAAAGCTCTGGTACTTTAGGCCGACTGCCATCATCTGCGTGCCTGCAAAGTTGAAGCCATACAGCTCGGCCATGCCGTAAAACCCGTCCGGCCTGTCAAAGAATTCGTGCTCGCCGCCAAAGACTAGCTCGGGGGTAAATGGCGCCAGGTCACTCAGCGTAACAATTCCGTTTGCGCGGGCGAACTCGCCGCTTATGGCAATACCGAAGTTGTTCTGGAAGCCGACGTGCGGTAGTAGCACAAGGTCAAACTGCTCCAGAATACCTGCTTCGGCCCGGCGGATGATTTCCTCGGCGGTGGTGCCGGGGTCAATCTCCTGCTCGAGGTAGTTAATCAGCAGTGATCCGGTGTATCCGGGGTAGATGTGGGTCTCGCCTTGCACGGTCGCCTCAAAGGCGATTCGGCTGGCAAGATCCATCGTATGCTCTACGGTAAGGTCGGTTTTGTGCTCGATTAGCTGGGCGAAGACCTCGCCCATAATCTGCGGCTCGGAGGATGTTTTGCCTGCAATTACAATCGTCCGATCGTTCCCGCCTCCACCTCCGCAACCGGTAAATAGGGTGGCCACCAAAACAAAGGCCAAAGCAAGTAATATAATTCTTTTCTTCATTTTTGTTCCTCCTGTTTTTTGGTTTAGTGTCGTATTCCCGCCGGTTAGGCGGTGAGCCTGGGTCGGCTATGTTTGGTAAGTCGTTTTTCCAGGGCATTGAGCAAAAGGTCGGTCAGGAAGGCCATGGCCGCTATAGGGATAGCACCGGTGAGCATAACGCCCATATTCTGCATTTGGATTCCCCGGTAGACAAACCGGCCAAGCCCGCCGCCGCCAACCAGCACCGAGATAGTCACGATGCCGTAAGCGGTGATAAGCGAAATGCGCAGGCCCGAGACAATTACCGGGATAGCGTTGGGTATCTCTACCTTGAACAGGACTTGCAGGCTATTCATACCCATGCCGCGGCCAGCGTCCAGAAGGGCGGGGTCGACCGAGAGTATGCCCGCGTGGGTGTTGCGCACGATCGGCAGCAGTGAATAAAAGAAGATGGCCATAATGGCGGTGTTGTTGCCCAGCCCCAAAAAGATTAGCAGAATAGAGAGCATGGCCAGAGACGGTATTGTCTGGAAGACCTCGATTATGCTGAGTGCGGGGGTGGCAATCTTAGGGAAACGGGTGAGGGCAATGCCGATAACCATCCCAACTATGGTGGCAAGGGCAACGCCTGTGACAGAAATTTGGAAGTGTACCAATATCCGTTCGATAATTTCACTCCAGTCGGCGATAAGCATATTTCACCCTCCCCTCTAGCGTGCGCGCTCGCGCCGCAGCCCCCTGGGGGTGACTGCTTTGGCGATGCGCCCTATTATAAAGCTTGTGGTAATTGCAAGAAGACTTGCGGGTATTGCGCCCATCAAAATCATGGCGTGGTTGTTGCGGGCAACGCCTATAAAAATAATATCGCCCAGCCCGCCGCCGCCAACAATAGTGGCGACAGTTGCCCAGCTAATGATGTAAACGCTGGATATACGAATGCCAGTGACGATGACCGGCAGCGCAATAGGCAGCTCAACCCGGCAAAGAACCTGCCTACCGCTCATCCCCATGCCCCTGGCTGCGTCCACGTAGCTGTCGGCCACGTCAGAGATACCGGTGTAGGTGTTGCGCAGGATGGGCAGAATTGAATATAGGGTCAGCACAACAATGGCCGTTGGCCGGCCGATTCCGGTAAATGGCAGCAGCAGCCCGAACATAACCATGCTGGGAACTGTCTGCAAAACGCTGAGCACCGCTATGACCTTTTTGCCCATTCTGGGGCAGCGGGTTAGGATGATGCCTAGGGGAATAGCAATCAGCGAGCCGAGCAAGACCGCTATCAGCGCGACTTGCACGTGGATGCTAAAGGCGGTTACCAGCCGCCCCCAATTGCTTTCCAGCACCGAGAGGAATTCACTCATCATCGGCATTTTCTCCCCACACAACACCGGCCAGGGCCTTAACAAGGCTGGTTTTTGTAACAAGGCCGCGCACCCGATTTTTGCTGTCCACTACAATAAGGTAGGGCAGCTTTTCCGACAGGATAGTGTCGAAGGCCTCACGGGCCTGGGCGTTCAGGTTTATGGTGGGAACCTTTGCGGGCTCAAGCTCGCCGATGGTGTTAATCATCTTTTTGCCGGCGACGTCCCGCAGTGCCTCGACCGGGATAACGCCTTCAAGCCGCCCATCGTCATCGGTGACGATTAGGGAGTCGACGTTGCGCTGCCGCATAAGAGCGATAGACTCGGCGAAGCCCTTGCTCTTGGTTACGGTAAAGATCTTTGAATTCATAATCTCGCGTACAAGGTCGACATCGTAGTTGACGTGCAGCCGCTTTTTGCCAATAAACTCCCTCACAAAGTCACCAGCGGGGTTGGAGAGCAGCTCTTCGGGTGGGGCGGCCTGCACAATCTTGCCGTCCTTCATCAAGATTATGACGTCGGCCAGCTTGACTGCCTCGTCGATATCGTGGGTTACAAAGACAATAGTTATGCCAAGGTCAGTCTGAAGCTTTTTAATTTCGTCCTGCAGTGTTTCCCTGGTGATAGGGTCAAGAGCGCCAAAGGGCTCGTCCATTAACAGCAACGGTGGCGAGACCGCCAAGGCCCTGAGCACGCCTACACGCTGCTGCTGTCCCCCGCTTAGCTCTGAAGGGTAACGGTTGCAGTATTGCAAGGGATTCATCCCTACCATTTCGAGCAGTTCGCGCACACGCTCCCGGCGCTTTTCCTTTGGCCATCCAAGTAGCTTGGGCACAACCTCGATGTTCTGCTCAATTGTCATGTTGGGAAAGAGGCCAATTTGCTGTATAACGTAACCAATCTGTCTGCGCAAATCCACAGGATTTACTTTGGATATATCCTGATCGTCAACCAAGATAGTGCCCATGGTGGGCTCAATCAGGCGGTTTATCATCCGCAAAGAGGTGGTTTTTCCGCAGCCGCTGGGGCCAATCAATACGGCGAACTGCCCGCGCTTAATGTTCAGGCTCAGGTTTTGTATGACGACGTTGTTCCCAAAAGACTTGGAAATGTTCTCGAAAACGACCATTCATTGCCCCCCTTTTAAGAGTATTAGGAGACAGTATAACACTTTTTCATCTTTTGGTCTACCCGTTTTTTTCCAAAATCGAGTAAAATTCTTGTAAAGTTAACCAAAATATGCCTTGAGAGCAAAAAAATAGCGTGCGCTGGCGCTTAATTCCACGGCCAATCGGGAACAGCTTTTGCACGAAAAGCACAGTGGCACCCGGCATTGGAAACCTGCCTGGTGCCATTCTACGGTGAGGCTGTCGGCGCTTGCACTCGTACGCTAAGTTTGTGCCGTTGGCGGCGGGGAATATCGGTGTATGTCAACCAGGGCTTTAAGGTAGCTCTTGCCGACAGTTTCGACATATGCCTTTGCCGCGATGGCGCCCCAAAGCGGAACCACCATAAAAGGGGTCGCCAAGACGCCAAGCGCGATATTGCTGAGACTTTCGTCTTTTGCCGGGCAGGTGTCGAATATTTTGTCCAGCTCGTGTAGCATGGCGACACACAAGCTGTGCACCAGGGGTATGGACACAAAAGGCAAAAAGCTGGCTTTGAGTACCTTTTGAGAGTAGATTCTAACGCACTTTTGGCCCTGTGCAGTAAGTATTTCTATTTTGTCTGTTGGCACTGCGGCTCACCTCTCTGCCTATATAGCCATTTTATATTGGTGTATTCTGTAGAAGGCTCCGCGCTACAAGATGTAAGCGCTAATATGTATATCAACGCAAGCAACAAACTCAATAAGCACAAAGCCCCACCCACCTCCGCATCTTTATACTTTGATATATTCTATATAGTTTATGGATAGTTTTGCCAGAGCTAAAATCCAGGCTTCTATTTTCGCTTAGGCAAAGTATAAATCCGAACCTATCGCCGATTGTAGTATCGGTGAGCGGTTCGGATTTAACTGATTGGTGCGGGTATAAATAAGGGTCATGAAAAATCGATGCATTTCAGTAACAGGTGATATTTACATGGGAGAAAAATACTGAAAGGACGATAATCATGCTCCGAAACCTTAAACCACAACAGGCAAGACAATACACGTTT
>WRAV01000055.1 GCA_009780025.1 Oscillospiraceae bacterium | reverse complement strand
TACAACATCAGGCTACATAGTAAACCTAGGCGGACATGGAAAACAGACCGTACAACAATGAGTCCCCGGTAAACCGCGGGCGATTGAAAATCGCCCCTACAATGAGCGTGTGCGGAGTTAGGCAGGTCGATATGGGAATCGTACCTACAGCGGCTGTGTGGAGTTGGCCGGCGCGTCGGGGGCGACACGTCCTACGCAGCCGGCGCCCTCGGAGGCGATTATGCACACCGGCAAAATCTGGTTGGAGAGGTCGCCGTGGACGCTCACCCGCACATGGGTGTAGCAAGGGGTGTGCCCATGCGAAACACCATCCTTGCTGACCTCGAAGAGAACTGGATGCGTTTTGCCGACACGGGAGCGCAAAAACTCCTGGCGGGAGGAGGTTGTTAGCTCTGTAATTTCGCCGGCGCGGCGTGCGGCCGTCTGCGGTGGAACTTGCTCGGGCAGCTCGGCGGCTGGAGTGCCGGGACGGGGTGAATAGCAGAAAATATGCGCCCGGGCAAAGCCTACCTCCTGGATAAAAGCGAGGGTGGCGCTGTGCTCATGCTCGCTCTCACCGGGGAATCCGGTCATTATATCAGTGGTTATTGCACAGCCGGGAAATGCCTCACGCAGCAGCTCCACAACCCGATGGTAGTCGCCGGTGGTGTAGGGGCGGCGCATTCGGGCAAGGGTTTTATCGCAGCCGCTTTGGAGGGGCAGGTGGAACTGGTCGCAGAGCTTGTCGCTATGCGATTTTAGTGCGGCAACCGCAGCCTCGTCGAGCAGGTCGGGCTCAATTGACCCGAGGCGAATCCGGGTAAGGCCGGGTATCTCGCAGGCGGTGCGGACAGCGTCGATAAGGCTCAGGCCAAGGTCGTGGCCGTAGCAGCCCAGGTTGACGCCGGAAAGTACGACTTCCTTGTAGCCGGCGGCGATAAAGGCTTCGAGCTCGGTGATGATGTCGGCGGGTAAGCGGGAACGCAGCGGCCCCCTGGCCTTGGGGATGATGCAGTAGGAGCACTCGCGCTCGCAGCCGTCCTGGATTTTGAGGAATGCACGGGTACGCTCGGTGGGATGTGAGGCGGGCAGCCGCTCGAACTCTTCCTCCCCTGCCCCGCCGTGGGCCGGGATGTCTACCAACCGACCGGACTTGCCCTCGAGCAGTATCTGCACAGCCTCGAGGACGCTGGCGCGGTTTTTGGTGCCCAGAACAATATCGGCTTCGGGGACGCTCGCGGCCTTTTCGGGAAAGGCTTGGGGCAGGCAGCCACACAAAGCGATGATTGCACGCGGGTTCTGGCGGCGAAACCGCCGCAGCGCTTGCAGGGATTTTTTGTCACCGGTAGACGTAACCGTGCAGGAGTTAATCACATAGACATCGGCCGGTTCGCTTGGCTGCGTAATGGCAAATCCCGCCGCCGCAAACGCGCCCGCAAGAGCCGCGCTCTCGCATTGGTTGACTTTGCAGCCTAGGGTGTAGAATGCGGCTGTGGGCATGGGTGAGGTCTCCTTTGTTGGGTGGATTGGCAGTTGGCTTTTTGTGGGATAAGATGAGAAAGGCGTCCCTATGCTTCCCCAAACCTATCGTTGTAGGGGACGATGGCAATCGTACCGCGGATTTGTTATTGTAGTGGTCTCTGACCCGGCGTCCGCGGGTTTTAGTCAAGGAGTTGATTTTAATTCGCCTGCGGGCGAGAATAGTGTACCGCTCATGCCGCAGGGGCACTTACTTTTCTTTGTCTCGCCAAAGAGAAAGTAAGCAAAAGAAAGGCGACTGGGGGAGGACCGGATCTGACTACGCACAAAGGACGTGCTCCGCAGACAACTCCCCCAGACCCCCTCTGGTAGGTCAAGGGCAGGTTGTTAGTGGGGGCGGTAGGTTTGCGGACAGACGATACAGCTCCGCGGCCAACGTGTTCGTCAGTAACGGTACAGCCAATAGCGAACACCTCATCACAAAAACTCCTTGCTCTAAACCCGGGCTCGCATAGCGGCTGGGAAAGTTTGATGTCGGCCATCGGCCTAAGCTCAATCTGCCGGTTCAAAACCTGCTCCGTGATTGTCGGGCGTTTGGTGACCGCATGAGCAAATGGTTTTGCCCGGTATTGTCAGTGCATTACAAATACGAAGAGGCCACCCGGGCAAAAATTCGACCAGCGAGGCCGGATGTTATGCGGGGGGGTTGAGGGGGGTCTTGGGGGGGGCGCCCCCCGCGCCCCCCTTAAGTCGCTTTCTGCTTACTCTTTGGCGAGACAAAGAGTAAGTGCCTCCACGGCATCAGCGGTACATTAGCCCCACCCCAGCCCGCAGGCTGAGTTAAAATTTGGTCTTGAACTTGAACTTAAGACCTAAACCTTGACCAAACCCACAGGCGACTAAAAGTCGCCCCTACAATGCTGTGTGGAATTAGGCGGGACAATGAGGGCATCGTCACCCACACCAGGCGCGGTCGGGGATAGAACCCAGACCCTACATAGCCAGGCCCAGCAGGGTAAACCACACGGACGTGACCCCTATTTTCCCACACAGAACCGGGCAAAAACTTCGTCGATAACGGCGGCAGTGGCCCGCTGACCGGTGAGGGTGAGCAGCTGCTCAATGGCAGACTCAACGCAGACACAGACCGCATCTAAGGTTATACCGGCACTCAGACTCGAGAGTGCCTCTGAAAGGCACTCGGTGGCGGTAATTAGGCAGAGGCGCTGGCGCTCGTTGGTTACGAGTGGCGCGGTGGAGTCGATGTTCTCGAGGCGTAGGGCGGTAAGGACAGCGGTCTCGAGCTCTTCCCTACCCTGGCCGGTGGCGGCGCTTATCTGTATCGGCTGCGAGAATGGCAGCTGGTCGGCGGTTAAGAGGGGCGGCAGGTCGGCTTTGCTAAGTAGCGGAATTACCGGAACACCTTCGAGGGCGGAGAGCCGCTCTATCAGGCGGTGGTCGTCGGTTGCCAGGGATGTGGAGGCATCGAAGACCGCCAGGATAATGTCGGCGCGGGCGAGGACTGTCAGGGAACGGGCCACGCCTTCGCGCTCGGCAAGGTCGTCGCTCTCGCGTATGCCGGCGGTGTCGGTAAGGTTTAGCACAACGCCGCCCATGCTGACGCGCTCCTGTACTAGGTCGCGGGTGGTGCCGGGCAGGTGGGTGACAATGCTGCGCGCCTGACCGCAAAGCAGGTTCATCAGGGTAGACTTGCCCACGTTAGGCCGACCGACTATGGCAGCACTGATTCCCTCGCGGATAAGGCGGCCGGTGTCGTATCCTGCCAGCAGCTCATGTAGCTGAGCAATGGCGTTTTGTATGGCGCTGGTCAGTGCGGTGAGCTCGACCGGCTCAAGGTCGTCTTCGGGATAGTCGCACCAGGCGGCTACATGCGCGGCCTGCGCGGTAAGCTTACCAGCCAGCGCAGAGATTTTCTCGCCCAGCGCACCGTCCAGGGCTGTGAGCGCGGCTCTGGCAGCGGCTTTGCCCTGCGCTCCGACAAGGTCCATGACAGCCTCGGCTTGAGCGAGGTCGAGCTTGCCGTTCAAAAACGCCCGCTTGGTAAACTCCCCCGGAGCCGCCGGGTGCGCGCCAGCCTTGATGCAGGCGCTCAACAGCCGGTGTATGGCATAGCTGCCACCGTGGCAACAGAGCTCGGCGACGTCCTCACCGGTGTAGCTTTTGGGGGCGCGGTAAACAAATGCCACTGCTTGGTCGAAGTGACCGTCGGTATCAAACACAAGGCCCAGAGCGCCCCGATAGCCCTGCATGGCCGTGAGCTTTAGCTCCGGGCTAACCGGGTTGAAGATGCGCTCGGCAATAGCTAGGGCATCCGGTCCCGAGAGGCGGACGATGCCAACTGCGCCCGCGCCTGGCGGGGTGATTATGGCGGCAATTGTGGGGGTAGGTGTGGTCATGGTTGTGGCCTTTCTTGGGGGGTGGGTGATGTGGGTATATCGGGCCATAATGTGGCGGTTATGGTTAGGTTTGTTGTAGGGGCAGCATCCCGTGTGTCCCGGTGTTTCGCCAAACCTGTCGTTGTAGAGGCGATTTTCAATCGTCCGCGGTTTACCACAAATTTGTCGTTATAGGGTTTGGCTCCATGCCCGTTTAGGCTTACGTCGTTGTATGGGCTTCACACTGGGCGTCTCGCCAATCCCCACAATCCTGCCGCTGTAGGGGCGGGATTCTCCCGCCCGCAGTTTACGTGGGGCCCCGTGATTTGCCCCAACCTGGCGCTGTAGGGTCGGGGTTCCATCCCCGACCGCCAAGGTCAAGTTTAAGGTCAGGGTCAAGGACTTGATTTAAATTCGCCTACGGGCTGGGATTATTGTACCGCTCATGCCGCGGGGGCACTTACTTTTCTTTGTCTCGCAGCCATATCATATGAAATGCAACAAAACACGAAGCCCGTTTTGTCAATAGTGGCACAGTCAACAGCTAACATCTCATCGCGAGAATTCCTTACTCTAAACCCGAGCTCGCATAGCGGATGGGCAAGTTTGCGGGCGGGCATCGGCCTAAATCCCAACCCACCGGTTCAAAGACTGCCCGTGATTGCCGGACGTTGTGTAACACCACCAGCAAAAGGCTGATTTATAATTTAGCCTTGAACTTATACCTAAACCTTGATCTAAACCCGCGGGCGACTAAAAGTCGCCCCTACAACAGGCCCGGTCGGGCATGGAAACCCGACCATACAACGACAGGTTTGTGGAAAACCGAGGGCGATTTTAAATCGCACTTACACGCCAATACGAGGCAAATGCGCAAATATTACAAAAACCTGCCGCATATGCCGGACGAAAAAACTTTCGCCCAATCATCCACGGCAGGTTCGTAAGGTACGTATTCAGGGTGCGCGGCTACTCTAAATCTATCTTGCCGTAGAGCGGCTTGTTTTCGGCCTCGGTGGGTGGGGTGTCTGGCTTGTCTTTGGTGGGCTGGTACGCCGGCGGACGATCCCTGCGGTCGCGATCTCTGCCACCTGAACGCCTGTCTCCGTCGCGGCCACGACCACCTCTTGGAGGCATTGATCTGCGGCCGGGAGTGGTGTTCTCGGCGTCATTAGGGCGGTCACCCTTGGCGCCTTTGTCCGGCCAATCGGGGCGGGGAGTGGATGCGGTAGGCACAGCTTGGGTCTGAGGACGAGGAGCGCGGTCCGCGCGATCACGGTCGCGTGGGCGGTCATCCCGGCGGGGTCTGCCACCGGGCAGAGTGATAACCACGCGGCGGTTGGGCTCGTCGCCCACAGACGCCGATGAGACGCCCTCAATGTTGGAGACGGTGGCGTGGATAATCCGCCGCTCGAAGGGGTTCATAGGCTCGAGGGACTTGTTGTGGCCGGTTTTGAGCACCTGCGCGCTCAGCTTTTTGGCCAAGGCCTCGAGAGTAGCGCGTCGGCGTTGGCGGTAGTCGCCACAGTCGACAGTAACGCGAAGGTAGTCTCCCCCGCCGCGGTTGGCGACCAGACTGCTCAGGTATTGGAGGGAGTCCAGGGTATCACCCCGGCGGCCAATAATCTGGCCCACGCCCTCGCCTGTGATTTTAAGGCAGACGCCACCGCTCTCCCAGACCGGCTCGACTTCGACCGGGCCGGAAAGGCCGGACACGCCCAGCACAGTGCGCAGGTAAGCGCAGGCGAGCTCGCCTTTTTCGAGGGCGTCGGCAGTGGGTTTTTCATCGGGCTGTAGCTGCGCGGGTGGTGGTTGCTGAACTGGGACCGGCCTGGGCTCCGCGGCTTTTGGCGGCGCTGCGGGGCGTTGTGGTGCTTTTGCCCGTGGCGGACGCTGCTGAGGCGCGCTGGTCTCGGCGGGAGGCACTTTAGGCGCAGAAGCCGGCTGAGATGCCGGCCTTTTGCCAGGCATGGCAACCGCCGGTTGTTCCGGCATGGGAACACTTACCCGAACCTTGGCCGGAGTATTCTTAAAACCCAGAAAACCGCGCTTGGGAAGGTCGAGAATCTCCCACTCACAGTCTTCCCGGGAGCAGCCCAGCTTTTGGCAGGCGGACTCTATGGCACCTTCTATAGTCTTGTCGGTCTGTATTATTTCGTTGCGCATGGCATCGTGTCTCCTCCTGAATTGCAATTGACAGTAGGCTAGACTGGGCAAATATCAACCGGAAAATGTCGTAAAGGTGCAGCCGGGCATGGAAGCCCGACCCTAGAATTTGGGGGCAGGGTTCCATCCCTGCCCGTGCGGCAAAGCGGATGTATCCGCACCTGCTAATCGTCGTCTTCGTGGTAGCTATCACCGTATTTTTCAGCGTCGCGCTTGCGGGCCTCGGCCAGCCTGCGGCGGTTTTGCTCCTTTTTGGACATGGATTCAATATCATCGGTCTCGCCGCGCTCTTTGGCGCGCTCTTTAGCTGCCTTACGCTCTTGGCGCTCGCGCTCTTTGATCTCTTCCATCTGCGCTCTGTGCTTTTCAGCCATCTCTTTTGGGTTATAGAATATCTTGAGAATCTTAGCTTGGATGTAACCGATAACGTTTGCGTAGATCCAGTAGATGCCGACGCCGGCGGGAATCATGAATGTGAAGACCGTGGAGAATACCGGCATCATCCACATCATGATCTTCATGTTGGGCATACCGGGGGCTTGGGCTCCCATCTGGCCCATGGTCGCCATGGTAAGCAAGACCGAGGTAACGCCCGAAAGGATTGGTATGAGCATGAGCGCATTCATCTCAAGGCTGGGGGTGTCCATAAGGTTGAAGGTGCCCAAGAAATGCATCTGCCCAGCAAACGTTTGCATACTGGTGATATAGGTTGGGCCGATTTCGTGGAAGTATTCGACCAGGCCGCCGTCGATCGCGTAGAGTGTGGCCAGCTCGATTGACTGCTGCGCCCGCGCGCTTGCGTCCATAAGGCCCTCGGCTATCAGCCAGGTTGTTATGTCGTTGGCGCGGTCGATAACGCTCGCAGTTAAGTTGAGGATATGGGTCATCGGGCGGAAGATAACGTCGATTATACCGAACAGTATAACCATTTGAACCAGCATTGGCAGACATCCGGCGGTGGGGTTGTAGCCCACCTTGCCGTACAGTGCCATCATTTCTTCGTTGATTTTTTGGCGGTTGCCCGCGTACTTCCTTTGGATTTCCTGGATTTCCGGCTGCACAATGGCCATTTTGGCTGAAGATTTAGTCTGCTTGATGGTTAGCGGAATCATAACCAAGCGGGAGAGAATGGTGAACAGTAGGAGCGCGAGCCCGTAGTTCTGCACAAGCTCGAATATCCATCTCATTACAACCCCAAACGGGGCGCCAAGTATTGCCATACGTTTTTTTCTTCCTTCCACGAAACAGATGTCAGAGATATTGATGGTAAAAACAGCCCTTACAGGTCGCTGTCGGCGCCGCAGCTGCCGGACGTGGGCTGTGGGGTTCCCCTCCAAGAAAAGACCTCCGGCACGTAGTCGACCCCGCCGGGGTGGAATGGGTGGCATTTGAGGATGCGTCGGACGCACAAAAACCCACCCCGCAGCGCACCGTGCGCAGTGATGGCCTCTAGCGCGTAGGTGGAGCAGGTTGGGTAAAACCGGCAGCAGGGCATCTTGAGGGGCGAGATGACCTTCCTATACACCTTTAGTAGAGTTACGAGTATGAGTTTCATAATTCAGAAGTCACAAAGTGGGAGGACAGAGTGAGCGAATATCTGTCCGTCACCTCTCGCAAGTATTAGGAGCCGATGGCCCCTATTTTGCCCAGCAAACGGCGCAGGTCGTCTTTGACTATTTGCATCTTGACACCTGTCGCTTTGGTGCGGGCCACAATAACAAAGGTATAGCCTGTCTCTACACTGTGTTCGAGCAGGCGGTAGCTCTCTAGCATAACTCGCCGCGCCCGGTTGCGCTGTACCGCGCCGCCGATTTTTTTGGAGGCCGTTAGCCCCAGGTAGTTGTACTTCTGCCCGGGCTTTTTGTGGTAGTAGAGCACAATAGTGGAGCCCAGCAGGCTCTTGCCCCGGCGGTAAATGCGGCGGAAGAGGTAGTTTTCGGTGAGCTTGAGTGTTTTTTTCATCTTGTGCTAAAGCCTTTAGTGGGTCAGTCTAAATCTGCCCTTCAGGCGGCGGCGGGCCAGAACTTTTTTGCCGTTGCGGGTTTTCATCCGCTTGCGGAAGCCATGCTCTTTTTTACGATGCAGCTTCTTGGGCTGGTAGGTTCTCTTCATTTATGGTACCCCCTTTCGGTGGAAAAGTTTGCGGTTTTAGCCTTGGTTTGGCATTGAGGTATCATTATATCCCAAGTGGCGGGGGGTTGTCAAGTGATTTATGGTGAGGATTTTGTGAGGGTGGCTGTGTTTGTTGTGGGGGTGTTATGCACATGCAGGGTATGATGCCCGTATTGTTCTGCCTAATTCCACACGCGCTCATTGTAGGGGCGATTTTCAATCGCCTGTGGTTTACCCTGGAACCCGTTGTTGTAGCGTCAGGGTTTTATGCCCGACCGGGTCTGTAGTAGGGGCCGCCCGCAAACCTACCCAGACGCTTTTCTTTTGATTACTTTTTCAAAAGTAAGTGCCTCCGCGGTATGAGCGGTACAGTATGCCCAGCCCGCTGGCGACTATAAAGTCGCCCCTACAACGACCGTATGGAATTAACCGGGCCGCGCAGAGGCGCGGCCCTCACAGCGGACAAACATGGGGTATCCAGTCAGGCATGGAAGCCAGACCCTGCAACGATTATGTGTGGTATTAGACGAGGCTACGTGAGCATCGTGCCCTGCAATAAAATGATAGAATCCAACCAGAATAAAGTGGGCTGTAATTATACGATGCAGCTTTGTACACATTATTTTCACATGGGTGTTGACAACTTGAAAAATGGTGTGGTTTGTGGTAGAATGTGGTGTGAGGAATGTGTGTGGATAAAAAAGTTTTGCACAGGAGCGCGCCGAGCTGTCAACGGGTTTTCAACATCGGTGTGTGAGGGCAAGAATATGGGAGAGTTTTTGGATGGCACAAATGCGGCAGATAAGCGACTTTGAACAAGTTTTTGAACTTGTGAGCGACTATTGTAAGGGCAAGCTTTCTGATGTGGCACACGCGCTTTGGATACGAGACCTTACCCCGGTTTCGTTGGAGGATGGAGTAGCTACCCTTGTAATTGAGACGACATTTAGGCGGAACATGATTAATGAAAAACACTTCGAGCTGCTGAGAGAGGCGTACACCGAGATAATGGGCTACGAGGTGGAGGTAAACATACTGAGCGAGGAGGAGATGGGTCTGCGTGAAGCCGGCCCGCGCACAAGCGAAGTAACTGCCGACTGCGGAGATGGGTATACCTTCGACAGTTTTGTGGTGGGCAGCTCCAATAAATTTGCCCACGCGGCCAGTTTAGCGGTGGCCACAAACCCTTCTAACGCGTATAACCCGCTGTTTATTTACGGGGACTCAGGGCTGGGTAAGACGCACTTGCTCAACGCCATATGCAACGAGATAGCCAAGAGCTACCCCGATCGTAAGCAGCTTTTTGTACACGGGGAGTCGTTTACCAACGAGCTTATACAGGCTATACAAGACCAAACGACCGCACAGTTTCACCACAAGTACCGCTCGGCGGACGTGTTGCTGATGGACGATGTACAGTTTATAGGCGGGAAAGACCGTACCCAGGAAGAGTTTTTTCACACATTCAACGCACTTTACCAGGATTCCAAGCAGATTATACTCACATCCGACCGGCCGCCTAAGGAGATACGCACTCTGGAAGACAGGCTGCGTACCCGATTTGAGTGGGGTTTGCTGGCCGACGTACAGCCTCCAGACTTTGAGACGCGGGCGGCGATTATCCAGCGGAAGGCTGAGCAGATCGAGTTCGATGTGCCGGACGATGTCATCGAGTACATAGCCAACCGCTTGAAAAACAATATTCGTCAGCTGGAGGGCGCCGTTAAAAAGATGAAGGCGTACAAGATGCTTCAGGGAATGGAGCCCTCGATAGTGGTGGCACAGACCAGCATAAAGGACGTACTCAATGACACACAGCCGGTGCCGGTAACTATAGAGCGGATTCTTACTGAGGTTGGGCGGACATATGGGGTCTCTCCGGTGGATATTCGCTCTAACAAGCGCAACTCGAATATCTCGGCGGCGCGGCAGGTTTCGGCGTACGTGGTTAAGGAGATAACGCAGATATCTATGGCCGCTATTGGCAAAGATTTTGGCAATCGGGATCACTCTACCATTGTTTATGCTGTGCAGCAGGTTGAGCGCAATATGGCTAAGGATACGCAGCTTAAAGAGATGGTTAATGATATTATTAGGAATATTAAGGGGAGTTGAGGTGTGGTGGCGTAGAGTATGATGCTCACATCGTCCCGGTTAATCCCACACACGCTCGTTGTCGGGGCGACTTTAAATCGCTTGTGGTTTACCGCAGACTTGCTCGCAGTAGGGGCCGCACCCCTGTGCGGCCCGCCTCTCCCCACGAGCCC
>WRAV01000054.1 GCA_009780025.1 Oscillospiraceae bacterium | reverse complement strand
TATACGATATTCGAGCTTTTTGACGTGTGTGAATGTTCTTTTCATGGCAATGCCCCCTGTGTAGTATTATCCTACATCAGGGGGCTTCTTGTCTATTGTCCGTTTTTATTGGTTCAGTTCAAACACCGAGGGCTTTACTTTGTTAGTTTGGCGCACTGTCACTGCTGGGGCTGGAGCTGAGGGGGCTACTGCGCTGACGGCTCCATCTGGGCAGCACACCCCTGCTGCGCAAAAAGCGTTTGGCCCCGCGCACCATTCTGCGATCGTTCTCGTAGGTGAGATAGCTGCCAAGCCGGGTAAGGCTAACCCAGCGGATCTCGCTTATCTCTTCTTCTTGCGGGGTGGTGCGTGAGTCTTCGGCAAAGCCCAGGAAGTAAACGACGTCCTTGCTTATCCCCGGGCGTGGGGAGTAGCTCACCTGCTCCCTGAAGCCCTCAAGCAGGCTGATGTTCAGCCCGGTCTCCTCGCGCACTTCACGCAAAGCAGTCTGTACCTCAGTCTCGCCGGCCTCCACATGCCCCTTTGGAAAGGACCAGTGCCCGCCCATCCTATGTTTTAGCAGCAGCAGCTGAACAGCCGCACCCTGCTTGCGGTAAACCAGCGCACCGCACGATTTTTCTTTGGTCATCTATACGTCTCCTTGAAAATTCAGTGAAAGTGGTTTTTCTCTGCCCTAAGCCGCCCATATGGGGTATGCCATGACACCACTCTGCTTATTGTAAGCTTGCGCTATATTGTCGGGCCACCCAGTGTACGGACCTTATGTGTCGCATCAGCATCTACTATATCATCTTTCCCCGAAAAATAAAAGGGACACTGTTAATTTTTGCCCGGTGATGATTGGTCGGGTATGTGCTCAATTATATCCTCGACCCTGCAATCGAGAATTTTGCACAGTGCGTCGATAGTGTTAGTTGAGACAGATTCGCCAGCTTGCAATCTGCGAAACGTTCCGCCGCCAATGTTTTCGCCACAGGCATTCTTTTTATAGCGAAGTGTATATGTTGTAGCGCCTTTTGCTTTCATTGTCTTCCACAGTGGTGCGTATGAAATCATTGCCTGTCCCCCTTTGACACGTTACAATTATGCCTATATAATGGGCATATGTGTTATGTGCCAATATTGGTGCATAATAATTAACAAAGAGAGGACGGAAGAGACATGCAAGACTTCGACAAGGCCTTCAACGAATTTCTTGGACGCGAGGAGTGCCACAAGGTCGCGGACGCGCTGTACATAGTAATGCGCTCAGCATTCATGGCGGGGTGGCTGTCGGCGGGAGGCAAAGAACCCCCAGTAAGACAGGAGAATATCGAGAAGCTTCTTTGGCGCTAGGGCTTGTAAATTATGGGTGGGTGATGTATAATATTTTTACTTTGGGGGTGTGGATATGGCGTTGACAAAAGAGGATTTGCAAGCAATTGGCGAATTGATGGATAGCAAGCTGGAGCCTATCAATGCAAGGCTCAACAAGCTAGAAGATGGCCAGGTCAGACTTGAAGATAACTTGGTCAGGCTTGAAGACACGGTTGACGAAGGGCTGGCTAGACTTGAAGCCAAGATTGACGAGGGGTTAGCCGGGCTTGAAGACAATCAGGCCAGACTTGAAGCCAAGATTGACGAGGGGTTAGCATTTGCCAAGGCCACGGTCGATTATCTGGGGCATGATGTTGCAACTATTGAGCAACGCCTTTTGGACCACATAGATGCGCCAATGCACTGATATATCCGAATACTATAAGTAGCGGGTTGCCTTGATGGCAGCTCGCTATCTTTAATGCCTGGCCGTCCAAAGTCCGTCATGGCAATTGACAACGCTGGGTGGAAAATGTACAATAACTAAAGCATTCCCGCCTAGCGGGGCACCATAACTATATACTGTAAAATGTCAACTATAAATGTGGGGGTAACCATAAATGAGCGACAAGAAGAAGATGGTCGAGGAAATCACCAGCCGGGAGGATGACTTTGCCCGCTGGTATACCGATATTGTCAAAAAGGCCGAGCTGGCCGACTACTCCTCGGTGCGTGGTTGTATGATTATTCGCCCTTACGGCTATGCTATCTGGGAAAATATTCAGCGGATTCTGGACGGCATGTTCAAGGCCTGCGGGCACGAGAACATCTCTCTGCCCATGTTCATCCCCGAGAGCCTGCTCCAAAAAGAAAAAGACCACGTTGAGGGCTTTGCCCCCGAGGTGGCCTGGGTTACCCACGGCGGCAGCGAAAAGCTGACCGAGCGGATGTGTGTACGCCCAACTTCCGAGGTGCTGTTCTGCGAGCACTACAAAAACATCATCCACTCTTACCGTGACCTGCCCAAGCTCTACAACCAGTGGTGCTCGGTCGTGCGGTGGGAGAAAACCACCCGGCCCTTCCTGCGCACCACTGAATTTCAGTGGCAGGAAGGCCATACCATGCATGAGACCCCCAAAGACGCTCAGGAAGAGACCCTGCGTATGCTGAACGTCTACGCCGACTTCGCCGAGAAGCATCTGGCAATTCCGGTGCTCAAGGGACTCAAGACCGACAAGGAGAAGTTTGCTGGGGCACAGCAAACCTACACGATAGAGGCCATGATGCACGACGGCAAAGCCCTGCAAAGTGGCACCTCCCACTACTTTGGGGACGGATTCGCGAAGGCGTTCGACATCACCTTCCAAGGGCGTGACAATACCCAAAAACACCCGCACCAAACCTCGTGGGGGCTGAGCACCCGGATAATAGGCGCGGTCATAATGACCCATGGTGACGACAACGGGCTGGTGCTACCGCCCGACGTCGCGCCGATACAGATTGTGATCATCCCAGTCGCTCAGCACAAAGAGGGCGTGCTTGAGGCCGCCGGTGCCCTGCGTGAAAAGCTCAGCGCAAACTACCGTGTGAAGATTGACGACAGTGACAACTCTGCCGGCTGGAAGTACGCCGAGTACGAAATGAAGGGCGTGCCCCTCCGCCTTGAGCTGGGACCGCGCGATATCGAGGCCGGGCAGTGCGTGATTGTCCGCCGCGACAACCGGGAAAAATATTTTGTCCCGCTAGCTGAGCTTGAGCAGCGCCTGCCCGAAATTCTGGCCGAATACCAACAGGCCATCTACGACAAGGCCGCCGCCAACCGCGCCGAGCGTACATTTGCAGCCACCACTATGGATGAAACTATAAAGCTGGCTGATGAGCAAAACTGCTTTATCAAGACCATGTGGTGCGGCGCACTTGAGTGCGAAGAGCTCTTTAAGGAGAAAGCTGGTGTCACCTCTCGCTGTATGCCGCTGGAACAGGAGAAGGTCGGCGATATTTGCCCAGCCTGCGGGAAGCCCGGAAAGAAGATGGTTGTCTGGGGTAAGGCGTATTAGTAGGGGACGCACACCAGGGCGTCCCGCCATTTACCACAAGTAGGGGCGGTTTTATCACATGCAGGCGCCCAACACGCGGCCCTGCATCCGGGCTGCAAAGGGGGCAAGCCAGCCAGTGGATTTGTTTCGCGAAACAGCCATAGCGTGTAATATAAACATACTCGCGGTGGGTTTTAGCGGTACGTTAGTTGGCCTGCACCTATCTCTGCCCATAATACCGGTTGCCTTGCTGGTAATCTTGTGGTCGGTTCTCAACGCGGTTGTATTTAGTTTGATAGCTCACAGAAAACTCGCGAAGATTAACCAACTCATGTACGACTGCGACCTGGAAAGCTTCCTAGCTATCAGCGAAGGGCTCGCCAAAAGGCGCACCGAAAAAACTACCAACACGCTCATGCTGCTGAATCTTGCTGCCGCCTATATATTCACCGGCAACAACACGGCGGCCGGCAGGTTGCTATACGGCATTGATGCCGGGCGATTTACCAGGGCTGCGCAAACCCGATTGGAAGCACAGTGCGAGCTTATATACCACAACAATTTTTTTGAGTATTACTACAGGTTTAACGACCTTACCGCAGCGGCACAAGCCCTTGAGCAGATGAAGCGCATTTTGCAAAGCAGCAAACTCTCAAGGTCCGCCCGGAATACTTACTCTGGCTTTCTCTTGCGGCAACAACACCTGCTGAATATCGCAAATGGTGACTACGACAACGCCGAGCAGGTCTTCGACTTGGCCTTTGAAAAAGGCCGGCACATGCTTGATAGGGTAAGCGCCAAATATACACTTGGCAGAATTTATCTGCACCAGGGGAAAACAATCGAGGCCGAAAGGGCTTTTGCTTATGCGGTCATGCACGGTGGCAGCTCCATCTTTAAGGTAAGCGCCGCCCAGCGTTTAAATACCCTTGGTAAAACAGTCCACCTGCCGCCGGACAAACCACCTGTGAATGTGTTCCTGGCAGCTGAAAAGGCTGCTATAATCGTTTGCTGCGGACTGGTTGTCTGCGTGTCATTGATAGCTCTCATCGGCAGCTTTGCCGGGCTTTTATAGGGAACGCACACCGGGGCATCCCGCCCGTTTATCGCAACCCCAAAACAATCCGCACAGGCCACGGGCACATGGTGGCAGCTCTGCAAATCTATGCTTGCATCGGGACAGGACATATGGTATAATTTGACTTGCGTATAATACGCGCCTGTAGCTCAGTGGATAGAGCACCGGCCTCCGGAGCCGGGAGCGTAGGTTCGATCCCTACTAGGCGTGCCACCATAGCAAGCTCTGGACTAACAGCTCGCGACTCAGGGCCACAATTGACGTGGCCCTGCGCGCTCCGCATCACAAGGTTGAAAGCCACTGAAATCCACATCTAAAACGATCTAATAAGACAATGTTTGGCAGACTAGGCCCCCTTTGGGGGCCTATTTTATAAGGAAGGGATGTGGCCACGAGTGTTTAAGGTCGGCTTTATCGGCGGGGGAAATATGGCCTCCGCGATTATTGGCGGTGCGCTGGGCAGCGGCTTTCTCACCGCTGAGAGCATCGCGGTCTCAGATGCAAACCCGCAGACGACCGCTGCCCTCACCCAAAAGTTTGGAGTGGCGGCCCTGGGCGACAACCGGGACGTAGCCGCCCGCTCCTGGCTGATTGTGCTGGCGGTCAAACCCCAATTTTACGGCGAAGTCATAGAGCAGGTCAAGGACGAGGCTATGGACGGCGGTCAAAAAATCGTGATGACCCTGGCCCCCGGCTGGACGTTGGATCGCACTCAGGCAGCTTTTGGCGGCCCGCTCAAGGTTGTGCGGACAATGCCTAACACCCCGGCTCTGGTGGGGCAGGGCGTCACCGGCTTTTGCATAAGCGAAAACATGACCCCCGGCGAGGCCCAGTGGGTGACCTCTCTACTCGAAAGCTTTGGCAGGGCAGAGTTACTGCCCGAGCGCCTGATGGACACATTTGTCGGCTTGTGCGGCAGCTCCCCCGCCTTTGTCTTCATGATGATCGAGGCCCTTGCCGATGCCGCTGTGCACCAGGGCTTTCCCCGTGCACAGGCGTACCCCCTGGCCGCCCAAGCGGTTTTGGGCAGCGCACAGATGGTGCTCGAGCTCGGCCAGCACCCCGCCCAGCTCAAAGACATGGTATGCTCCCCCGGGGGCTCGACCATAGAGGGCGTACGCGTGCTTGAGGAAAAGGGGATGCGCTCGGCATTCTTTGAGGCCGCGCTGCGTACGATTGCTAAAGCGAAAGAATTGTAGGGGCTCCGCTTGCTGCGCCCTATATACCTCGAGCTTTGCGAAAGACAGCGGGACGCCCTGGTGTGCGTCCCCTACAATGTAGATTAACATAGTAAAAGAGGTTCACTATTGGTCGAGACACTCATAAACATATTCACTCAACATATACCTCCCCAGCTGACAGTGCTGGTGCTTTCCATGCTGCCCGCGGTTGGGCTGCATGGTGGGTTTGTGGCGTCAGCGCTCTTGGATGTGCCCTGGCAGCAGGCTATCTGGCTCACAATTGTGGGCAATATTTTGCCGGTACCGTTTATATTGCTTTTTATACGCAAGGTGTTCGAGCTTATGCACCGCGTAAAATATCTTGACCGGTTTGCGCGTACCTTGGAGGACAAAGCCCTGAACAAGGCCGCCCGCCTGGCGGAAAAGTACCCGGTGTACATATCTCTTGGGTTGTTTATATTTGTGCTGGTTCCGCTGCCGGGCTCGGGGGCGTGGACCGGCTCGCTTATCGCTTCCCTGATGCGGCTGCCATTTCGGCAGGCGTTCCCGGCTATTGCCCTGGGGGTGGTGGCCGCCTGTATTATAATGGTGGTGTTTGTCTACGCTTTTCCTGCGGCAATGGGGTATTAGAGCGTGTCGGCTAAAGTTGTGAAACGCCGCGCGATTTGTTCAAAATATTCCTTTTCATTATCGGAGAGAAAAAATCCCGGCAAGGAGGTAAGAAACTTAGCCTAACTGACACAAGAGCGATTCTATCATGGATACTGGCAAACAGGCTGGCTTGCACTCATGCACGGGGGACTCAAAAGCCCCTTTGCAAAATTTACTATACGAGGAGATAGCACATGTTTACGCGCAGAACAGCGGCCGCTCTCTTAACATTGGTTATCACAACGAATCTTTCTTTTCAAGTACTCGCGGCACCGCCGACAACTGGAGGTGGCGGTGGCCCGACGATTGGCGGCGGAAGTGGCGCGCCAACAACCGGAGGTGGCGACGGACCGACAATTGAGGATGATGAAGACAACAACACCTTTCGTTTCTTTTTTGAGTACAGCAACTCAAGAGCCGGCTCCGAGACTGAACGCCGCGACATTCGCGGCGGCAGCGGCGACATCAACTCCATTGTTCACGCACCCGCCGCATCTGCGGACGTGTTTACGGCGGCGAGTGCCGCAATCCAGCTGGCACACGATACAAACACCCAGGCCGATGTCGTACTTACTAACGTAACTACTGTCCCCATAGCGGCTATCCAAAGCGTATTCGCGCAGGCTACTCGTGCCGGTCTGTCTGGCGCAATTGTCCACCTGGATACAAGAGAGAGGGATCGCACTCTCAGCCGGATATTTATAGACGCCGAGACTGCGGCAAATCTTTCCGGGGATATTGACTTCAGGGTATGGACCAATGGCATTGGGATACAGAGAGCATCCCATACATTTGAGCGCTCCTTCTCCAATAACTTTGCTGCCGTTAGTTTTGGGCACACAGGTGTTTTTGGCACAGAAATAAGAGTAGCTGTAACGGTCGATTTGTTTGGGTTGAACACAGGTAACCTGATGCTCTTCGCTCACGACTTGGACACCAATACTTATACACAAATTTTGACCGTGCCCCGGGTCGACAGCAATGGGTTTCTCCACTTTACCACGCCTGTAGGCGGCGACATTATCATAACTGACGCACCGCTTGCCCGCAGATAACACATTCTCATTTTTCTTGCACGGAGAAAAATTACCTCTATTTGCAAAATGAAAAGGAATATTTTGAACAAACCGCGTATGCATGGTTTTGCTGCCAGAATGTACCGACCATAAATTTTGCATTTGTTCGAAAAATACACTTTTCTATTTGGGCAATGTATGGTACAATGGGTCACAGGGTTTTTCCCCTGGTCGGTTGCTGCGCGCTTTTTAGCGTGATGCTCACCCCAATAAAAGCGGTAAGGCACAGAGCACACCGCACGCGAAAAGTTCCCTGTGGTATTGCCGCAGCTTAGAAGCTTTTTGCGCAAAACAGCCGGTATTTAGCAACACAATAGCAAAGCCCGCCAGAGGCACCTGCACGAGCTTAGCCATTTCGGATCTTGAGCGGTTTTCTTATAATGATACGAGCTTTTTTAGGAAGCGCTTTGCTCGCTTCGAAAAAGCAACGAAGTATAAATAAACCAACCGCTTACGAGATACAAACAGCAAAGCCCGCCGGGAGGCACCTGCACGAGCTTAGTCTTTTTTGGTCTTGAGCGGTTTTTCTTACATTAAGCGAGCTTTTTTAGGAAGTGCTTTGCTCACTTCAAAAAAGCAACGAAGTAAAAAATACAAGCCGCTAAAAGACAAAGGGCAATGGCTTATATTGGTGCGCCCTAAACAAGAGGAGAGTGTTAGTCATGTTCAAAATTAAAAAGAGCAGAAAGTTTGTGGCCATATTATTGGTCATGGTCGTGTTGGTTAGCAGCCATATGGCATATGGCGTTTCGGCCCAACAAAGAAACAGCGGAACCGACTTTGTAGCACAGCACTTAGCTGAGCGCGGCATCACCCGTGAAGAAGCCGGGCTGGCACCTTCCACAGGTACTGGCGTCGGCACCGGTACTACACCACCAGCTACTTCGGCAGCTCCAGCAGCTCCAGCAGCAGCGGCGACCGCCCCCGGCGGCTTCACAGCCGGCCGTGGAATGGGTGGCTTTACCCCCAGCACCCGCGTTCCCCATGCCAACACGGCGGCGCGCATCCGCAGAGATGCTGCGGTGGCCCCAACCGTGCGTGGTTGGATAACTATCCCCAACACCAACATAGACTTCCCTGTTAACCTCAGCAGCACAAGCAACGCTCACTACCTTTACAGGCACTGGCAGGGAGAGGACTTTACCGGTCGCCTTAACTGGAGAAACTGGAATCAATTCCCTGACACCGCTACTTACCTGGATTTCCGCACCACAATAGGCACTACCTGGGGAGGAACTTCTCGGAACATAAACGTTTATGCTCACAACTGGACAAATCTGCGCAACCCTCTGCGCATCGGCAACAACCCAGCTGACCGCATGTTTGCCCAGCTTAAGTCCTACACCAACGTCGAGTGGGCAGCCGCTAACCCCCATATCTACTTCTCCACTCCGGAGATGGAAGGTATTTGGCGTGTGTTCGCGGTTGGGTACGCCCACACCACACCATTCTTCTTCTACAACAACCCCAACCCCTCCAGGTCTCAGATGGATACAATAATTAACGAATGGCGTGCACGCAGCCACATCAACTTTAACGTAGATGTAAACGCCGATGACCGCTTGCTCACCCTAACCACTTGCACTCGTATCCACGGCGAAATGCTCACTCAGCGCTACGTGGTCGTGGCCCGTCTGCTCCGCCCAGGTGAGAGCGAAACTGACGTTGTAACCGCAACCCGCAACCCAAACATCCGTCACCCCGACTTTTCCCAGCCGGTAAACCTGCCTGCCGGTGAAGCGGCACGAGCCGCAGTCGCAGCAGCACAAGGCATTACGTCCGCTCCCGCAGCAGCCCCCGCAGCACAGGCTGCTGCTCCTGCGGCACCTGCAGCGAACCAAACCCCAGCTGCGGCTGCCGCAGCACAGGGTGCACCGCCCACCCTTGGCACACCACCTGCTGCCGCAGCTCCGCAAACTCCGCAGAGCAACGGCACCAGACTTGCCGGGTAGCGGACAACACAACAAAAAACCACAGGAAGTATAAAAGAGAGGATGGAGCGCTAGCCGCTTCCATCCTCCTTTGTTAAGGTGAGGTCTCAGATAACCGTGATTGTCAGCACACTTATTTTGTAACAATTATGTTGGGAGGGCCGCGTATGAATATTTCCGCTACGCTGTTTGGCGAGTTGCCTGACGGAGGCAAGGTCTATTGTTACACCCTGGAAAGCGATGCTTTAAAGGTGGAGATTCTCAACTATGGCGGGGTTATCCGCGCGGTTTACTGCCCCGACAAAAACGGACGGGTAGCCGACGTCGTGTTGGGCCACAAAAGCTTTGAAGACTACATCGAAAACAGCGGGCTGCTTGGCTGTGCGGTGGGTCGCAGCGCCGGCAGAGTCGCCGGAGCATCCTTCAGCCTGTTTGACGAGAAGGTTGCGCTGGAAGCGAACGACGGGGAAAACAACCTGCATACCGGGTCGGGGGGGCTGCACAAACGGCTATTCACTGGAGAGGTGCACACCTTCAACAACCTGCCCGCTCTGCTGCTCAGCCACACGGTCGAGGAGGGCAGCGACGGTTTCCCGGGAAATTTAATCGTCACCATAGCCTATGCCCTCACCGAGGACGGCGCTCTGATGATCGACTACCGGGCAATCAGCGACCAAAACACCCTGATAAACCTGACCAACCACTCGTACTTCAATCTAGCAGGGCACGACAGCGGAAATATCTACGGCCATATCCTTGAGCTGGACGCGCCGTTCTACACCCCGGCAAATTCGCAGAACATCCCTACCGGTGAGATTTTGCGGGTGAAAGATACCCCATTTGACTTCTTCGCTGAGCCCAAACCGCTGGGCCGGGATATTCACAGCGCGCTGACTCAGATCAGCCAGCGGGAAGGGTACGACCACAACTTTGTGCTGCGCGGGGTAGGGTACCGCAAAATCGCAACCCTGACCGAGCCCGAAAGTGGCCGAGTGATGAGTGTATTAACCGATCTGCCCGGCGTTCAGCTGTACACCGGCAACCACTTCGACGGGGAGGCAGCTTTTAAGGACGGTGTCAAGTATCCTAAGCACGCCGGGGTCTGCCTGGAAACGCAGTTTTTCCCGAATGCGGCGAATACGCCGTGGTTCCCCTCTCCGTTCTTCGCTGCGCAGGAGGAGTTTACGTTTACTACAACTTATCAGTTTTCGGTTAAAGAGGAATAGGGGGCTTGGTTGGCGGCCCGGACGTTTGCCGCGCATCTGGCCACTGTCGGGTCAGGTTTCCATGCCCGCCTAGGTTTACCATGGGGCGACGTTGTAGGGGCGACTTTTAGTCGCCCGCAGGTTTAGAGCAAGGTTTAGGCTTAAGGTCAAGTTCTTCCAGTTCAAGATCAAATCTTAATCAGCCTTCGGGCTGGGAACATTGTACCGCTCGTGCCGCGGGGGCACTTAGCGCCCGGCAATCACGGAGCAGGCTTTGAGCCGGCAGGTTGAGTTTAGGCCGCTGGCCGCCCACAAACCTCCCCAGCCGCTATGCGAGCCCGGGTTTAGAGTAAGAAGTTTTTGTGATGAGGTGTTCGCTGCTGACTGTGCTATTGTTGACAAACACGTTGGCCGCGGAGCT
>WRAV01000053.1 GCA_009780025.1 Oscillospiraceae bacterium | reverse complement strand
TTTAAGTTGCTTGTAATGCGGTCGCCAAACCAATTGCTAGTCTACTACAGGAGGCTTTCTATTGCTAAAGCTTTTTATCGCCCCCGGTAAAACCGGGGGTTAAGTTGCGCTAAAGCTATAAAATGAAAACGCCCAGGGGAACACCTCGTCCCTGGGCATTTTTTGTAGGTAAAAGCGTATTATGCATTTACTCTTTTGCATAGGCGGGCAAAATCGTTCGTGTCAGTGTTGCCGCACAGGCCTAGAATATTTGCTAGAGCCAGAAAATGTGATAAACTAAAAGATAAATAGTGGTCGCACTTTTAGGTTGCAGACCTCGCCGCAACCCAAAGTTGCAACCCAAGGTTGACAAAACGCAAACGCAAGGTGGTAGTGTAGGCGCCAAAAATACGGTACCATTGTAACGAATCTTGATTCAAATAAAAGCAGAAGGTGATATCTATGAAGTTCCATGAGAAGTTACAAGAATTGCGCAGGGAGTACGGATTTTCGCAGGAAGTGTTGGCCGAAAAACTCGATGTTTCCCGGCAGGCGGTATCAAAATGGGAGAGCGGGCAGACCTACCCAGAGACCGACAAACTGATAATGCTAAGTGAGATTTTCGACGTCTCACTCGACCAGCTTATAAAGGGAGTTGCGGCAGAGGGCAGCGAAAAAGGTTTTGGCGGCTGGTCGGTGGATTATTCGGAATTTCGCCGCGGCGGGTACGAATACAAGAGCGAGCACACTCTCTGGGGACTGCCGGTGGTACACATTAATTTTAAGAGAGGCCAAAAAGCTAAGGGAATTGTGGCTGTGGGCTGGCACGCCAAAGGGATTGTGGCGACCGGATTGTACTCGATAGGAGTTGTGTCTGTTGGGCTGCTCAGCGTTGGTCTGATAGGTGCGGGGATACTTAGCATTGGTCTTGGCGTGTCGGCCGGGGCGATTTCGGTAGGCGCGATTTCAGCTGGGGCAGTGGCTGTCGGGGTGCGCGCAGAGGGCGCGTTAGAGTTCCCCCTGCTAAACAGTTTGATACTCCAGCTAACGAACGCCGGTTTGCGCTGATCATTCTCTATAGGCTGGATAGCTTCTCCAGCAGCTCGTCGGTTAGCTTATCGACTTTGGCAAAGTCGGTGGCGGCGGTATAGTAGCTCTCCAACTCGCCTTGCAGGGTAGCGGCTTCGGCTATCAGCCCGCCGGCCTGGGATATCATCTGGGCGCCGGCTTTGCGGCTCCAAGTCATGCGCTTTTTGTGCTGCTTTAGGCAGCCCTCCTCCATAAAGCGCTGGGTGTTGATTATTCGGTATGGGCTCAGCTCTGCCTCGAAGTTATGGAACCGGTTAGAGGTCACAAACCCCAGCGAAAGCTCGGGTACGAACAGGTGTTCGAGCTTGTCGAATGGGCCCAGCGGGCAGTAGCAGGCAATCACGTCGTATCCCTGCTCTAAGGCGCGGGCCCGCAGGCTGTGCAGCATCATCCGCGAAAGAGCGCCGTGCTCGTCGTTGATGAGGTATACGCGCTCTGCCAGCTGCTTGATACTCTGTGTGAACTTCATCGGCCCCCTGTTTGTGACCGCACTGAGGAACCTAGACTTCTCTTTACCCATCCGCCCAGAACCCCGGCTCAGCTCTTTTGCGCTCAGCCTCCCGAGATAGGCGGTCAGCTTTGGGGTGTTCAGGCAGCCCAGGGCAAGTCGGTAGCTGTCCCCAAGCAAAGCGGCCGCAGCGGCCAGATACCGGCAGGAATACTCCTGACAGCGCGCAATATTTGCACCCAGGCTGACGATTTCTTCCCGGCAGCTTTGCAGGGCGCATTCATCCCAGCAGGCCGAGAGCTCTATTACGCTCTCCACCGCACCCGGGTACTTGGGCTCGAGCAAGTGCGGACTTGTGCCGTCCACCACGCAGAACTTTTTTGAAGGGACAATTACTCCATCCAGGCTACCCAAGTCACTGGCGCAGGCTATTAGTTCAAGCCCCGGCTCGCCTTCAAAGGCTGCGGCCACCTTGCCTATAATTGTAGATTTGCCGCAGCCCGGCCCGCCTTTCAGTATGTAGGCGCGCCCGCCGGCCTCAGGGTTTGCCAGCTGCTCGAACTTTGAGACGAACCCCGACGGTGTGTTCGCGCCCAAAAAGAAAGTAAGCGCCGCGTTCTCGGTTTTCATTTATTGGCCTCCTTCAGGGGTAGGATTCAGGTGTTTTCACTCTGATTCATGGTATTCGCGAAAGCAAAAAGGTGTGAAAACCGCCTGAGCTTTCACACCTTTAGAGCATTGCAAACTTATATGCAGTCGGGCATGGAAACCCAGCCCGACTAATTAATACCAAACTTCAGACTGTAGGGGCGGGCTCTATCTCTGCCCCGGCACAGCGCTTTGCGGTAAATGTGAAAAAGCCCCCGCTACAATGAGTTTTACTCACCATAGCGGGGGCTGCGCTTTAGAGAAAGACTTAGCCAGCTGCGTTTAGTCTGCGTGCCAGCTGGGACTTTTTACGGGCGGCGGTGTTCTTGTGCAGAATGCCCTTGGTAACTGCGCAGTCAATTTTGCGCATGGCTGCGCGCACTGCTTCGGTTTTATTCTCAGCCGCGCTGTCCAGCGAAATCTGCGCTTTTTTAATCTCGGTACGCAGGCTGGAACGGTGCGCCTTATTGCGCAGGGTGGCGGCGGCAATTACTTTAATGCGCTTCTTAGCTGTTTTGGTGTTGGCCATTTCGGTTCACCTCCCTCTCTCGCGAATTTCTTGCTCTCGGCACCATCCGGGGCAAGCGAAGTCTGCGTATCATCATATCACTTTTTTGCGCGGATTGCAATAGGCCTCGCAAGTTTTTTCCGAAATGGCGTTAGGCGGGAACAAAAGTGAACATAATATCACGTGTAGGGGCCAAGACACTGGAATTGGCCACACCTGCTGCGGACCTGTTGCTTATAAGGGGCGGGGCGCCCGGGTGTGCATCCCCTGCAAAGCAAGTTAGCGCACATAGCTATACATTAATAGGGGGTCTCCAATGCCGTACCGTACCGACCTTGCCGCCGAGAGCGCGGCGCTGATAACCGAAAAGCTGCCCGGCCTTACACAGCGTGAGGAGCGTTTTGGGCAGATTGGCTTTTGCACGGTGAATATAACCGACCAGTCCGCTGCCGAGGTGGTCGGAAAGCCTCAGGGCGAGTACCTGACTATCTCGACGCCGCCATTTCATACCGGGCTGGAGATCACCGAAGACGAGCTGAGCGAGATTGCCCGCCGGATAGCCGACATGCTCCCAAAGGAAGGCCTGGTGCTGGTGGCAGGGCTGGGTAATAACGACATCACCCCTGACGCGATTGGGCCGCGGACTATCCATCAAATTTTGGCAACTAGGCATATCGGCGCGGAGATTAAGGAGCAGGCGGGACTGGAAAAACTGCGGGCCGTGGCTGCACTTGCGCCCGGCGTACTCGGCCAAACCGGAATCGAGACCAGCGAGATTATCGGCGCGGTGGCGGGGGCAATAAACCCCAAGGCAGTGGTGGTGATAGACGCCCTAGCTGCGGGCAGCACCCGGCGACTGGGATGTACTATCCAGGTGTCGAACACCGGCATCTGCCCCGGCTCCGGAGTGATGAACAGTCGCAAAGAACTCAGCGAGCAGACCTTGGGCCTGCCGGTAGTAAGCATGGGAATCCCAACTGTGGTGGATGCCTCCACTATGGCGGGGGACCTTTTGCCGGACGGCGAAATCCAGGAGCTGCGCGAGCTATTCGAACCTTCGGGCAGCGCTATGATGATTACCCCCCGCGAGATTGATTCTCTGGTAAGCCACGCATGTCACACCCTGTCGCTGGCCCTTAATAAAGCCCTCCAGCCGGATATGACGCTGGAGGAGATTGGGTATTTGGTGTCGTAGATGGGTTCACCAATTGTAGGGGCGGGATTCTATCCCCGCCCGCCTACATTCTACGCATCGAAATAGTCTGGGAAAAATCCCGCCCCTACCCACCATTTGCGGGTGAACGCTTGCCATCTACTCTTACGGACGTTGCCAACTGAACGTTTGCTACTTGCCATAATTCCCCCGCCTCCCGCATATCCATTGTCTAAAGGGGGGCTGTACACCCTCTTTGGGGAAGGGGAGTACATTGAACAGGGAAACAAAAAAAGCTAGGCGAAAAAACCTTAAGCCCACCGCGATATTCCTGGCGCTCGCGCTGATTCTGCCGGTGAGCATCAACGCTTTGCGGACAAATATAGATATCCTCGGCGCGGGCGGCGAGCGACTAGCCGCCTTTGCCGCCGCCGTGAATATGCCCGGCGCCGGGCTGAGCATCCTTATGGATGAAGTGCGCGCCGAGCTTGGGGGGCCCGGCGAGGCCCCTCCTCAGACGCCGCCGGTACCGGTTATTCCCGCAGAACCCCCGGCCGCCGAGCAACAGCCCTACCAGCTCGACGCCCGAGAAGAGGAGGAGCGCCCGCCCACATTTGGACAGGCGGTGGAGTCGATGCGCCCCCTTGTCCGGCCGCGTATTCCCATCCAGTACCAGGCACAGCTTATGCGCGAAAACTTTGCAGGCAGGGAGGGCGGACAGGTCTTCCGCCACGGGGCGGGGCTGATTCGCAACGACACAAGCTTGAGCAACGAGTACATCCAAAATGTGCTGCAAATGCCGCACTCGCTGACATTCAGCGCGGACGGCGCACCCCAGGTGCTTATCTACCACACCCACGCCACCGAGGCCTTCGAGCGCCACGACAGCGATATTTACGATATCCGCAATACCCATCGTTCCAACGACAACAACATAAACATCGTCTCGGTGGGTGCGGTAATGGCACAGGTGCTTGAGGATAACGGCATCTCGGTTATCCATAACAGCACTCAGCACGACTTTCCATCCCACAACCGGGCCTACGAGCGGAGCGCCGCCACCGTAAATCACTACCTCGAGCAGTACCCAAGCATTGTGCTGGTGCTGGATGTCCACCGGGACGCCATCGAGCGGGAGGGCCGGATGATAGTCAAGCCGGTCGCCGAAATAAACGGCGAGACCACCGCCCAGGTGATGATGCTGGTAGGCAGCGATAACGGCAACCTAAACATGCCCAACTGGCGCGAAAACCTGCGATTTGCAGCAGCCTTCCAGGATGCGATGGAGAGCGCATACCCCCAGCTCACCCGCCCGGCCTGGCTGCGCCATCGCCGCTATAACCAACACCTTAGCACGGGCGCAGTGCTCATAGAGATTGGCTCCCATGCAAACACATTGGAGGAAGCCGTGCTCTCCGGGCAGTTAGTGGCCCAGGTTCTGGCTGACTTTATCCTTGAACATACAGCGTAGGGCACGCGCGTCCCGCGCAATTTTTAGATTCGCGTTGGGCGGCGCCCCTACACCGCTACTAGGGAGCGCTGGCACATCCTAAAAATCCACATTGCCTGAAAGGACAACTAAAATGACACTGCAAAAACAGGCCCGCTATTTCATCGCGGCACTGAGCATCACGTTTATCTTTATCGCTATGGTTCTCGGTTTTATGCTGGTCGACCTTGCAAGCGAGCGCTATATGCCCGGGATGCTCGACCCAATCTACAAGGTGGGCGAGCTGGGCGAGGAGGGCATCGCATTCTACTGGATGGGTCAGCCTTACCGAATCTACTCCGCCCAGATGATGGAGAGAGTCGGGGCCCTCTGGGAACTACGTGGGCTTTTGCCGCCAAGTGTCCGCCTTGCCGGTGGGCTGGCAGCAACCATTCAGCAGCTAATTTGACTGTGTGCGGCAGCACTCAACCGCCTTCGCTATTTTAACGCTAGTTTTTAACGGATTTAACAGAGTTTTCAACCATGTGCCAAATTATACCATTTGTCGCACCGATTTGAGTCTTTACACGGGCTCTCTAGTATCCCAACTCTTCACCCAGAATAACTACCTTAATTCTACCTGCAGCAAACTGCCCGGTTATCAGAACAAAGCTGTTGCATATGCGCTGCTTATGGTTGCAGTCAATGCACCTGCCAAGTGTTACACAGGGCGTCTTTTTGCCCAGCCTTTTGGCATCTAGGGGCGCGGCCACCTGCCTTACCCGCTCTATCGCAGCGTCTATACCTGAGACCAGCTTGTTTACTCCAACTACGACAATTACGCAGGGCGGGCCGTATATCATTGGGGCTACGCGGCTCCCGTTACCGTCGATATTGAAGAGCTTTCCGTCCACGGTTACCGCGCTTGTGCCTGTGATAAAAATGTCGACACTAAAATTTTTAAGGTAGATTGCCTGCTTATCCTCCGAGGTTAAGCCGAGCTGGTGCTTGTCATAAAAATCGTAGTCTCCGCGGCGCAAAAACTCAAACACGCCGGTTTCTTCTAGGGTTACCGAATCACCACAGCCAACTGACGCACCCTTTGGTATAAGCTGTGAAAGCAGAGCGGGCAACTCGCTACTCTCGTTAACAAAATATCCGACCATGTTATTTTTCTCTAGGCTCTCGAGCGTGTTGCGTATTATCTTGTTCATGGAATGGTTCCCCCTGATTGATACGTACTGTTCCCAATTATAGCATACTCTCAACGCCCTGCAAATTTTACCTCTTCACGCATGAATTCCCGCGCCAAATGCGACAACACTAATGAGGCAACTACCCCGCGCGTTTGGAGGAAAAACGATTGGCCTATACAAAGAGGTACTACTTACGCTTGAGCGTTCTTACGCTGGCTGTGCTCTTGCTTATCTCCACCAGTGTGGCGGCCTGCGCCAACCGACAGGAAGAGCCCGAGCCTGAACCGCCGCCTCTCCAAGAGGAAGAGTACATCCCGATACCGGCAGAGCCGCCCGAGCGCATGCCACTTTTTGAGCTCCCGCCCTCTTTCCTTGAGAGGATTGCGGAAAAGTACGCCCGCAATTCCGACACGGTGGGCTGGCTGTACGTGCCCAATACCAGCATCGACGATGTCGTGGTGCACTACCCCCACGACGAAAACGAGTTTTATCTGCGCCGCAACTTTGAGCGCAGAACCAGCATGTCGGGCGTTTACTTTGCCGATTTTCGCAATACGTTTGACGGCACTGCCGCCGGGCTTTCGCGCAACACGGTAATCTACGGCCACAGCCTGGACTGGGATGACGACCCCGACGCCCCCTACTTCGACCAGCTTAAGCGCTTTTTGGACGAAGACTTTGCCCGGGAAAACCCGTATATCTTTTTCTCGGTGGCGGGGGAGGACCTGGTCTGGGAAGTTTTTTCCGTATATTACGCGACCAGATTCTTACCATATAACCTCCCCGACTTTACTGATGCGGGCTTCATCGATATACTCGATCAAATTAAAAAGCGCAGCCAGTTTATCTATGACGTCGACGTCGGCCTGGACGATAAAATCCTAACTCTGTCGACCTGCACTTATATCTTCACCCCTGGGGTCTTCCCCAACAACTACCGATTTGTTATCTCCGCCCGGCTGATGGAAGAGGGTGCCGACCTCCCCCTAACCGCCGAACTGGTAAGGAATCCCACCCCCCACGAGCCTTAAAAATATTTGCCTAAACGCTTTGTAACCACGCAAAATTTGTGGTATTATATTGGTAGGGTGCGCGGTTGTAACTAAAGCTGCGCTGATCCGCTCGTTTACCACAAACTTAACGTCCATGGGACGGGACGCTCTGGTGTGCGTCCCCTACATTAAAATTCATCGCTGAAGTGACACCACAACCGTCCGCTGCCAACTAGGGTGAACATCATGCAAATAAACAGATATTCGGGGCGACGACCCCGGACCAAACTTTTGGTGCTGCTGGTCTTTGTGCTCATTGCCGGGGCCTCTTTCGTCGGTGCGTCTTTCTGGCAACCGGCCCAGCCTCGCGTTGTCACCGGCAGAGCTCTGCCTGCCCTCACACCTATGCGAGAGGAGACCCCGCCTTTACCGGCGAGCGTATCCCCACCAGTGAGTGCGCCCACACAAGCTCACACAGCCGCGCAGCCGGACTCTAAAGATACGGCCCTCCCGAATTTCGCTCCGGGGGTATTTGCGGTGAATTGGCAGATACCCGCTTCCGAGCCGGTGGACGCCGCTTATTTTAGCAAAGCTATCTTTTTTGGGGATTCCCTGATCACCGGGTTTGTGACCCACCAGCTGCTGCGAAACGCGGCCGTAGTCGCCGCTATAGGCGCAACCCCAGCCACAGCGCTGGAGGAGCCATTAATCCGCACCACAGGCGGAATGTATACAATGCTCGAAGCCGCTCAGGAAATGGGCCCGCGCTACAAGATCTATATAATGTTGGGTAGCCAGGGCCTTACGCTAAATACATATGTGTTTACCGATGGGTACCGACAATTTATATACGCGGTGCGTGCCCAATACCCCGATGCCACTGTCTACATAATGAGCATGCCTCCGGTCGCCGCGCACGTGGGGGAGCATCACCCCGAGGTGAGCCGAGAGCGTGTTATAGAGCTCAACTGGCATATCGCCGAGCTTGCGCGGGCAAGCGGGCTACACTTTTTAAATATTTTCGATGCTCTGGCAGGCGCCGACGGCTACCTGCCCGCCCACGCCAGCATCGACGGGCTACACCTAAGCCCCGAGTACCACTTTATTCTGCTTGACTTTTTAAAGTCACACACTGTGGACCCAGACTAGGCATATTAGCATTCCGCCCCCCATAGACTTGTACAAAACATTTAGGGGGACGTTATGACTGCTGCTTGGTTTGGCGCTGCACTGTTTGGGCTGGGCGTCGCGTTGTTTGTCTGCTACAGCCGCACAGGCAAGATGCTGCGGTGCATTATCTTTACCGCTGCAACCGGTCTGCTGGCCTTGGGCGGGCTTTGGCTGCTGGGTAACTTTATTGAAATTGGGGTGGCGATCACGCCGTTTTCGCTTTTGGGTGCGGCGATTTTGGGCATACCGGGCGTGTTGGGTATGCTGGTACTTACGATGCTTTAATTTGTACGTCATTGGCTGTTGACAAACCCGCGCGGATACGTTATAATGGTTTCCGTCGCGGCGGCATAGCTCAGTTGGCTAGAGCATTCGGTTCATACCCGGAGAGTCACTGGTTCAAATCCAGTTGCCGCTACCATACGGCCCGTTGGTCAAGCGGTTAAGACACCGCCCTTTCACGGCGGTAACACGAGTTCGATTCTCGTACGGGTCACCAGACAGTTCGCGTCCCCAGTTTTTGGGGGCGCGTTTTGTTTTGCGCTTGCTCTCACCGCGCCCTTGTCGCCGGTGCTCTGCTTAGCACTTTGCTGTTGCCTGTACAATCGGCACTTTCGGCGTTCGGCTTGTCTGGGGAGCAGCAAGGGATAGACGCACCTCTCGGTGTTTGGTGGTGGAGGCCGGAGGCAGAGTGGAGGGAGCACCTGGCTTTTGCGGCGGCGCAAGGTGTGAGTGAAGCTTATGTGTCCATGGGCTGGGCACAAAACCCCTCGCGCTGGCGCGAAGATACGGCAGAAATTGGGGCAGCAAGTGCAGGGTAAACCTATTTAAACGCACGCATCTTATCAAACTGAAATAGCTAGCCCTGATAATCACATGGATTATCAGGGCTAGCTTTTGGTTTGTATGAATGGCTATGCTCATGGATAGTGTCAGCTGCAATTTACTTATCGACCACCAAAACTTAAAGTAAACGGTATATCCATCACAGGGTTGCCAAACTCATATACTGTGACAGTCGCGCTCAGTGCCGGTGCGCCGGGGCCAAGGTCGTAAATATAGATCACACCATTGCGAAAAGACCACCAATCGTTGCTTCGCTGGCCGCTCCATCTGACCGTAAATGGAACTGAGGGATTGGAGCTTACAACCGTGAGCTCCAACACATCTCCGGGCCACAATTGGCCGCTGGATGGCGTGCTGATATGATACTGTGCCTGAGCTGGAACCCGAGTTACACCTCCACCCTGGTCGGCAGGTTGCCCTTGTGACCCGGAAGCAGCGCCACCGGCGGTTCTTGTACCGGTACCGCCAAACAACTGTACCCAACGCCATCTGCCATCCGAACCCATTACGACTCCTACGCCTATCTCGGTGTATGCGCTGCCAAGGATATTGTTCCGGTGGCCTTGTGAGCCCATCCAAGAGGTCATAGCCGCCGATGGTGAAGCCGGTCCCGCCGCGATGTTCTCTCCGGCGGGTGCGCGCATATACCCCACGTCGTCCAAAACTGTTTGCCAGTTGCTTCCGTTGGGGCGAGTGTGCGAGAAGTTTCTGTCAAGCTCTCCCGCCCTGGTCCTCGCGGCATTCATAAGCTGAGCGTTTGCGGTAAGCGGCGCAAGTCCCGCGACTGCGCGCTGCATGTTGACTATGTTTATGACTTCCATTTCGTAATCGGAGCCGGTCACCGTTCCACCGACAGCCTGTGCTTGGGCCGGTGCCGCTTGCGCTTGCGGCTGAGCTTCTACCTGCTGCTGTGCGGGCTGTTGTTCCGCCTGCGCCAGCTCGGGTTGCTGCTGCTCCGTCTGCACTTGAGCAGCTTGCTGCCCCGCCTGCGCCTCGCCTGCGTCGCCGCTTTGCTGGGTGGGCTGCGGCGTCTCTGCGGGCTCGGGTTCATCTTCCGGCTCATCGTCTTCTGGTTCTTCTGGCTCCTCTGGCTCTTCAGGTTCTTCCGGTTCCTCGGGCTCCTCCGCTTCTTCCTCGTATGCCACCAGCTCTTCTTCCTCTAGTTCCGCCAGCGGTTCGGGTGGCAGTGTAGCTGCGCACGCTCCGATTAACAAAGCGCACAGAAATACCGCCAATACGGCAGTCGCTCTCCTGTTTAACATTTGCGCTGTCGCTCCTTTCAACAAATACTAGGCTCGCCTGGCTCAATGTATGCTAATTGAATTTTTCCGTTGGGTATCGTAAGCCCAATTATAGCACGAATCACCACTGCATGGAAGCCATTTGTTGTAGCGAAAAAGGTGGGATATATTGCATTACTTGGCATCTTTGCCTTTCGGCTCAACAATATGGAGCGTATCAACCTCCGCGCCACTCGCAAATATGTCCTCACACTCCTGCTGCACGGTTTGCAGTATAGTTATTGCGTCCGATACTCGGTTGAACAGCTTGTAGTACATAGATTTGTAGTCTGGCATCATTATCACCTCGAAGACATTATAAGGGACATAACCTTAAAAATTAATAAGGCAATATCCCTTATAGCATAATAGAGGCAGAGGTGATGGAAGTGTATGAAAGAATCCGAAACGAGCGGGAAGACCGCGACATAACGCAGGGCACGATAGCTGAGATTTTAAGCGTCCACCAGACAACATACTCCGACTATGAACTTGGTAATCTCAACATTCCCATGCCGGTTATGATAAAACTAGCGGACTTATTTGGCACAAGTATTGACTATCTTGTCGGGCGCACAGATGAAAAAACACCGTATCCACCGCGCAGGTGAGGGGCAAGAAAGAGGAATTGCCATGAACGTTGCAAAATATTGAATGATAAATATATACTGCAAACTAGCCCTATAGTCAACGGACTTGAAAATTGCCGCAAGGGTTGGGTGGCTTTTTTAAGGTCAAGGTCTTAATTTTAATTCGCCTTCGGGCGAGAATAGTGTACCGCTTATGCCGCGGAGGCACTTACTTTTCTTGTCTCGCCAAGAAAAGTAAGCAAAAGAAAGCGACTGGGGGAGGACCGGGTTTGCTCCAAGGTCAGTCGCAAACAACTCCCCCAGACCCCCACTGGTAGGTCAAGGACACGTTGGTGGG
>WRAV01000052.1 GCA_009780025.1 Oscillospiraceae bacterium | reverse complement strand
CTTCCATGCCCACCTAGATTTGCCGTGGTATTTGTCACTGTAGGGGTCGTGCCCCTGCGCGACCCGCCTCTCCTCGCGAAACCCATCGTTGTCGGTTCACCACCCCTCCCCTGTGTGCCCTACTTCTCTCCACGAACCCATCGCTGTAGGGGCGGCCATTGGCCGTCTGCGGATTTCCGCGAGCCCGTCGTTGTAAGGGGACGCACACCCGGGCGTCCCGCCAATCCCCACAAACCTGCCGCTGTAGGGGCCTGGATTTCCCGCCCGTAAGGTTTGCATCGGGCCCCCTGGTTTGCCCCAGCCTGGCCGATGTAGGGGCAGGGTTCCATGCCCGACCACCAGGGTCAGATTCAAGGTCAGGGTCAAGGGCTTGATTTTGATTCGCCTTCGGGCGAGAATAGTGTACCGCTGATGCCGCGGAGGCACTTACTTTTCTTGTCTCGCCAAGAAAAAGTAAGCAAAAGAAAGCGACTGGGGGAGGACCGGGTCTGACTACGCACAAAGGGCGTGCTCCGCAGACAACTCCCAACTGCCACGCCAAAGGCATGTGGCAGTGGCAAAGACCGCCTCAGACCCCCTCTGGTAGATCAAGGGCAGGTTGGTGGGAGCGGTCGGTTTGCGGACTGGTGACACAGAGCTCCGCGGCGACCGTTGCTGTCAGCAACGGCACAATCAACATCGAACCCCTCACCACGAAAACTCCTTGCTCTAAACACGGGCTCGCATAGCGGCTGGGTAAGTTCGATGTCGGCCCAACGGCCTGGATTCAACCTGCCGGCTCAAAGACTGCTCCGTGATTGCCGGGCCTAGTGTAGCACCACCAGCAAATGGTTTTGCCCGGTATTGTACAGTGCATTACAAATACGAAGAGGCTACCCGGGCAAAATTTCGACCAGCGACGCCGGGTATTATGCGGGGGGGTTGAGGGGGATTCTTAAGGGGGCGCCACGGGGGGAAGCCCCCCGCGCCCCCTTAAGTTGCTTTTTGCTTACTTTTTGGCAAGGCAAAAAGTAAGTGCCTCCGCGGCATCAGCGGTACCAATATCCCAAGCCCGAAGGCTGAGTTAAAATTTGACCTTGACCTGAGCCCCTGGAACTTCAGCACCAATAGTGGAAGCGGGCCGCGCAGGGACGCGGCCCCTACAACGCCTACGCTGCAGTAAGATTCCAAAGAATGATATGGGCATCCCCCCAAGCCAACTCCCATTTGACACCACCCCACCCGGCATGTTATTCTTTTAACGTCCGCAAAAAATTACCTTTCCAGACAAAAGATAGGGGAGAGACCCACCTTTGCAAAACCAAATCCCAAGCCTAAACATCGTCCTTATCGAGCCGCAGATACCCCAAAACACCGGCAACATAGCCCGCACTTGCGCGGCTGTCGGCGCGGCCCTCCACCTTGTCCGCCCAATGGGCTTCGAGGTCGATGACAAAAAACTCAAACGCGCCGGGCTCGACTACTGGCACCTACTGGACATCACTTACCACGCAAGCACCCAGGCTTTCTTCGAGGCCACACCCGGCCCATATGTTCTTTTCAGCAGCCGGGTAAACACCCTGTACACCTCCCAAAGCTACCCGCACGGCACCTACCTCATCTTCGGCAGGGAAGACGCCGGCCTCTCCCTTGAGCTGCTGGCCGACCACCCCCACAGCCACGCCCGCCTGCCCATGGTTCCCGATGCCAGATGTATCAACCTGGCCAGCTCGGTTGCCGCCGCCACCTACGAAGCCCTCCGCCAACAAGGATTCGAGGGCCTCGCATAAGACAAGCACCCCGCGTGCATCCTCTAAAGTCTAACTTCACCTAATTCTGTTAACACGTAGAATAGAGACCCTGGCTTTACCCAGAGTCTCCACGTATTGATGCCGGGCCGTAACTAAATACACCCAATCAAAAAGGTTTTTCGCTTCTTTTTTCCTTACGCAATCTTTGCGACTATTGCGACTAAACCGGTAGGCACAGTAGTTAAAAAAAAGAGTCAAAGAGCCCTTAATACCTAAGGGTCATAGCATCTACTACCACACAAAGGAGATAACCCACCATGACATCCTACAACAAGAAGACTATCGACGCCATTGATCTAACCGGCAAGCGCGTCCTTGTCCGGTGCGACTTCAACGTCCCCATGCAGGAGGGCAAAATCACCAACGACAAGCGCATCCGCGCGGCCCTGCCCACAATCGAGGCTCTGCTCAGCCGTGGCGCGCGGGTAATCCTATGTTCCCACATGGGCCGCCCCAAAGGCCAGCCTAACCCCGAGTTCTCTCTGGCCCCGGTGGCCGCCCGCCTCACCGAGCTGCTTGGTAATCCCGTACCCCTAGCCACCGACGTGGTTGGCCCGGACGCACAGGCAAAGTCCACCGCCCTCCAGGACGGCAACGCCATGCTGCTTGAGAACGTCCGCTTCCACAAAGAAGAGACCGACAACGACCCCGCCTTTGCCAGGCAGCTTGCCGCCCTGGCTGACGTTTACGTAAACGATGCCTTCGGTGCTGCCCATCGTGCCCACGCATCTACCCAGGGTGTGGCCGCTCACCTCCCGGCCGTCTGCGGCTACCTGATCGAAAAGGAAATAACCGTTATGGGCCAGGCCCTCGAAAATCCGAAGCGTCCCTTTGTGGCCATTCTGGGCGGCCTCAAAGTCAGCGATAAAATCGGCGTTATCCTCAACCTGCTCGACAAAGTCGACACCTTGATAATCGGCGGCGGCATGTCCTACACCTTCTCCAAAGTTCAGGGCGGCACCATCGGCAACTCGCCGTTCGAGGCCGACAAAGCCGACCTCGCCAAGGATATCCTGGCCAAAGCCGCCGCAAAAAAAGTCAACCTGCTTCTGCCTGTAGACGGTGTCATCTCCGATGCCTTCAGCCCGGATGCCGCCTCCAAAATCGTCCCTGCCGGTCAAATCCCCGACGGATGGCAGGGCATGGACATCGGCCCCGAAAGCGAAAAACTGTTCGCTGGGGCCGTTGCCGGCGCAGGTACAATCATCTGGAACGGCCCTATGGGTGTCTTTGAGTTCGAGCGCTTTGCCAGCGGCACCAAAGCCATGGCCAGCGCTGTGGCCGCCAGTGGCGCAGTTACTATCATCGGCGGTGGTGACAGCGTCTCGGCCGTAACCAAGATGGGACTTGCCGACAAAATGACCCACATCTCCACCGGCGGCGGAGCCTCCCTCGAGTTCCTCGAAGGTATCGAGCTGCCCGGCATCGCCGCCCTGCAAGACAAATAATCCTCATGGGGCAGCTCATCACCGACACACCGGCCAATTCCACACGCAACCATTGTAGGGGCCGCACCCCTGTGCGGCCCCGCCTTTCCCCACTGATCTAACGCTGTAGGGGCGGGATTCTCCCGCCCGCGCACCTCGCTGAGTATTGATGAGATAGGCCTAAAGGTCAAGGGCTGAATTTTAATTCGCCTTCGGGCTGGGATTATTGTACCGCTCATGTCGCGGAGGCACTTACTTTTCTTGTCTCGCCCGAAGGCGAAATTTAAATTTGGTCTTGAACTTAAAGGCCTTGACCTGGAACTTGACCTTAGAAACCCCGGACGGCCAATGGCTACCCCTACAGAGCAGGGTTTTGCGAAAGCCCACGGGCGGGAGGATTACCCCGCCCCTACAACGGCAGGTTCGTGGGGAGAGGAAGGACGTTCAGAGGCACAACACCCCCAAAGTCTTGAGCTTAGGCCTACAGCCCCACCCCACCCTAATAAAAAGGAGACACAACCATGAACAAATCCCTGCGCCGCGCCGTAATCGCCGGCAACTGGAAGATGAACAACACCCGCCCGGCCGCCACCACCCTCATCGGTGAGCTGCTGTCACTGGTATCGGGCGCCGGCTGCGACGTCATCGCCTGCGTTCCCTTCACCGCCCTGGAGTCGGCCCTCGCGGCCACCGGCGGCTCAAACCTTAAAATCGGCGCGCAAAACTGCCACTGGGCAGCCAGCGGCGCATTCACCGGGGAAATCAGCGCCCCCATGCTGGCCGAACTCGGCATCGGCCACGTTATCATCGGCCACTCCGAGCGCCGTCAGTATTTCGGCGAGACCGACCAAACTGTAAACACTCGTCTGCGCGCCGCCCTGGATGCCGGCCTCACAGCTATTCTCTGCGTGGGCGAAACTCTCGACCAGCGCGAGCAAAACATAACCGAAGAGATCTGCGCACTGCAAACCAAAGTTGCCCTTGCAGGCGTCAGCGAGCACGAGCTAAAGCGCATTATTATAGCCTACGAGCCGGTCTGGGCTATCGGCACCGGCAAAACCGCCACCGCCCAGCAAGCAGGGGAGGCCTGCGGATTTATCCGCAGCGTGGTAGCCGGCCTGTACAGCCAAACCACTGCTGATACCCTCACTATCCAATACGGCGGCTCAATGAACGCCGGCAACGCCGCCGAGCTGCTCGCCATGCCCGACATCGACGGCGGCCTAATCGGCGGAGCCTCCCTAAAAGCCGCCGACTTCGCGGCAATCGTCAAGGCCGCATCCCTGTAGATAATAATATCTACTCATCGCTTTTGTATTGACACCGTAAGCAAATTTGCCTATAATGTAAATACAAGGGAGTTGATGTTATGCCAACAACCAGTATCACTATCCGTATGGATGAAGACCTTAAAAAGCAGGCAGAATCACTTTTTGACAACTTGGGCATGAACATGACCACCGCCTTCACAGTATTCGCAAAAGCCGCTGTCAGGCAACAGCGAATACCATTTGAGCTCGCCGCCGACCCTTTTTACAGCGACGCAAACATGGAGCGGCTAATTCGGGCTGCAAAAGACATAGACGCCGGCAAGTGGACTATCCGTGAAACTGTCGAGGCGGAAAATGATTAAGGCATGGCACGATGACGCCTGGGATGACTATCTCCACTGGCAAACGCAGGATAAAAAAAACCTAAGGCGCATCAACCTGCTGCTTAAAGACATCGAGCGCAGCCCCTACAACGGCATTGGAAAACCAGAGCCGCTCAAACATGGCCTTTCAGGCTGGTGGAGCAGGCGCATCGATGACAGCAATCGTCTTTGTATATCGCATTATTGAGAGCCGGCTAGAGCTATTGCAGTGCGGCTCTCATTATCGTGACAAGTAAAATTGGAGGCAGACAAATGAAATCCCCCACACTCCTCATAATCCTAGACGGCTTTGGCACCGCCACACCCGGCCCCGGCAACGCCATCTCAGCCGCTCACACCCCCACAATCGACCACCTGCTGGCCACCTATCCACACACCCTAATTGGCGCGTCCGGTATGGACGTCGGCCTTCCCGAAGGCCAGATGGGCAACTCTGAGGTCGGCCACACCAACATAGGCGCCGGGCGGGTGGTCTACCAAGAGCTCACCCGGATAACCAAATCCATCTCCGACGGTGACTTCTTCGAGAATCCCGCGCTGCTTAAGGCCGTCCTCGCAGCTAAGCAGAAGGGGACAGCCCTCCATCTCATCGGCCTGCTCTCCGACGGCGGTGTGCACTCTCACAACACACACCTGTACGCGCTGCTTCGCCTTGCCAAAACCCACGGACTGACCCGCGTCTTTGTCCACGCCCTAATGGATGGCCGCGACGTTCCGCCAACTTCGGGCAAAGGCTTCATCGAGCAGCTGCAATCTAAAATCACCGAAATCGGCGTGGGGCAGATAGCTACCATCACCGGGCGGTACTACGCTATGGACCGCGACAACCGCTGGGAGCGCGTCGAGAAAGCCTACGCCGCCATGGTCTGGGGCGAGGGTGAGCTTGCCCTAGCCCCAGAAGGCGTCATGCAAGCAAGCTACGACGCCGGCATAACAGACGAGTTTGTCCTGCCCACCGTCTGTGCCCGGGACGCGAGCATCTCAGACAGTGACAGCGTCATCTTCTTCAACTTCCGCCCCGACCGCGCCCGCGAGATTACCCGCTCTCTCACCGACCCCGACTTTACCGGCTTCCCTCGCCGTGGCTTCCCACAGCTTACCTATGTCTGCATGACCCAGTACGACGCCGCCATGCCAGGCGTCAGCGTGGCCTTCGCCCCCCAAAGCCTGGATGGCACTCTTGGCGAGTACGTCGGCAGCCTAGGCCTCACCCAACTGCGGATCGCCGAGACCGAAAAGTATGCCCACGTCACCTTCTTTTTTAATGGCGGCACCGAGCAGCCTTACCCCGGCGAAGACCGCGTCCTTATCCCGTCCCCCAAAGTTGCAACCTACGACCTGCTCCCCGAGATGAGCGCGGTTGCCGTCACCGACGCCCTGCTAGAACGGCTTGATACCGGGGGATACGACCTTGTTGTCCTCAACTACGCCAACTGCGACATGGTCGGCCACACCGGCGTCTTCGAGGCCGCCAGGGCCGCTGTCGAAACTGTCGACACCTGCCTTGGCCGCGTTATTGACAAGGTGCTGCAGCTCGGTGGGGCCGCCCTTGTCACCTCCGACCACGGCAACGCCGACCAAATGCTCGAGCCGGACAGCTCACCTTTTACCGCCCACACCACAAACCCGGTACCGGTCATCGCCGTTGGGGTAGGGGAGAGGAAGCTAATCGCCCCCATGCAGGGCCGCCTCTGCGACCTCGCGCCAACTTTGCTGGATATAATGGGGCATACCCCGCCACCACAGATGAGCGGCCGGACACTGCTTGTGTAAGCAAGCGCTGAACGCCCCGCTCGCCCAATCCATTAATTTATACACACTTATGGCAAATTTAAAAGGGCGATGTGCGTCAGATGCACATCGCCCTCTTAAATTTAAAATAAATCCGAATGCGTTCCGGTTCTGAACATATACAACACCAGTACATCTTTTTCAACGCGGTAAATCAACAACCAATCTGGGGTGACGTGACATTCCCGATATCCGGCTTAATCACCCGTCAGCGGATGATCTTTGTTCTTTAACGGGAGAGTAACTCCCTTAGATAACAGTTCCACTACCTCTTCCAGCTTATCCATATCATAGCCTCGTTTGCGCGCGGTTTTCAGCTCCCGCCTAAACCTTAAATTCCTCCGCTGCAAGCTCCTCATCTATCTCACTTAAAATTTCACTAAAGTTCTTGTAGCGCTTCGGGAAGCGCTCTATCCCCTCAAGCATGGCCGCGAGGGTCTCGGCGTTCGGCTGCGGCTTAGCAACCTCAAGTGGCATCCCCTCCCGCCTGATAGACTGGTTAAGGAAAATCCTAATCGCCGTTGGCGTATCAAGCCCAAGGTCGGCAAATATGGCATCAGTCTTGCGTTTAATGTCTTCGTCAATACGCACCTGTATCAATGCAGTGTTTGCCATAACAACACTCCTATACAAAGGCATTTGCTTATACCTCTATTGTATTGCAAACAAATACTTTCATCAACTCCCAACCGCCAACCTAACCGCATTCACCATCACCGACCCAGCCGCCAAACATACAGCCGCCAGCACCACTCCCGGGCTCAAAAACCCCTCACTCACCGGATAAAGCGCCCCTGCGGCCACCGCCACACAGAGCAAGGCGTACCCAAACGAGATAAACATGTTCTGCCGGGTAGCGCGGTCGGTCGCCCTGCTGTTTCTCAGGGTGCATGGCAACGCGCCAAGGTCGTCCCCATCAACGATGATATTTGCCGCCTGCCTGGCTTCACCGGCCGCCTCCCGGCCAATCGCGACTCCAACGTCAGCAGCGGCCAGGGCCTCGGCGTCACTTATACCGTCACCAACCATACAAACCCGTTTGCCCATCTCCTGGAACCGGCGCACCTGGCTGACTTTCTCCTGCGGCCCCGCACGCGCAACCAACTGGGTTATCCCCACAGCCCCGGCAACCTTTCCTGCCGGCCACCGCGCGTCTCCGGTCACCATAACAATATCCAGGCCCCGCACGATAAGTTCCTTTATCGCCGGTGCGCTGCTGTTCTTGGGCAGGTCAGCCATCGCCAGAATCCCCAGCAACCGCCCGTTCTCTGCCAGGTACAGCGGAGTCTTGCCCTCAGCCTTCAGCCGATACGCCTCAAAGCTCAGCAAGTTCTGAATCTGAATCTTGCACTGGGCAATCATCTCGGTGTCGCCCAGATGGTAAATCCTGTCCCCAATGTTTACCCGCAGCCCTCTGCCCGGCAGTACCTGGTATCGCTCCGCGGTTTCGGGAACCAAACGCTCTTCCCGGGCTCGATCAACTATCGCCCGCATAACAGGGTGGTCGCTCACCTCCGCCGCCGAAGCCGCTAGCAGCAGCAACCGTGATTTCTCCACACCCTTGTCGGGCAAAATATCGCTCAGCGCCGGCTTACCGGCGGTTATCGTCCCCGTCTTGTCCAAAATCACAACGTCCACCCGGTGTGCAAGCTCCAGCTCACCCGGATCCTTAACTACTACGCCCTGCTCGGCACTCTTGCCGGCCCCGGCCATGGCAGCTATCGGCCCGGCAACCCCTATCGCAGCGGGGCAAACCGCCACCAGCACCCCAAGCGCCACACTCAGCGCGTGATAAGCGTCCCCTTGGCCGGCTATCAGATATGCCAATCCGGCAACCACGGCCAGCGCCGCGAACACCACCACGAACTTTCCCCCCAGCCGGTCAGACTGACGGGATATTTTATTTGCAGGCACCGCAGCGCAATCAAGGACGGCCCCTATACCGGCCGGCTTCACCTCTATGGTCAGCTCCCCGGTTTTGTTAATGGAACCGACAAAAACCGTGTCCCCGACACGTTTGTCCACCGGCATTCCAACGCCTGTGACCAGCCGCTCATCCAGGGCGCTCTCCCCGGCCAGGATAACTCCGTCCGCTGGCACTCGCTCGCCCGGCCCTACAACCACGCGCTCGCCCGCATCCAAACTTTTGGTCTTTATGTACTGCCCATATAGCCGCCCGGCCTGCTCTTCGGCTCGCCGGGCCCCACGCTCTTCAAAGTGCCTCCCCAGCAGGTAGAGTACCAAGGTAAGACCCGCCACCCCCAAGTAAACCTGTCCGGCAGCGGAAGCGTCCCCAGCCACCACCCAGTAAAGGCTGACCGCGCTGTAAATCATCGCCGCCAGCACACTAAGGCAGAGCAACCTGTCAAGTCCGGAGGCCCGCAGACCTATAAGCAACCGCTCACTCCCCGCAGCCAGTATCGGCAGAAAAAGCCCCAGCTGCAAGAGCACAAAACCGGCGGGGTTTGCCTGCGGGTCTATTGCCCCCACCACGGAAACAACCAGCAGCGCCGGCGCAAAAACACACCCTACTATCACCCGCCAGCCCGGCAAGCTAACTTTCAGCCCCACGGCTTTGCCCCCTTATACACACGATGTCTACAAATTCAAGCAATAGCACAATAGCAGCAACCAGGAACGCGCTATACTTCCCCTACAAATCGCGCTGCCGCCACATCGTACCCAAGGTCACCGGCAGCCCCAGCGCCGCCTGCACATTGCCGGCCACATCGGCAAAGGTCTCCCGGGTACCAAGGTTTCTCCTACCCTTCAGCTTAGGCCCCCATATTAGCAGCGGAACATACTCCCTGGTGTGGTCTGTCCCCGGGAACGACGGGTCGCACCCGTGATCCGCTGTGATTATCAAAAGATCTTCTTCGCCCAACTTGGGCAAAAAACCGGCCAGCCAAGTGTCAAACTCGCTGAGCGCCACTGCGTACCCGTCCACATCGTTCCGGTGGCCGTAAAGCATGTCAAAGTCCACCAAGTTTGCAAAGCAAAGCCCGCGAAAACTTCGGTTCACCAGCCTGTCAAGCTCGGCCATAACCTCCCCGTTGCCTTTAGCCGGAAAGCTCTCACTCAGTCCGCGCCCCGCAAATATATCGTAAATCTTCCCAACTCCAATAACGTCCATCCCGGCCTCACGCGTCAGATCCAATAGCGTGACCCCCGGCGGCTCCAGTGAATAATCTTTCCGCCCTGCCGTGCGCACAAACGCACCCGGCTCACCGACAAACGGCCTCGCAATAACCCGCCCCACGCCGTGCTCTCCCCGCATTATCTCACGCGCGGCCTCACAGTACTCGTATAGCTGCGGTAGCAGGATAACATCCTCATGCGCCGCAACCTGCAGCACACTGTCCGCCGAGGTGTAGACAATCGCCTCGCCGGTCTCCAGCTGCCGTGGCCCGTACTCATCTATCACCCGCGTGCCGGAATACGGTAGGTTGCAGATAATCCCACGCCCCCACGCCGTTTCCAGCGCCTCTACCACCTCTGCCGGAAACCCTTGCGGGTAGGTCGGCAGCGCCCTGGGCGCAATTAACCCAGCCATCTCCCAGTGCCCAATAGTCGTGTCTTTTCCCGGGCTCATCTGCCCCAGCCGCGCAAAGCTGCCCTCCGGCAAATCAACCGACGGCCTCAGGCTCACCCCGTCGATATTGTACAGCCCCAGCCTGCGCAAAACCGGAATATCTAACCGCTCGCTACCGCCAAGCGCACCCAAAGTATCCGCGCCCGCATCGCCATAATCAGCCGCGTCCGGCAGCGCGCCAATCCCCAAACTGTCCAACACAACCAAAAATATCCGCTTCACGCCGCAAGTGCCCCTTCCAAAATTACAATCCCGCAATCCCACAAAGTAGCTAATCCGACCAAAGCCCAACCGTCAGGTCGAATTAGGCCGTTGGCCGCCCACAAACTTCCGCAGCCGCTATGCGAGCCCGGGTTTAAAGTAAGGAATTCCCACGGTGAGGTGTTCATTGCTGGCTACGCCTCTGTTTACAAGCCGGGAGCTCGCAAGAAATTACATGCTCGCAAACGCTCCGGTTTTTGCTAACCTGTCCGTATAGTGGGGAGATGAGGCGGTCTTTGCCACTGCCACATGCCTTTGGCGTGGCAGTTGGGAGTTGTTTGCGACTGAACTTGGAGCAGACCTGGTCCTCCCCCAGTCGCCTTTCTTTTGCTTACTTTTTCTTTGGCGAAACAAAGAAAAGTAAGTGCCTCCGCGGCAGGAGCGGTACATTATGCTCAGCCCGCAGGCTGATTTAAGATTAAGACCTTGACCTAAAGTCCTTAACCAAGCGGCGCGTCAGGGTCGCCGCGCCCTACACAAAAGGTGCCCGTGGAATTCCGGGCGGGAAAACTCCGCCCCTACAACGATCATGTGTAAATTACCGAGTCTATGTGTGCATCGCCCCATACACGGCAACCCCTACGCGCCTCGGAAACGACAACCCATCACCCACCAACCTGATAATGCCCCACATAAGTCGCGTAAAATATAAACTCATTAATACCCAGACCCGCCAGTGTCTCCACCTGCCCACGAATCTGCGCGTCGGTGTACTGCACCCCGCCCGGCAGGCTACCGCCCTGAATCAGCACTATGGTGCTGCCGAGTACCTGGCCGCCCACTGCTCTAATTACCTGGGTTAGGGTGGCGCTTAGGTCTTCGGTGGGATTTGGCAGCTGCAGACTTTCGCTCTCAAACCCAAACGGGAACTGGAACGGCAACGCCCCCAGCACGGTGTACTCGCTGAGTATCTCCGCCGGCGAGCCGCCAAAAAACGTAACATTGGGCTCATCCGACGCCAGGTTGATGGCCGGCATATATATCGCCCCGCGGGCTCCCACAGCCGCGAGCGCACCGGTAAACTCCTCGGCGAACGCGGCAAGACGGGCATTTCGGCCAAGGCCGCCGGTGTCGCCAAAGTCCGCCTGCACCAGCGAATTCGGCGGGAACTGAACGTCATCCAGTACCACCATCACCGCGCCCAGCCCAACAGCCTCGAGCGCCAGCTCGGTCAGGTAGGCCCGAGCGCCCTCACTGTGTGGGTTAAGCCAAGGACGCCCCACTCCCGGCAAGTTGTCCAGCCACCGCATCTCGGTGCCCTCAAACATCACATAGTAGTCGTTATTGCCCCTCGCGGCAATCTCATCCCTAAAGGCGCTCATCCGCACTACCAGCGAGAGCCCCTCGCCGGCCAGCTGCTCGCTGAGCTCGCCCAAGTCAAAGGCACCGGGTACAACAGCCTCCCAGTCGTTTGCGTTCCGATTATCCGAAGCGAACAGCACCTGGCCGTCCGCGTTTTTTATATCCACCATCACCGCGTTTAGCCCCGCGTCTGTCAGCCCCGAGATAAACGCGCTAAAAGCTGCCCTGTCCGCGAGCAGGGCAGGGGGCGCATAAACTGCACGCAAGTTCCCAACCCTCGCCGCCGGAGAAGTGGTCACAACCTGCTGCTCTGTCACGGGGGCTTCCGGCTCACCGGCACCTCCGCCACCGGGAAGCTGCGGCTGCTGCACCACACCGCGCCCTGCCTCCCAGTTCATAATCGCGCTGTGCACCGGCGGGTAAATCAGCGTCCCCAGGTAGATCAGCCCGCCAAGGGCCACTATTACAAACAGCACAAACAACGGGTGCGGCCGCGCCTTGTATCTGCGGCCCCGCAGCCCAACCGAGCGCCTTATCTTATGCGGCCTTGACATATGTCATCACCCCAAACTCAGTTGACAGTTGATAGTATACAAATCATGAATAGAAGCGAGACGAATCATTTCATACGCACTTTGTAGGGACCGCCGACCCCGGCGTTCCGCGGTCTTCCATATTTTCACCGTTATGTCGGCAAAATCCGACCAATCAGACCGTACAGCGCTAGGGATATCAGACCCATGTATACCAGCAGCACAGGCAGCCCCCTAAACGACCTCGGCACTGGGCTGAGCGAGAGCCGCTTTCGCGCATAATAAAGCACCATCACCGCCGCGGTGTACCCAACTCCGCTGCCCAGCGCGTATCCAATTGTCTGTGCCGCCCCAAAGCCCTGCGAGGCCGAAATAAAAAACGCCCCAAACAGCGCGGTGTTAAATGTTGCCAGCGGCGCTATCTCTATCAGTTTACCATTATATTCGCCAAATTTCAACTTTACCAGCAACACTTTTACCGTAACAGCATAAGCGAGCGCCACCCCCGCCAGATAAAACACCGGCCGCAACATCAGCGCGCTCCAAGGCGCTCCAAACAGCAGGTAGTTTGTAAACGCCACAAACAGCGAGCTAAACAGCGCCATCCAGGTCAGCATGCCCCCCAATAGTATGCCCGAGCGCGCCTGGCCTATAAATAGGCTCTCCCGCGACATACCAAGCGCCCGCGCAAACACAGGGTTCTCCACCGCCATAGCCGTCACCGCACTGGCTAAGAATATATACATGTACATTGCTGTACGCTCCTTCCGCACTCGGCCCTTCTTTTTGAGGGAACAGAAGCACAATTGGTGTAACCGATCGTTGATTTCTGATCAGAAATTTAAAGCGTGGCCACCCCGCAAACCTCCCCATCCGCTATGCAAGCCCGGGTTTAGAGCAAGGAATTCTCGCGGCGAGGTGTTTGCTGTTGACTGTGCCTCTGTTGACAAGCCGGGAACTCGCGAGAATTACACACGGG
>WRAV01000051.1 GCA_009780025.1 Oscillospiraceae bacterium | reverse complement strand
GTCGGGGGCTTGCTCTGCCCCTCCGGGTTCATACCCTTCCTCGCCCTCGCCGAACTCATAATCGAGCGCGCCAAAGCCGCCCCCTTCGTCTTCCTCGCTGCTGGGGGCTATAAAGACATCCGCGGGGCTAAAGTCTTCTACCCCACTTCCGTTTTGTATATCAAGCCCTTCGGCAAGGCTTGCCGGCCCGCCGAGCGTAGTGCTCGTCATAAGGGCAACAGCTAAAACTAAGGCGAAAACTCGCTTTAGGTTATTCGCTATATTCTTCATCTTCTCACCAATCCTTTGATATCATGCGAATATATCGGCGCAGACTCGCCATGCGCTGGAGCTATCACTTACATAATAAGTGCGCAAAAAGGCTAGGCTCCCTGCATAGTAAGACACCAAATATCGCAATTTGGTAGAATAATTTCAATAAGATATTGAAATTATTCTTTATAACTTTTGCACAATGAGGAAAACGCACTATTAAGTAGAGTAAAAAAAACCTTCTCGAAAAGCCTTGGGTATTCTTTAAGTATCTCTATGAATTATTATAGCTTACATGTCGACATCCGTCAACAAAAAAAGGCTTGTTTATCCATTTATTTCGATGTTACTTGTTGGTAAAGTTAGCGATATTCGGCAATGATTTTTGCGAGAAATCGGCAAGTCTGCAGGTTTTTCACATTTTGCAGCGGATTTCATATGCTGTGCTAGGGGGTGTCAACTCATGTACATAGCTTTGTGGATACTTTTTTGCCTTTTGGCGTCAATCGGTGCTGTGCAGGCGCTGGGCTGGATAATTTGCATAATGGGCCGTCCACCCGGCCATACAGGGGGCTACAGCACATACCAAGTTATCCCTCTGGCTCGGGATCCCGGCCTGCTCGAGCAGCAGCTGCGCTACGAGATTCACCTGCTGCGCTGGGCGTCGACCCCTCGGCCCGGACCGCTTATACTGCTTGACGCCGACCTGGGCCAAGAGGCCCGAGAGGTTTGCCGGAACATGCTGAGCGGCATGGATGGGGTAATAGTCTGCCGACCAGAAGAAGTCGCCGACCTCATCTGCCGGGAAAAAAACGCACCCGCGCGGGGCGTCTAAACACAAAAATGGGAGGCGAGCTGTGGCCACAGCTCGCCTCCAAAAATTAGCAGTCTGCTACTCTACGCACCTAAAACAAAGGGATTTTTAGGGTCAGTGAAGTCTACAACATAAGTAAACTGAAGCTGCCCGCTCCCATTAAAAAACGTAACAATGTAACCATCGGTATAAAACGACGTGATATTTGCCGTGTGCGGCAACTCCACCTGAGAGATTACCTCTTGAGTGTCGGCGTCTAAAAGCATCAGAACAAAGGGAGCCTCGCCGGTGTTGCTGGGGTTTAAATCGTCCAGCCGGTAGTAGAGCAAATATTCACCAAGCTCACCAAGCCGGGTACCTGGCGCCACTCTGGCTGGACTTATTCCACCCCCGTGGTCAAGGGGGGCAAGCTCCACGGACTGGCCGCCAATGGCAATCTCACCTTGATGAAAGTCGGCCGGGCGGTTAGTGCTAAGGATATAGAACAGCCCCACGACCAGCACAAAAGCCGCCGCGTAGGTCGTCAAAACACGCAGACTGCGCCTGGGCGGCAACACAAACTCTCTAAGCTTTCTCCCAGCCGAAACGTCCGGCTGCACGCCCTCTAGCTTATAGAGCAGTGCATCGCCGCGCAGACTCTCAGGCAACTTTATGTTGTTATCCAGCGCGTCGAGCGTCTTTTTTAAGTGCTTGACCTGGGGGGGGGACACCCCGCTCTGCGAATATCTCGCCAACTTTCCAACCTCTTTTCCCACACGTTTGTCATTGTCATTTACTTCCCTGCCAATTCCCCCGCATCCAGCATCTTCCTCAGCTTGACCAGCGAGCGGTGCAGCTTGGAGGAGACTGTCCCCTGGGGGGAACCCAAAATTTGGGCGATTTCCTTGTTGGAGTAGCCCTGCAAAACCGAAAGGGCGATAATCTGCCTCTCTTTTGAGTTTAGCCGGCTAAGTGCGCCTAGTACAGTCACCTGCTCAGAGATGTCCTGGCCAAGGTCGGTTTCGTCCGAGAGGGTAGTCATAAAACCCTCGATGTCAAAAGTGTTTTTGTGCTTTACATACTCGGCCACTTTGCGCTTACACCGCACCGAAAGTATCTTCATCATCCAGGCCTTAAAGCTCGAGGCGTCCCTTAGGTTGGCAATCCCCCTGTACGCTTCTATGAACGTTTCGCTGACAACGTCTTCGGCGTCGTGGGCGTTGCCCAGGGTATAAAGGGCGACCTTGTAGAGGTCAGGCGCAATACACTCGTACACCTGAGCAAAACAGTCCTTGTCGCCGTTGCGGGCGGCCTCGACTTTATTTACATCAATAACCACCGGTTCACCCACTATACAGGCTATTTGCAACCCGGCTGTATATATAGTGCAAAAACAACCGCACAATACTGCAACCGGAAAAAACTTTTTAGAATTTGCGCCTGCAAAACCTTAAATCATGCAACTCTTTGGACATTATAGACTATCCTTGCAGTTTTTGCAAATGATATCTTAAGTTTGTGTTGACATACCCAGGGATAGCATGTATAATGTCTTAGCGTCTAGAGATTTTTGGCTATGCTGATATAGCTCAGTAGGCAGAGCACATCCTTGGTAAGGATGAGGTCTCCGGTTCGATCCCGGATATCAGCTCCAGAAGTAAACCCGCGAAGCGAAGGCTTTGCGGGTTTTTTGGCGCTCTTGATGTTGGGGCGGGGTTATATATACTTGGTTGTAGCCAGAGCCAATGAAATTGCTTTAAGGAGGGAAGGATTTATGAAAGACATGGCCAATACATTGGCTGGTATATTAAATTTTCGACTTACATTTCCGTTCTTCGTTCGTGTATTTTTCAGTAATCCTGGGTAGTGGCGCTAGCTGTTTTTTCAACTACGGTTCAAACATTAGCCTCAGCATTTTTATTTATGGAGCTTCGATAGCTTTTGTGTTTATCGTTTCAATAATGAAGCCAACATTCTTAAAAGTAAATATGATGTTCCCCTCTAATAAACCTCCAATATCCTCTGCGCCGCCCCTCTTGACAAACACATGGGCGTGCTATAATCTAAAAATGGAAAAACATTGCCTATAGTATGCCAATATTCTCTTCCTTTTCGGACGCAGAAGTTGACAACAATTCGCATAAAATAACAAGGAGGCCCGCAGATGTCGCAGAGAACCGCAACAGTGCAGCGAGGCACAAAAGAGACAAGCATAAACGTAAGCCTAAATCTTGACGGTACTGGCAAAAGCAGCCTGAGTACAGGTGTAGGTTTTTTTGACCACATGCTAGAAAGTTTTGCCAGGCATGGCCTTTTTGACCTGGAAATACGTTGCGAAGGCGACTTGCATGTCGACACCCACCACACTATCGAGGATGTTGGGATAGTTTTGGGGGATGCTCTAAAGAAGTCGCTGGGCAACAAAGAGGGCATACGGCGCTATGGCAGTTGCACCCTGCCCATGGACGAAGCGCTTGTTCTCTGCGCTGTAGATATTTCCGGGCGGCCGTTTTTTGTCGAAGACTTGCGCTTTGGCGGTGAAATGATGGGCGATATGCCCACCCAGATGGTGCGTGAGTTCTTTTATGCAATCTCTTACAGCGCGGGGCTAAACCTGCATTTTTGCCAGCAGCGTGGAGATAATGACCACCATATAGCCGAGTGCTGCTTTAAGGCCTTTGCCAGAGCTCTCAGCGCGGCTGTATCAATCGAACCCAGGGTTTCCGGTGCCTGGTCTACCAAGGGCGTTTTGTAACCGGCTAACATCGCCTTATCACTTATCATCTGTAAAGCCTAAAGATTTTGCGCTTGGGACAAACCTTGCGCAACTCTTTCTAAGCTTCGGGAACTCGACGCAAAGCAACGAACACTGCGTCACTACGGGGCGCTAAGCTGATTTGCCAGTTTTAGGAAGAAATCTTTAGGAGGACTTGGTAATGAAAAATATGAAGGTTGGCCGCAAGCTAGCCGTGGCTTTTGGCGTACTTTTGGTGTTAATGGCAATTATAACTGTTTACGGCGCGAATAACATTATGAATGTGGACCGTGAATACACCTATGTGCTCGACTACCCCGCCTATCGGCGCAGCCTGATGCGGGACATCGAAGTAGGCATGATGAACGCTAGGCGGATAATGAACCGTGCATCTATGTATGGCAGCGACGTCGCAGCGGCGGGAACCCCCGCGGCTGCGTCTGCCGCTGCGGCCTCAATAGATGGGCAAGAGCAGCTTTTTCGCGGAGTAGCTGCTGAAATTGACGGGTTTATGGTAGCTTTTCGCGATTCAATCAACAGAGACACCTACATGTCCAACGCAACCAAGGCCGAAAGGCTGGCAAGCATAACGGGGCTGGAAACTGCCTTACACCAGTACTGGGATGCTATACTTTCCTCTATGGCGTCCTCCAGGAGGGGCGACACCGCTGGCGCCATTGAAATTACCCGCAACGCAATGCCTGTGGTGGATGCTGCGTATTACCACTTCGATACTTTGCTTGATGAGATGAATGCCTATATGGTCAGCATCAGCGGGGAGCTTACCGCCACGAGCATAGGCACAATGTGGATACTCATCGGTATTGCGTTTGCTGCGGCTGTAATTGCCACAATCCTTGGGGTTTACGTATCCCGCATGATATCCACTCCCTTGAGCGTGCTGACCTCATTTATGCAAAAAGCCGGGGCCACAGGCGATATTTCTATGGGCAAAGAAGATAGAGAAATAATCAGCGCATACTCAAATAACAAAGATGAGCTCGGGCTCTGCATTGGTTCCACCGCAACGTTCATTGGTGAACTCAACGCAGAGATGGATATGCTTGAGAGAGTGGCGGACGGCGACTTGACCGTAAACCCAAATATTTTGTCCGAGAATGATAAAGTCGGTAAAGCGCTCACCAAAGTTGTAAGCAACCTAAACAACATGCTTGCCGAAATCAGTAATTCTTCCGGTCAGGTATCCTCCGGCTCGCAGCAGATTGCCGACGGCTCACAGTCTCTTGCACAAGGCTCTACCGAGCAAGCCGCCACAGTTCAGGAGCTCTCCGCCTCAATAACCGAGATAGCCGAAAAAACCAAAGATAACGCAACAATGGCCGACAAGGCGGCTTCCCTTGCCAGCACAATTAAAGACAACGCCGAAAGAGGCAGCCGACAGATGGACGAAATGGTCTCAGCTGTAAACGAGATAAGCCAGGCCAGCCAAAGCATAAGCAAGGTTATAAAAGTCATTGACGACATCGCCTTCCAGACCAATATTCTGGCCCTTAACGCCGCAGTTGAGGCGGCTAGAGCCGGGCAGCACGGCAAAGGCTTCGCGGTTGTGGCCGACGAAGTGCGCACCCTGGCCGCCAAGAGCGCCGAGGCCGCCAAAGACACCGGCGTGCTTATCTCAAACTCAATGGAAAAAGCCGAACATGGCGCGCGCATTGCCAAAGACACCGCCGATAGCCTGGTCGAGATAGTATCCGGCATCAACGAGAGCGGGGAGATTATAGGCGAAATCGCAAAGGCCTCCGATGCGCAGTCTTCCGGCATCACGCAGATAAACAGCGGCATCGACCAAGTTGCCACAGTCGTGCAGCAAAACAGCGCAACGGCAGAAGAGAGCGCTGCCGCCGCCGAGCAGCTCAGCGGGCAGTCCTCAATGCTCAGAGATTTGATCTCACAGTTCAGGCTCAAAAACAGCGAGGCAAAGCGCGGTGAGCTGCCTGGCCCAGTGCCTCAGGCAAATCTGGGTTCCTCAGCCTTTTCAATGGGCGCTTATGGTTCAAACAAGTACTAATGCGCGTATCATTCGGGCGATTAATAATCGCCCCTACATAGATATGACCCAACGAGATATGTAAATTTGCAAATATTCGAGAATCGGCAACTTGAGGAGAAAAAGCAAATGACAGAAAATAAGTTCCACGATGCACCAAAGCCGCTTAGAGATTTTCTCTTCTACATGCTAACCATAAGAGGGCGCAGCCCTCGCACGGTGGACGCCTACTACACCGACCTGCGCACTTTTTTGCGCTACCTCAAAACTAAGGCGGGAAAACAGGGCGAGCATACCGATATAAGCAACGTAAGCATTGCCGATATAAACGCGGAAGCACTAAAAAAAGTTAGCCTCTCCGATGTTTACGACTTTCTAAACTACACCATGACCGAGCGCGAAAACGGGGCAAAGGCCCGCGCGCGCAAAGTAAGTAGCCTGCGTACATTTTTTAATTACCTAACCGTTAAAGAGCACCTGCTCGAAGACAACCCGCTAAAACATCTCGAGCTGCCCAGCGTAAAGAAAACTCTGCCAAAGCACTTAACCCTTGAAGAAAGCATTGAGCTTATGGCCGCGGTGGACACAAAGTTCCCCCGGCGGGACTACTGCATACTTACGCTCTTCCTCAATTGCGGCATGCGCCTCAGCGAGCTTGTGGGCATTAACCTCTTAGACGTAAGGCTGGGGGAAGGCACCGTAAAAATTCTGGGCAAGGGGAGCAAAGAGCGCATAGCTTACCTAAATGAAGCCTGCGTTTTCGCCATAGAGCAGCACTTGCAAGAACGCGCGGAAATAATGGGTGCGGCCAAAGAAAAGGCACTCTTCCTCTCTTCTAGAGGCAGGCGTATAAGCCCGCGGCGGGTAGAGCAAATTGTGGCGCAGTGCCTCAAAGCCGCCGGACTCGAAGGCCAAGGGTATTCCCCCCACAAACTGCGCCACACGGCCGCAACTCTACTTTACCAGCATGGCCAGGTCGACATTCGCGTACTCAAAGAAATACTCGGCCACGCAAACCTCGCCACCACAGAACTGTACACCCATGTCTCTAACAAGCAAATCGAAAGCGCGGTACACAAAAGCCCGCTTGCCGGTGTAAAAATAAAGAAGAAAAAAAGCGAATTTTGAGGCTTGGCGAGAATTAAATAGGCCATTCTCTTAAAAGTTTTTCTTACAAGGAATTAATTTGCGCAAAAGAATTAATTTGCACTTGCTTTTTTGGGGAAATAATGTAATATAGAAACTATCAATCTAAATCTTATTAGGAGTGAGCAAAAATGGCAAGAGGCGTAGCGCGCAGTTTGGACGACAGAATCGATGTTCTTCGCGAAAAGTTGGAGAAAAAACAAGCGGAAGTGGCTGAACTAAAAAGCTCTATTAAAGAACTTGAAGTTGCAAAACAAGCGGAACTGCTAAACAAAGTTGCCGAAGCCGCCGCACAAAAAGGTGTTTCTGTCGAGGAGCTTTTGCACGCCGCGATAAAATAACAACGAGGCAAAAATAATGGAAAAAGGGTATCTTCACTCGCGTGAAAATACCCTTTTTAAATCGACGAAAGAACGCTTTCTTAGCTGTGCGGGTTCCCTGCTTTTTTACCGGCGGCACAGAGGTTTCGCACACTGCAGGCCGGGCAGTCGGGGCTGCGCGCTTTGCAGACCGCTCGGCCGTGAAGCACCAGCCGGTGGCAAAAGTCGTTGGATTTTTCCGGCTCCAGTATCTCCCGCAGCTGCCGCTCGACTATCAGCGGGTTTTTGGAATCGGACAGGCCCATAAGGTTGGTTATGCGTATGCAGTGGGTATCGCAGACTATGGCCGGCTTGCCGTAAACGTCCCCTATAATCAGGTTGGCGGTTTTGCGGCCCACGCCGGGTAGGCGCAGCAGCTGGTCAATGTCGTCGGGCACCACGCCGCCATGCCGGGTTATCAGCAGCGCGCACATCTCTACGATATCCTTGCCCTTTGTGTTGCCCAGCCCACAAGGCCGGACTATATCCGCCACTTCGGCGACGTCGGCCCCAGCCAGCTCTTCAATGGTGGGGTACCGGGCAAAGAGCACCGGCGTTACCTTGTTTACCCGGGCGTCGGTGCACTGAGCGGCTAGGCGCACGGCTATCAGCAGCCGGTAAGGCTCCTCGTACTCAAGGGAGCAGATAGCCTCAGGGTATTCTATTTCAAGGGCGCGGACAATGGCGGCCGCACGTTGTTTTTTGGTCATGGTTAAGGCTTACCGCCTTTCGTCTTAAAAGTGAGAGATCAAAGGCTGTTCGGAAATCAAGTTGCATAGCAGTGAGTATGAGTATATCCTACCATAAGTCGACAGCTTTCGCAATCGGCCGGCCATTTCCAGAGCCTCATTTGCTTTCTCGTCCGCTATATGGTATTATCTGTAATGCGTTTTACCACTCGCAAGGGGGACGGCGAAATGAAAAGTCGCGGCATACTTGGCAACGTCATATCCTGGGTTTTGGCGGCGGCCTTTCTGTTTGTAGGCAGCGCTGTTGCTTCCCGTGGGCTTGACCTTACCCCACACCCTGACGACCTTACAGTAGGCGAAGAGGTCCTTCGAGCACGAGCGCTCGAAATCGTCGAGCGCGAAGAGTGGAGCCAAGAGATGGGTCCAGGCTTTTATATAACCGGCACCAGCATAATGTTCAACGCACGGGTAACCGGCGGGGAGCGCGACGGGCAGGTGCTGCTGACCGAGCACCACATTGACGACCTCTGGGCCGCCAGAGAGCGGGAGGTCGTGGTTGGCGATCGCATATTGATTGCCTACAACCACGGGCTGGGCCACTACACCTTTGTCGACTATATAAGGATAAACTACGTCGTTATCTTAGGTGTCGTACTGCTTGTGCTTATTGTCCTGCTGGGCAGGCTCAAGGGGCTAAACTCTATCATTGCGCTGGGTTTTACCTGTCTCGCGGTCTTTGTGGTGCTTGTACCCGGTATTTTGGCTGGGCGCAGCATCCACCTCACGGCCATACTTGTCAGCGTTTATATTATCATTTTCAGTTTGGTTATTGTAATCGGCCCTTCCCGCAAGGCGCTCTCGGCTATTTTGGGCTGCCTTGGCGGGGTGTTTGTGGCCGCCCTGCTTATGCTCTTTATGGATATAGTGCTAAACCTTACCGGCGCGATCGACCAAGACTCACAGTTTTTGCTAACGCTACCGCTGGCTCAGCCGCTAAGCCTGGGGGCGATTGTCTTTGCCGGTGTTGTTATTGGGGCGGTGGGCGCTATAATGGACGTGGCCACCTCTATAGCCTCTTCCCTGTGGGAAGTAAAGCTTGCAGGGGGCGGCGAGGGCGGCGGATTCGCGCAGATATTCAAGTCCGGGCTAAACATCGGCAAAGATATCCTGGGCACCATGCTAAACACCCTGATACTCGCGTATATCGGCAGCTCGCTCTCGCTGATACTGCTTATCACTTTTTATTCCTACGACACCTCGCTTTTAGAGCTTTTCAACCGGGAGATGATTAGCGTTGAGATTCTGCGCGCACTGGTGGGCAGCTTTGGGATATTCTCGGCCGTGCCGCTGACCTCGGCTATCTGCGGCTGGCTTTACTCGGGCAAGTGGGACAAGCCCTCTCGCAACCGCCGGGAGAGCTACGAAAGCAACTGGTAGCGCCGTAAGAACGATGACAGCAACGCGGTCAACTTGTATCAAGTCGCAAAAAAACACAAAGCGGCAGGTGGGGCGTGGTGCCCAGCCTGCCGCTATTTCTGTCAGCGAATAGTTATGTCATTCGGGTTATTTTAGGTATCTTTGGTTTCTTCGGGCGAGGTGCCCTCACCGCCTTCAATAAACATGTCTTCTGTCGCCCGCTGTGCTAGTTTAAGTTTTTCGGTAATAATGACAAGCGCGCCGGTAGTTGCCTCCAGTGCCTCAATAGCCGTTGCCATACGACCCGCCAGATGGTAGTACATCGCCTTGTAGTCTGGGTTGTCCGGCATAGAAAAGCCTCCTTTTCTGTTCGCTAAATCCATCTGCGAGCTTACGGCAGTAACCATAGGCGGTTAATAATCGCCCCTACGCTACTATCTCATTCACCCTCAGCCTCGGCCTCTATAATCTCAAGTGCCGGCGGGGTATCTACAACTCTTAGGCTCGGTTCCACCTTGCTTTTCGCACGGTTCGGCTGCTCGCCTGCGTCCACCCTGTCGGACAGCACACGGCAAACCCTGGCTTCGCGCCGGTTTTCGTCCACTGTGTAAAGCAGCAGGTAGCCCTCTAGGTCCATCCGCCTATACTCCGACGCAGGCCCGTACTCCGGCCACATTTGCGGCATGAACTCAAGTAGGCGCAGCTTGCTCTCCATCTCCCCAAACAGCCGCTTTGCCCTGCTTTGATAAGCTGACAAAGCCTCGCTTACCCCTAAAATATCTCGTCTGGCTAGGGGTAGATACAAAACTTTATATTTCATATCCGTACCTCTCTCGTACGCCCTCAAACACGTCCTCGTGGCTTAGCCAGGTTGTGTTTGGGTATTTGGCTTCTCTGCCTGCTTCGGCTAGTTTTTCAAGAATTGTCCGGTCGGTTATATATGGCGTGGTAACAAGCTCAATTGGGTCGCCAGCTTCTCTTTCGTCCTGGTCCGGCTTTTCAAACACTGCCTGGTCGGTTATGTACTCCGCGGTTACCATTTCAAACGGTATCCGCTTTTCCCTAACCAGAGACTTCACACTGGCAATTATATAAGTTGGCATGTCGAGGCCCATCTCTTCGAGCATTGCCTCGGCCTGTTTTTTTACAGCGAATTCTATTCGCACGGTAATGGCTTTTGTAGCCAAGGCAATCACCTCTTCACTAATATATATGTGCACTATTATATTGGAATTGCTGCACTTTTGCAATATTTGGCAGAAAGAAATTTATTGTAACTGAGAATCTGTGTTCAATAACGAGAGTTGCTCGGGGGCAGCTCGAGTATTGAACACAGGTTCTGAGTCCACACTACTTTAGCTCGGCTATTGTAACCCCGGCTTCCCCTTCTCCGTACACCCCCTGCCGGAAGCTGCGCACGCTTTTGTGGGCCCGCAGACGCCCCCGCACAGCGTCGCGCAAGGTGCCCGTACCTTTGCCGTGGATGATAGTCACGCTGCCAAGTCCAGCCAGTACCGAGGCATCCAGGTAGCGGTCAAGCTCAATCATCGCCTCTTCAAAGCGCATCCCCCGCAAACTAACCGACGAGGACGCCTGGCCTTTTGCGCTGCTCACCACCTGCTTTGTGCTGACCGCGCCGCCGCTAAGGGTGGCCTTGGGCTTTTCGTTGAGGCGCAGGTTGTCTTGGTGCACCTTGGTCTTGAGCGCACCCGCCTGCACTTGCACATACCCAGTGTTGTCCGCCGGGGCGACCACGGTGCCCTGGCTGCCGAACTCGACCAGCGTCACCACATCCCCGGATTTTAGCGGGCGAGGCAGGCGGTAACTGTCGTCCCTGGTCTTTTCGCGCACGGGGTCGGCGCTTGCCTCCAGGTCTCCCAGGTAGCTTTTAAATGTCGTGCGTATGTCGGCCACACTAGCCGAAAAATCGGCCTTATCTTTTTGCTTTTTGAGGGCCTCGAGTTCCTGCAGCAGCCGGTTCGATTCAAAGCGCACCTGCTCAACCAGGGACCTAGCCTGCTCTCTGGCACCGCGCAGAGCGGTCTCCTTTTGCTTTTCGGTCTCTTCTAATGCTTTTTTGGCCTGGTGGTGAGCGTTGTCTGCCTGACGGCGGAGCTGCTCGGCCTGCTCCCGCTCGGTCTCCAGGGCATTGCGGGTGCTCTCGAGGCTCTGCACAAGCTCTTCAAACCGGGTGTTTTCCCGGGAGACCCCTTGCCGCGCGGCCTCGATTATACTCTCGGGCAGCCCCAGCCTCCCGCTGATCGCAAAAGCGTTCGAGCGCCCTGGCGTGCCTATCAGTAGCCGGTAGGTAGGCCGCAGGGTATTGACATCAAACTCGCAGCTGGCGTTCTCGACACCGGGGGTTTGCAGGGCGTACATCTTTATCTCGGCGTAGTGGGTGGTAGCGGCAACGCTTGCGCCCACCCCGCACAAATAGTCGATGATAGCCACCGCCAAGGCTGCCCCTTCAACGGGGTCGGTGCCGGCGCCCAGCTCGTCCATCAGCACAAGGGAGCCTCTGTCCGCCTGGCCAAGTATCGACACAATATTGGTCATATGCCCCGAGAATGTGCTCAGGCTCTGCTCGATGCTCTGCTCGTCGCCGATGTCTGCGAGCACGCTCCCGTAGTAGCGCACCGTGCTCTCTTCTGCCACCGGCAGCAGCAGCCCGCACCCGGCCATCAGGGTGAGCAGACCCAATGTCTTGAGGGCGACTGTCTTGCCGCCGGTGTTTGGGCCGGTTATCACCAATGTGTCAAACTCACCGCCCAGCCAGATGTCTATCGGCACTATCTTCTCTGGGGCAATGAGCGGGTGCCGAGCCTTTTTTAGGTTGGTGCCGCCCTCCCCGGTAAGTATCGGCTCGCTGGCCCGCATTTTGTCAGCCAGGCGGGTTTTGGCGAAGATAAGGTCAAGCTCGAGCTGTGCCTGGTAGCTGCCCTCCAGCGGCCCGGTCGCCTCCCCTACTCGCGCTGAGAACTCCGCGATTATTCGGGCTATCTCCCGGCGCTCGGCGGCCTCCAGCTCGCGGATAGCGTTGTTCTGTTCGACCACGCTCATCGGCTCGACGAAGACAGTCGCCCCGCTGGTCGAGGTGTCGTGGGTAAGCCCCTTTATCTCCCCGCGAAACTCGGCCCGTACAGGCACCACAAACCGCCCGCCGCGCATGGTCACAAGCTGCTCTTGCAAATGCTTCTGGTGGGTGGTGGAGCGGATAATTTTGTCGAGTATCTCCCGGGCCTTTGAGTGTGCCTGCCGGATTTTCCGGCGGATGTCGTAGAGCTCGCCGCTGGCCCGGTCAGCCACTTCCTCCTCCGAGAGAATGGCGCCGACAAGCTCTTCCTCAAGGGCTTTGTCTGCGTATAGCAGCTCAAACAGCGGGTCGAGTGTTTGGGAGGCCTCCCCTTCCCCGCCCGAGCGTTTTTTCCAGCTTGCAAGCCCCCGCCCGGTAGAGAGCAGGCGCGCAACGTCCAAAAGTTCCCGCAGGCTGAGCACCGCACCCAGAGCCGCGCGCTTTAGCGCGTCCGCGAGGTCGGGCAGCACGATAGACGGCGTGCCTTGCCGGCCGCAAAGCCGGTGGGCCTCCACCGTGAGGGCCAGCAGCGCCTGCGCTTGCTCGAGAGTGTCCGCTGGGCGCAGCTCTTGGGCAAGGTCGCGGGTTCTAGCGCTGCCGGCGTGCTCGGCCAGTAGCGCTAGGACTTTATTTAGCTCTAGGGTTTTGTGGTGCTTGTTCATTGGGTTGCCTCCGGCGGTGGGTGTTTTGCGGTATGTGTGATATCTTGGGGTGTGTGCTTTAAGCGTTCAGCTCTTCAAGGTCAAGGGCCTAAGTTCAAGGTCATTAAGGTCAAGTTCTAAGGTCAAGGTCCCAATACTAATTCTGCCTGCGGGCAGGGAATATTGAACCGCTCATGCCGCGGGGGCACTTACTTTTCTTGCACCGCCAAGAAAAGT
>WRAV01000050.1 GCA_009780025.1 Oscillospiraceae bacterium | reverse complement strand
GTCTCCAAAACGGTTAAGGGCGGACGCATCTTCAAGTTCGCGGCCCTGGTGGTTGTGGGCGATGGCGCCGGCACAGTGGGCTTTGGGCTTGGAAAGGCCTCCGAAGTCCCGGAGGCTATACGCAAGGGGATTGAGGACGCGAAGAAAAATCTGCGCCAGGTTTCCCTGCGCGGAACTACCATACCCCATGAGGTTATTGGCGCGTTCGGCGCTGCCCGGGTGCTGCTAAAGCCGGCCCCGCAAGGTACCGGCGTTATTGCCGGCGGCCCTGTGCGCGCGGTTATGGAAGTAGCCGGCATTCGGGATATACGCACCAAATGCCTGCGCTCTAACAACCCTTGCAATGTGGTGACCGCCACGGTCAAAGGGCTTGAGAGCCTGCGCAGTTTGCAGCAGGTTGCCGCCATGCGCGGCAAGCATGTAGACGAGATTATCGGCAAGGAGGCGCCGGAAGCCAATGCTTAAAATCACGCTAAAGCGCAGCCTTATCGGCTCAAAGAAAGACCAGATAGCTACCGCTCATTCCCTGGGCCTCAAGCGCCCGGGCCAGGTGAGCGTACAGCCCGTTAACGCGGCCACCAAAGGCAAGATATTTAAGATATCCCACCTTATCGAGGTTGCCGAAGTTTAAAAGGGGAGGTGTAAAGTACCATGAAACTGCATGAACTTGCCCCGGCGCCAGGCTCTGTCAAAAAAGCTTTCCGCAAGGGCAGAGGCCCAGCCTCGGGGAACGGCAAAACAGCCGGCCGCGGCCACAAAGGGCAAAACTCCCGCTCCGGCGGTGGGGTGCGACCAGGGTTTGAGGGCGGCCAAATGCCGCTGCAGCGCCGCTTGCCCAAGCGCGGCTTTAACAACTATAACTTTGCCACCCACTATGTCACCGTAAACCTTGATGACCTTGAGCGTTTTGAGGACGGCGCTACAGTAGATGCCGCAAGCCTCAAAGAGATAGGGCTCATTAAAAAGACGCTGGATGGTGTAAAAGTGCTAGGCAGGGGCGAGATAACCAAGAAGCTAACTGTAAAGGTGAGCGCCTTTTCTCAAACAGCCAAGCAAAAGATAGAGGCTAGCGGCGGAAAGGCCGAGGTGATTTAAGTGTTTGAGACGCTTAGAAACGCATGGAAGCTAGCCGACCTGCGCAAAAAGATGCTGTACACAGTGATGATTATCCTCGTGTTCCGCGTTGGCGCGGCCATACCTGTGCCCTTCATGGTGCCGGAAGTGCTCGGCGGCGCGGATATTGTACAGGGTGGGCTTCTTAGCTACTTCAACATGCTGACAGGCGGCGCGTTTGCGTCGGCCACATTGTTTGCTCTGGGTATTTCACCCTACATCACCGCGTCTATCATCATGCAGCTGTTACGAGTTGCAATCCCTGCCCTTGAGCGCCTCTCCAAAGAAGGCGAGGCTGGGCAGAAGAAGATAGCCAGGATAACACGTTACTCCACTTTTGGTCTGTCTCTTGTCATGTCCACGGCCTACTATATCATGAACCGCAATCTGCGCGACCCAGAGACCGGCATGAGCGCTGTGAGGTATATCGAGGGCTTTGCCGGTATATTCTCCATGTTTGTCATCATCCTCAGCTTTACAGCCGGTGCGATGATGATCGTCTGGCTGGGCGAGGCTATCGACAAGCGGGGGGTCGGCAACGGTATTTCTATCATACTGTTCGCCGGTATTATCTCAGGTGGGCCACGCGTTGTTATGATGCTGCGTACGATGTGGGTTGCAGCGGGCACAGAAGGCGGAGCCTTTACGAGATATTACGCCCTTGTACCGGGAATCGTAATTATCTTCTTTGGCCTTATAACCGCCATTGTGTTGATGAATAACTCCGAGCGCAGAATACCCATCCAATACTCCAAGCGGGTTGTGGGCCGCAAGATGTACGGCGGCCAGTCTAGCTATATTCCGGTAAAGGTTATGATGAGCGGCGTTATGCCTATCATTTTTGCCGGTGCGCTGCTCAGCATACCGGGCATGATAAGCGCCTTTGCCAACCCAGCTGATGGTTGGTTCAGCACATTTCTCGGCTGGTTTGACTACGACCACGCGGTTTACGCTATTTTGTACCTTGTGCTGATTATCGCGTTTAACTATTTCTATGTCAGCATTCAGTACAACCCTATCCAAATGGCCAACGACCTCAGAAAAAATAATGGCGCTATCCCCGGTATACGCCCGGGCAAGCCCACCTCCGATTTTATCGCGAAAGTTATCGCAAAAATCACTTTGGTAGGCGCGCTGTTCCTTGCTTTGGTCGCGGTGTTACCAATTATCTTCGGTGCTATTATGACGCTGCCTATAGCACTGGGAGGCACTTCAATCATAATCGTGGTCAGCGTAGCGCTCGACACTGTACGCAGCCTTGAAAGCCAGATGATGATGCGTCACTACAAGGGCTTCTTGGAATAGGTGGTGCAAACAATTGAGGATTATCCTTTTGGGAGCGCCGGGCGCGGGCAAAGGAACCCAGGCCCAGTTTATCAGCGAGAAGACCGGGGCTATCCCGGTTAGTACAGGCAAGATAATCCGCTCAGCGGTAAAAAACGGCACGCCTGCTGGTACTATAGCTAAAAGATATATAGACGTTGGCAGGCTTGTGCCGGACGAGATAGTCATCGAGATGCTTAAAGAGCGCCTAAAAGAAGACGACTGCAAAGATGGTTATATTCTTGATGGCTTTCCCCGCAACATTAGTCAGGCACTTGCCCTTGATAAAATGGGGATAGACATTGACATTGTAATCGACATACTCGTCTTTGACAGCGATGTTGTAGAGCGACTTTGTGGGCGTAGGGTCTGCGATAACTGCGGCGCTACTTACCATGTCGACGCTAAACCCTCAGCCAAAGGCGAGCTGTGCGAGCTTTGCGGAGGAATTCTTATCACCCGTGAGGACGACAAACCCGAAATCGTGCTCGAGCGGTTAAGGGTCTACCACGCAGAGACCGAGCCGCTGCTGAGGCATTACAACGCACAAATTAAGTTGAGGACGATGAGAAGTTTCCCGACAGTGGAGGACACCGCTAAAGGAGTGCTGGCGATACTAGGGGAATCGGCTGTATGATTGTCCTAAAGACCAAATCAGAACTCTCGCTGATGCGCATAGCCGGAAGGATTTCGGCCCAAGCTCTAGAGATAGCTGGCCAGATGGTTCGCCCCGGTATAACCACCGCACAGATCGACCGGGAAATAAACAAGTTCATTATCTCCCAAGGCGCGACCCCCTCTTTCTTGGGATACTGCGGGTTCCCTGCTAGTGCGTGTATTTCCCTCAACGACACGGTTATCCACGGCATACCCGGTGGGCGGCTTATCAAAGAAGGTGACATTGTCAGCATAGATGTGGGCGCTTTCTACAAGGGTTACCATGGCGACAACGCAGCCACCTTCCCGGCAGGCAAGATATCTCCGGCGGCCCAGGCACTCATGGATGCCACCCGCCAAAGCCTGTACAAAGGTATAGACGCTGCGCGCATAGGCAACCGAGTGGGCGATATCTCCAGCGCTGTTCAGGTGCACGTTGAAAGACTGGGTTACTCTGCGGTGCGTAAGTACGTAGGCCATGGGGTGGGTAAAGAGATGCACGAGTCCCCCGAGGTGCCCAACTTCGGCAGAAAGGGTAGCGGCCCCCGCCTCGCCGCCGGCATGACCCTGGCTATTGAACCAATGATAAACCAGGGCGGTCACGAGGTAAAGGTCTTGCCTGACGGCTGGACAGTACTCACCGCAGACGGAAAGCTTTCCGCCCACTTTGAGCAGACTGTGCTGATAACAGAGGGTGGCCCCATCATCCTGACCGAGCTGTAAAGGTGGATGACCATGTTGGAGATAGGAAGCGTGGTCTGGGCTAGCGCCGGGCGCGACAAACACAAGTTTTATGCGGTTGTGCGCCTTGAGCAGGGTGAGGTATTCATCGCAGACGGCAAGAGGCGAAAACTCGCAACTCCCAAGCGCAAGAATATTGCGCACCTGCGGCCGACAAAAACAGTGCTTGAGGCCTCGTCCCTCACGACCGATAAACAACTGCGCCAGGCGCTTTGCCCTTTTAACGAAGAGCCTGGCACACAGAAAGAACAAAAAGGAGGTACCAAGCTTGTCTAAAGCAGACGTCATCGAAGTTGAAGGCATAGTTAGGGAGGCGCTTCCCAACGCGACTTTTAAGGTTGAAATTGGAACCGCGCAAGGCACTAAACACGAGATACTGGCGCATATTTCGGGCAAGCTTCGTATGCACTTTATCCGGATATTGCCCGGGGACAAAGTAACGGTAGAAATGTCACCCTACGACCTGACCAAAGGGCGCATAACCTGGCGCTCCAAATAAGCAGACCCTAAACCGCGCGTTAGCGCGGCAGAGCAGAGATGGAGGTAAACGTCATGAAAGTAAGGCCTTCGGTCAAACCAATTTGCGAAAAATGTAAGATCATCAAGCGCAAAGGCAGAATCATGGTTATTTGCGAAAGCCCCAAACACAAGCAGAGACAGGGATAACAGGAGGTGATTAACAAGTGGCACGTATAGCTGGCGTTGACTTGCCCAGAGAAAAGCGGGTAGAAATTGGCCTTACCTATATCTTTGGTATCGGGCACAAGACCGCAAAGGATATTATTGGCAGAACCGGCATTAACCCCGATACCCGGGTGCGCGACCTCGCCGAGGAAGATGTCTCTAAACTGCGCGCGGATATCGACGCTAATGTAATGGTGGAGGGTGACCTGCGCAGGGAGACCGCGCTTAACATTAAGCGGCTGGTAGAGATAGGCTGTTACCGTGGGGTGCGTCATCGCAAGGGTTTGCCAGTACGTGGGCAGCGCTCTAAGACCAATGCACGTACACGCAAAGGCCCCAAAAAGACCATAGCCAACAAGAAAAAATAACAGTAAGGGAGGGAACCGCTAAGTATGCCGAAAGCGCCTAAAAGAACGATACGCCGCCGCCGCGAAAGGAAAAATATAGAGCGGGGTGCGGTACACATTCAGTCGACCTTCAATAACACCATTGTGACCATTACCGACATTAAAGGCAACGCGCTGAGTTGGGCTTCTGCCGGTGGGCTGGGTTTTCGCGGCTCGCGCAAATCCACTCCCTTTGCCGCCCAGACCGCAGCCGAAACTGCCGCTAAAGCTGCCATGGAACACGGGCTTAAAATAGTGGAAGTGTTCGTAAAGGGTCCGGGTTCGGGCCGGGAAGCGGCTATTCGCGCACTGCAAGGGGCAGGGCTTGAGGTCAACATGATAAAAGACGTCACCCCAATCCCCCACAACGGATGTCGCCCACCCAAAAGACGGCGTGTATAACCAGGAGGTGTTTATAGTAAATGGCAGTTAACAGAGACCCTGTCCTGAAAAAGTGCAGGAACTTAGGGATAAGCCCCGGAGTGCTGGGCTACGCCAAGGAAACCCGCCGGGACCCCAAGCGCAACGCTAGGCGCTCAAAGTCGAGCGAGTATGCACTGCAGATGAAAGAAAAGCAGAAAGCCAAGTTTATCTATGGTGTGCTGGAACGTCAGTTCCGCCTAACATTCCAAAAAGCCGAGAAGATGCAGGGCCAGGCCGGTGAAAATCTGCTTAGCCTACTTGAGCGCAGGCTGGATAACGTAGCGTTTGTAATGGGCCTTGGCGAGACACGCAGGCAAGCCAGGCAGATTGTTGGGCATGGGCATCTGCTGGTCAACGGCAAGCGGGTCAACATTCCATCCTACCGTGTAAAGCCGGGCGACATCGTCTCAGTAAGGCAGAAGAGCCGCCAAAGCGAGATGTTCAAAGCCCTGGCAGAAAAGCCGGTTGCCTTCCCCGATTGGATCTCGGGCAACACCGCAAACTTCGAGGGCACCATAACACGTCTGCCCATCAGGGAAGATATCGACATACCTGTGAACGAAACTTTGATAGTAGAGCTTTACAGCAAATAGTATTCACAATCAGCGTTTGGGGAGAACACTCAAGTGCCGGCTTAATCACCCGGCTTTCACAAGGAGGGTTTCTGTTTGGTTAAAATCATCGAACCAAAAATCGAAACTGCGGAGCTTCGCAGCGACGGCACTTATGGTCGTTTTGTAGGCGAACCGTTGGATAGAGGGTTTGGTACGACCTTGGGGAACAGTCTTAGACGTGTTCTGCTCTCATCTCTGCCCGGTGTGGCAGTTATTTCCGTTAAGCTTGACGGTATTCAACACGAGTTTTCGACTATACCCGGAGTCAAGGAAGACGTGACTGAGATTATCCTCAACATCAAGGGTCTCACAGCCAAGCTGTACACCGACGAGCCAAAGACCGTGCGTATAAACGCTACGGGTGAGTGCGAGGTGACGGCCGGCTCTATAGAAGCAGATTCTGACGTTGAGATTCTCGACCCCAGCATGCACATTGCTACCCTGGGCGCGGGCGCCAAGCTCTCGATGGAGATAACTCTAAAGAAGGGGCAGGGCTATGTAAGCGCCGAGCGCAACAAGCAAACAGAGCTCGAGAAGGCCCCAATCGGAACTATACCGGTGGACAGCATTTACACACCGGTGCTCAAAGTCAATTACCTGGTGGAAAACACCCGCGTAGAACAGATAACCGACTACGACAAACTAACCCTGGAAGTTTGGACTGACGGAACCATATCCGCGAAGGAAGCCGTCAGCCTAGCTGCCAAGATCCTCAATAGACAGCTCAACCAGTTCGTCGATCTTTCAGACGAAATGAGTTCTGCCGAGATTCTGGAGAAAAAAGAAGAATCTGGCAAAGAGAAAACGCTTGAGATGACCATTGAGGAGCTTGACTTATCTGTCCGGGCATTTAATTGCCTAAAGCGGGCGGGTGTCAATACCGTGCAAGACCTTGTTAACAAGTCCCCCGACGAGATGATGAAGGTGCGCAACTTGGGTAAGAAGTCACTTGAGGAAGTAATGGCTAAGCTTGCCTCGCTCAACTTCGCTCTCAGTGTAGAGGACGAGTAGCAAAATGTAGAAGAACCTTAGGGTTCTAGAGGATAGGAGTGAGTGGTTATGCCAGGTTCGCGAAAGCTGGGCCGGCCCAGCGACCACAGAAAGGCCATGCTGCGAGCAATGGTTACCTTTCTGCTGGAGAAAGGCAAGATAGAAACTACTGTTACCCGCGCCAAAGAAGTGCGCTCGGTGACAGAGAAGATGATTACCATGGCAAAAAGCGATTCTTTGCACTCCAAGCGTCAGGCCCACAGTTTTGTGACCAAAAAGGATGTTGTAAAGAAGCTGTTTGAAGAAGTGGCTCCTAAGTACAGTGAGCGCTCGGGTGGTTACACACGTATAATCCGCCTCGGCCCCCGCCGCGGAGACGCAGCCGAAATGGCGATTATAGAACTGGTTTAACAAAGACTAAGCAGTAAAAGAACCGATAACCTCGCATGGTTATCGGTTCTTTTTGTTTTCTAATTTAGCTTGCCGTCAACCGCATTCCCACAGCTAGGTCGGAGTTGTTGGCATCCCGCACCACTACGTCTCCGGCGGCAAGGCCATCGTATATCACGAAGCCATCTCGCAGCTCGACCCCTCGGGTGACACGGCGCTGGGCGGCGCGCCCCTCTATATCCAATACCCAGACATAGTGCTCATCACCCATGCGGAAAACCGCGGTCTTTGGCACTACCAGACTGTCCGGCAGGCTGAGCACGGTAAAACGCACGTCCATAGCGTAGCCGATGATAAGCTCGCCCCCGGACGGTTCTATCAAAGCGCGAACCCTGCGCTCCTCCACCCCCAAGGCCGAAAGGCGCACCTGAGCCATCTCGCCCAGGTAAACCACCCTGCCGCTCATGTTTTGGGAACCGAAGCGACGGTCGAAAATCAGCTCTACCTCGTCCCCAACCGATACACTCTCGATCTCCCGGGTGGGGATGTAGACCTCAATGGCCTCATCAAAACCTATCACCGCGATCATTTGCCCGGGGGAGGCCAAGTTTGCGCCAGAGACAGGCAGGCTAGTTATCCGCCCGCTTAGCGGTGAGGTTATCTCGGCCCGGCCCATTTGTGCTTCCATTTGGGCAATGCTCGCGTTTGTGCTCGCAATCATGCTCTGGAAGTATGTTATCATACCGCTGGTAGGGTTGGTTGCGAGGCGCTCGTCAATAGCCTCTATCTGCGCTAGCAGGCTTTGGCGCTGACCCTCCAGCCCGGCGTCGTTTGCGCGCAAAGCCTCGAGCTGGGCACGGCTGGCGGCCGCGGTGGCCTGAGCTTGAGAGATTACCTGGAGAGCCTGGTAATACTGAGAGGATTCCCGCCCCCACTCGTCGCGGATAGCGTTCGCGGTCTGTCGCGCCCGGTGGACGCTGTCTTGGTTCTGGCTGACAACCGCTTGCATGTGCAGCAACTGCATCTCTAAAGTGGATTCATCACCCGCCTGGGCCTCCAGTGCTGAGAGCTGGCCCTCAAGGCTGCCGCGCTGCCCGCGCAGCACCGCCAGTTCGGCTTGCTCCTGTTGGTTGAGTCCTTGAATCTGCCCGTTGATTCCCGCGATATTGCTGCGCAGCTGGTCAACCTGCAGTAAGTAGTCGGAGGCGTTTATTATCGCGATGACATCGCCCTCGGTCACCTGTTGTCCCTCTTCTACCAGCACCTCAAGCACTTCTCCGCTCACCATCGGGAAAACTGTATGCTGATGGCGATAGCTAAAAACACCCTCCTCGGTAAAAGCGAGCTGGGCTGTCTGTGGCGCCACCTCTACCAGCTCGACCTCCAACGGAGCCGTGAGCTGAAGAAATACGCCTGCCCCAATCGCCAGGCAGAGCACCACTGTGACAATAATCTTAACCTTCTTCTTCATGGAGTGATCCTCCTTGTGTGTGATGTGGGCATTAAAGACTTTGGTACGCTGTCCTCAAGCCTCTGTAAAAAGAAAATTGGCAGGCCGTTTAATCTCGCTCCTTGAGCACCTCTACCATCTCGAAGGCGGCGATTCTTCGTCTTGCGCCCAGGTTGGAGACCAGCACGGCCGCGGCGCAGAGCACACCGGCTTGAATGTACGCGCTTATGGGTGTGTCCAGTGGGATGGAGAACATGTCACTGCCCATCATGTCGTTGAGGCCGACTTTCATCAAATAGACCAAGGGGATGCCGCCGAGCACTCCCAGGGCGGTGAGCACCCAGTACTCAAAGCCCATGATTTCGGACACTTCTTTGGGTTGCATGCCCAGCACGCGCAGGGTTGCGTACTCCCGCTTGCGCTCGGAGAGCGAGATAGACGACGACGCGGTTATAATAGCCCAGGCTATGCCTATCCCCGCGATTTGCATAAGGTAGAACATCACCCCGTAGCTCTCGAGCATGTCGTTTAGCACTTGCTGGGCGCGGGCCTGGTCTGTCATGGATGCAATGCTCTCGTTGTAGCGCAGCTGGTCTATAATAGCCAAGGAGTCCTCGGTGCGAACGATTGCGCTGGTGGCAGTGGGGGGTATGTTCAGCAGCTCCCAGAGGCTGGCAAGCTCAATATACGCGGCGCCGCCAACGTTTTCGGTAACGACATCCATTACGGGAACCCAGATATCTTCCTGCCCGGCGGTGGGCGCACTCATCAGCAGCATACTGCCCCGCTGTGCGCGCAGGGTGTCGGCTACCGAGCTGCTCAGTATCACCCCGCCCTGTGAAGGCGACAAGTGTACACCCAGCTCGCTGTCATAGATTCTGTAAAGGTAGCTGCCTTCACGCATGGCGACAAGCATGACCCCGGTGCTCAGGTGGCCGTGGGAGAACTGGGCGGGAAGCTCGAGTATGGCCTCGGCTTCATCCACACCGGCAAGGCGGTGGGCGGATTCTATTAGTGGGGTATAGGCCACCGGGGCGGCCATGGTGATGCGCAAGTCAAACAGCTCGGATTTTTGGAATCGGTCGAGCATCAGGGCGTCAAACATGACGTTGTAAGAGGCCATGAAGGCCATTATAGCGAAGGAAAAAGAGATACCAAGGGCCACAAACGCACTGCGAAACTTGTTGCGCGATATGCTGCGCAGCGCCATATAACCGTAGGACGAGAGCAGGTGCCGCAGCCCGGGTACAGTTCCCACCGGATCACCTTTGACCGCTGGTGGAGCAGGGGGTCTCATGGCGTCGCTGGGGCTGAGTTTGAGCATAGCGCTCACTCCGGCGGCCGCACCAAGTGCCCCCGATCCCAGTGCTATCGCTGTCGCAATCAGCATATACCTGGGGGAGACATCGGCCCGCAAGCTGGGCAGAGAGAAAAACTCGGCGAAGAGGTCGGTGTAAAACCCCGAGACCGCCAGCCCGCTCACGATTCCAAAAACCGCACCCAGCGCCCCGGTAATCAGCCCGTAACAGAGGTAATGGGCCAGTAGCGCCCGGTCTGTAAAGCCGAAGGCCTTTAGTATTCCGATCTGCCCGCGCTCCTGTTCTATCACCCGCTTGAGCATTATGTAGAGGATAATGACTGCCATCATGATAAACAGCATGGGCACGCTGGTGGCCATCCCGCCAATTGAGCCAAGCTCCATCTCGAGCATGGCGTGGCTTAGCTGGTCGTCGCGGGGGATTAGGTAGATTAGCTCGTAGCCGCCCAGCGCGTCCTCTAGCTGGAACTCGACCTCGCTCCACTCGACGCCTTCGCTCAGCCGGAAGGAGAGAGCATTGACCTCGCCACCCCGCCCGGTAAGTGCTGCAAGCTGCTGTAGAGGTACGAAGCCGACGCCAAAGGACTCGGGGTCGGGCAACAGCTCGGTCACATCGCGGATAAGGTAAACATACTCGGGGCTGAGCGCCATCCCAGAAAGCGAGGGGCTTACTCGCCTGCCGCTCACAATCAAGTTTATCTGGTCGCCCAAGGCAAAGCCGTGGGTGGCGGCAAAGCTGGTGTTAACAGCGATTTGCTCGGGGCCGGGCGCTGTGCCTGCTTCGAGGTAAATGTCGTTTAGCCGGTATTCGTCGCCCGGGTCATAAGAGATCAGTCGCAGGGTGATTATGTTGCCCGCTCCCGGGATATCAACCCGTGCGTCCACCCGTAAAACCCCGCTGACCTGTTCTATTCCGGGTATGGACTCCAGCGCTGACAGGCTGCCCTGGGGCATACTCACTACCGAGGCGAAGCCATCCCCGAACCGCTGTTCCTCGTACATGGTGTCCATCGCGGTAACAAGGTTGAGGTAGAGGATGTTGAACGACACATACATCATTATGCCGATGCTCATCAGAGCCACACAGGATATGTAGGACTTTTTTTGCCGCCATACGGTGCGGGCGGCTTTTTTAAGCAGCAGCATTTACCAGCGCACCTCCTCTGGCGGGAGGGGAGAGGCGTTTTCGATTTCTTCTTCAATGAGGCCGTCGCGTACTTTGAGCACCCGGTCGGCCATGTCGGCAATCCCGGAATTATGAGTGATTACGGCAACAGTCTTACCGTAACGTATGTTGAAGTCCCGCAGCACCCGCAAAATTGATACGCCGGTGGAGAAGTCCAGGGCGCCGGTAGGCTCGTCGCAGAGCAGCAAATCCGGGTTTTTGGCGATGGCCCGGGCAATGGCCACCCGCTGCTGTTCGCCGCCGCTCAGTTGGGAGGGGAAGTGCCCGCCCCGCTCGCCCAGGCCAACTTGCTCAAGCAGCTCGGACGGTGGTATAGGGCTGCCGCCCAACTCCCCGGCTAGCGCGATATTCTCTCTCGCGGTTAGGTTTTGAATTAGATTGTAAAACTGGAATACAAAGCCCACGGCACTGCGGCGGTAGAGAGTGAGCTGCTTCGGCTTGTAGCCGGAGATATCGTCCCCGCGGTAAAGCACCGAGCCTGCGGTAGGGCTATCTATCCCGCCGCAAATGTTGAGGATCGTGCTCTTGCCCGACCCGCTGGGTCCCAAGATAACCACAAACTCCCCGGCATATATCGAAAAGTCAACACCGCGCAGTGCGTGTACAGTAACTTGCCCCATGTGGTACTCTTTGGTCAGCCCGCGTATTTCCAGTATTTTTTCGGCCATGTGGTCACCTCCTCGCCCTAAGCTTACATTGTTACGCCGCGCCACTAGCAATAGATAACGCTAGGGGATTTTTTAAACATCACCGGTGTAGATACCATTAGCCAGAATAAAATCTAAGTCGTCCATCATAGCGTCGATAGTCTCCTCAGCAAATACCGAGGTTTCGACAGAGTTAAACATGTAGAGCTGGTACTGGGTTATTCCCAAGAGCATGTAGTTGAGCAGCCGGGAGTTTACCCGCCCGTCGATTTTTCCCTGCTCGATCTCGTGCTGTATAACGGGTAGGAATATCATGTTTTGTGCGCTTTCTACATGTTGCATCAGCTTTTCGTAGACCGGTTCTCTGGGGGACATGCGCAGCAGGTCAAGGGAAATGCCGAACAGCTCCGGCTGTGCGCGAAAAGCCTGTAGCTGGGCTTTGGCAACATGCCGCAAAAATTGGCTAAGGCTCATCTCGGCAAGGCGGCTGCGCTCCTGCTCGTAAGTGGCCTGCTTAACCGCACCGATCTCTGTAATTACAATATGTATAAATAAATCGTCTTTATCCTCAAAGTATTGATAAAAGCTGCCTTTAGCTATGCTGGCGGCCGCAACTATCCGGCTGATGCTGGCCTGCTTGTAGCCGTGGCTGGCGAATTCGGAGACAGCGCATCGGGTAACGCGCTCCCGCTTGTGGGCAGGCAGGTTGAAAAATGTTTGTTTGGGCAAATGCGCCACCTCACTTCCTCCATATGACTTGTCGGTCATATGACTGTTAAGTCACATTATATCGGAGAGTGAGGATTTTGTCAACTCTCTGCACAGCGAAAGTTTCCCTACACAAATACCGGGGTTTGTGATATGATATAGCTTGTTACATATGCGCTTTATAAGCATCAGGGGGCGACGGTGTAGATGACCGCGACTATATTTTTTCAGGTAATTATGCTGCTTTTGCTTGTGCTTGTGGGCTTTGTGCTCAGCAAGAGCGGCAAGCTGCCCGACGAGCGAACCCTTGGCGGCTTTTTGCTAAACGCGGCGCTGCCGGCTATGATACTAAATTCCATGCAGGTGCCGCTCTCGACCGAGCTCATTGTCAACATGGGGCTTACCATGGTAGGGCTGGCCGTGTCGCTTGCTTGCGGGGTGGCTGTGGGTTTTCTTGCGGGAGTGCTTGCCCGCCGCCGGGTGGAGGTCTGCGCGACCTGGGCGGCTATAGTTGCTTTTCCCAATATAATCTTTATGGGTTGGCCGTTTAAATATGCCGCTTTTGGCGAGGCTGCGCTCCCTTTGATACCGGGGGCCGCGCTTATGTTTAGCCTGGGCAGCTTCACACTTGCCACCTGGCTGCTCTCGCTGGGTGGCAAAAACCGCAAGCGCATCAGTGTAAAGAAGATTGCTTTACAGCCCGCGAACATTGCCTGTGTTGTCGGTGTAGCCGTGCTGTTTATGCCATTTAACCTTCCAGGGCCTGCCTTGGGTGCTATAGAACTGCTGGCCATGACCACCACCCCCGTGGCTATGGTGATTGTGGGCGCGCAGCTCTCTAAGTGCAGCCTGCGCGACGCCTTTTTGGACGGAAGGGTCTACCTGGTCGCGTTTGCGCGGCTGGTTCCGGCGGGGGTGGCGACCAACTTCTTGCTGAGCCTGTTTATCAATGACGCGATGATTGTCGGCTTTTTGACCATTGGGGCGCTTATGCCCGCGGCTACGACTATACCGGTAATAGCCGCCGAGCAGGGGGGCGACGCGACCTTCTGCTCAAAGGTCACGTTCGTGTCGACGGTGCTTTGTATTATTTCGATACCTATACTTATTCCGCTCTTAATATAGCGGTACAGCAAACATCGGAATGCTGATGCAACAAAACTAAAAATTAAGGAGGCAACAGAATGAGCATGTTAAACCAAACATTAGAGAACCTTTTGGAAGAAGTAGTTAACGGCGCGGATGCGCAAAGTGGTTACGTTGATGTTATTTTATATTCTGACGACCCGGATGAGGAGCATTTTCGCCGATTTGTTACTTTGGGCTACATGCGCCAGGTTCGTGACTGGAGCCTTCATATATTTGGGTGGTAAGCGTTGGCTTTATAGGTCAAGGGCATTAAGGTCAAGTTCAAGGTCCCAATCTTGATTCTGCCTGCGGGCAGGGAATAAGGTGCCGCTCATGCCGCGGGGGCACTTACTTTTCTTGCTCCGCCAAGAAAAGTAAGCAAAAGAAGGCGGCTGGGGGGAGGAC
>WRAV01000049.1 GCA_009780025.1 Oscillospiraceae bacterium | reverse complement strand
TCCAACTCTCCTCTGCCACAGCCGGCTGTAACAACTACCAGAATGGCCACCATGCCAACGATTAAAACCCGCCGCTTCATCCGCCTTCGCCCCTCTCAAATGTTGTCTAGGCAAAAATATCTTTACCCACAACAAACAAAAACGGCGCAAGAATACAGGAAAAATCCCATACCCTTGCACCGCGCAACGCAAAACTCCCCGCACAGCCTGCCAATGGCTTGAAAAATGGCAAACTAAACGGTATAATGTATATGCAAGTGTGGCCGTAAGGCCGTTGGCATAGGGGAGGCATAGGCCCCGACTGCTAGGGGACAAGGTGTTCGTGCACCTTGTCTCTGCTTGCCTAATTTGTTTGTATTTATCATTATACAGTGGCCGCACAGAATTTGCAAGAGCCATTTGATAAATTGCGCACCACTATTCTCAGTAAAAAGGAGCACACCCCTTTGAACTTACGCAACATTGCAATAATCGCGCACGTCGACCACGGCAAGACCACACTGGTAGACGAAATGCTCAGCCAGGCCGGAGCCTTCCGGGAGAACCAAACCGTCGCCGAGCGTGTAATGGACTCCGGTGACATAGAGCGTGAGCGGGGGATTACAATCCTCGCGAAGAACACGGCAATACGATACAACGGCGTAAAAATCAACATCGTGGACACTCCCGGCCACGCCGACTTTTCCGGCGAGGTTGAGCGTATACTAAAGATGGTATCCGGCGTGCTGCTTCTGGTCGACGCCGCCGAAGGACCTATGCCGCAGACCCGCTTTGTGCTCGGTCGCGCGCTTGAGCTAGGGCACAAAATCATTATAGTTGTCAACAAGATTGATCGGCCGGACGCCCGGATTTATGAGGTCATCGACGAAGTACTCGAGTTGCTGCTCGACCTCGACGCCACCGACGAGCAGTTGGATTCCCCTATGCTGTTCTGCTCGGGTCGGGCAGGCACAGCATCGTTGGTGCCGCACACCGCCGGCAGCGACCTTATGCCGCTGTTCGACACGGTACTCAGTCATATACCCGAGCCCGACGTCACCGCCGAGGGCCCAGCCCAGCTGCTAGTCAGCTCAATCGACTACAACGAGTATGTGGGCCGAATCGGCATCGGCCGGGTTGAGCGCGGCACTGTCTACGCCGGACAGGATATTATGGTCTGCAACCAAGTCAGCGGGGCGGCGCCTTATAAATCAAAAATCGTCAACCTCTACGAGATTGAGGACCTGCGCCGGGTGCCTGTCGAGAGCGCCCAGGCCGGCGCAATAGTCTGCTTCTCTGGCGTGGAGGAGGTCACCATAGGTGACACGGTCTGCGACCCCTCACAGGTAGAGCCGCTGCCATTCGCCCGCATATCCGACCCCACGGTGGAGATGACCTTCTCGGTCAACGACTCACCCTTCGCCGGGCGGGAAGGCAAGTACGTCACCAGCCGCAACCTGCGCGAGCGCCTAAACCGCGAGCTGCTCCGGGACGTCTCACTGCGCGTAACCGACACCGACTCCACCGAGAGCTGGAACGTGGCAGGCCGGGGCGAGATGCACCTTTCCATCTTGATGGAGACCATCCGCCGTGAGGGCTACGAGTTCCAGGTGTCCACCCCGCGCGTGCTCTACAAGGAGATTGACGGTAACCAACACGAGCCGCTTGAGTGCCTTATCTGCGACGTGCCCGAGACCTCGGTCGGCTCGGTTATGGAAAAAATGGGCACACGCAAGGGTGAGCTGCGCCACATGAGCCCTATTGGCAGCCGTATGCGGCTTGAGTTTGTGGTGCCATCCCGTGGCCTGTTCGGCTACCGCAGCGAGTTTTTGAGCGATACCCGCGGCGAGGGAATCATGTCCTCTATACTGGAGGGCTACACACCCTACAAGGGGGAGATTGCCAGGAGGCAAAACGGCTCGTTGATCGCTTTTGAATCCGGCGACGCGGTGGCATACGGCCTTTCCGGCGCGCAGGAGCGCGGCACACTTTTCATCGGCCCCGGCACCCCGGTCTACTCCGGCCAGGTGGTCGGTCAGAACGCCAAGAGCGACGACATGACCGTCAACGTCTGCAAGAAAAAGCAGCTGACCAACATCCGCGCCAGCGGCAGCGATGACGCTCTGCGCTTAATCACACCTCGTGTTATGAGCATGGAGCAAGCACTCGAGTTCATCGCCGATGACGAGCTGCTGGAGGTCACGCCTAAAAGCCTGAGGCTGCGCAAGCGTGTGCTTAACCACGATCAGCGCAAGCGGAAGGCAAAGTAGCAGAGGGCACGATGATTGATTAAGAACACACCTGCGCTTGACCTTGCCGTTAATTTATTTGAAAGTAGCTGAGCAATGTGAAAATTGGAGTTAACAACCTAAACTTTTCCTATGGCTCCAAGCGCGTTTTGCAGGTTTCAAATGTATCGTTTGAGCAGGGAAAGGCCTACGGAATTGTCGGCAAAAACGGCGCCGGAAAGACAACTTTCTTTAAGTGCCTTGTAAATATAATTACAAACTATCAAGGCAGCGTTTTGATAGATGGGCTCGAAGTGCGCACCAACCTGAATGTACTTGGAAACGTCGGAATCGTCCTGGACGATATGAGCCCTTACCGCAACCGTACCGGTATGTTTAATCTCAGATATTTTGCCGGGCTTCGCGGCGGGATGCCGTTTGAAAATGTCATGAAACTTGCGGACGAGCTTGAAATCTCCGGTGATTTAGAAACAAAAGTCTCTAAGTATTCGCTGGGCATGACCAAAAAACTGCAGCTGCTGATTTCTTTGATGAACGACGCGGAGATTCTGATCTTCGACGAGCCGTTTCGCGGGCTAGATGCAAAAACTGTTGATTGGTTCAGAGGCTACCTGACCCAGCTAAAGCAGCAAGGGCGTACAATTTTAATTTCAAGTCACGTGCAGGAAGACATTGAATCTATCGCAGATCATGTTTTTGTGCTAGAAAACGGAGATTTCTCGGCAGCCTTTGATCTCAGCGACACCACCCAAGATTTTATTTACTCTGTTGAGGTCAGCGACCCTGTGCATTTTAGACTGATGCTTGAAGATGCCGGCGTCTCTGTCGGCATGGCGGGCAAGCTTATTCAGTTTACCGCAAGCGAGGAGCTCTATCGTAAGGTGTTCAAGCAAGCAGTTGCCAAAGATATCGAATTCTATCAAGTCAAGAAGGAAGTGCAGTTTGCAAAGTTTGTTAGGTAAGCAGCCACTCCCGCAACTTTGAGCTCGATAACTTGGCTAAAGAGGAGTTTGTGAGATGAGACTTTGGAATGTCTTCAAGATGGAGCTTTTCAAAAACTGGCAGGATCGAACCAGCTTGATTATTATGCTTGCCTTTATGGCCGTAAATATAATGGGCGGATTTATGCTATCGAGTGGAGGTTGGAGCGCATCGGCGATCTTTCCGTTTAGTTTTTCAGTCCTCGCGTCTCTGGCGTTTTTGTTCGTTTACCCCTACCAAATGGCGCGGATCGACTACAAAAACAAAGTGATGAGCTTGCTTATTGCCAGCGGTGTATCCCGCGTGCAGTATTACTTTGTCAAAGTCGGCGCAACGCTGATCTTTTCTCTTCTCAGCTTTATGCTTATCGCTATTCTGCCGCTATTCATTGTAATGCTGGCAGAAGAAGGTATGTCGTTCGCTGTAGAGTTCTTCAATTTTGTTTTCGAGATTGACGCAGTAACATTCGGAATTATCATCTTTACTTGGCTGTCGGCGTTTTCTATTTTGATGACATCGGTTATCATCTCCAGAGGGCGAGGCTTTACGATTTTTGTTTTCTTGGGGCTTTACTTTCTCACAAGCCAAATCGCGCTCTTTTTTCATGGCGGCAGAAGTGTGTGGTGGAACCCGGATTACGCGGCGATAATCGTTCAGCACATAATTACAATAATTGTGATGGGCCTAATTGGAATTCTGATTTTGCGCAAGCAGGATTTATAAAGAGCAACAAGACACCCAGTAGAAGACCGCTGTGCAGTAACCTAAGATGAATAAGCGACATGGAGGAGCTTGTGAGAAAATACCTATTACCTTTCGCGATAGCAGTACTGTTGGTCTTAACGGCTTGCGGTATAAATAGTGGCACCTCTACGCCACAGCCAGAACCGCCCCCAACAATCGAAGCTACAGATAACCAAGAGCCGGAACAAGAAACAAGCAACGAGAGCCCTCTGGCGGAGGAGGAGCCCACCTCGGCTTCAAATCCGTTCGCGGCACCGCTACTCGAGTATTTTGCTGATGGATATGACGGGTTTAACGGCATAATAAATGACAGCACCAGGGCCTTTTGGGCGGACATAACCGGCAGTGGTGAGAGAGGTGTTCTCGCCATTCGCTTTGTATCCGACGGCGAGGTTACGTATATTAGGGAGACTCCCCAGCCAATACAGCCTTTTGCGCAGGCCAGAATATTCTACCTTGTGGGCGAACAGGTTATTTACTACGACATAGATGACTTCAGAACCGTCGAGTTTAGCGACGAGCTTTTAGTAGGCACTATGCCACTTATCACCCCAACCGGCCGCCTTGTAATAGACACAAGAAGGGACATGGGTGACTTGGCCCTCACTCTCTTGGAGGTAGACTTTTCGTGGGCGGCACCTGTGCTTGTCTATTCGCGTACCATCTACCGCGACTGGAGCCAAGGCGGTGACACATTCTACAGCTTCCCGGGCGGTTTTGGCGAGGGCATGTCCGGCGGGCGCACACCCATAACCCAAGAAGAGTTTGACGCTGTTCTCGCAGATATTGGCTGGGATGACGCGTGGGTAGGCTGGGCACTCAGGGAAGACGAGACCGAGCAGATTTTGTTGCATAGAAGAGAGCAGCCTAGCTGAGGATGCCACAAGGGGGGCAGCAATAATGAGGAGCTTACTCATAGTCCTACTGCTGATTGCGCTATTGTTGAGCGCCTGCGCGGAAACCGCCACACCCACACCCGAAAACCTCACCACCCAAGAAACCCCACAACCCCAGCCCACGACTGCACCCTCACCCAACCGTGAAACTTCACAGCCCACTACCCCAACCACTCTAACCCTAACCATCCCTGAGGGCTATACGCTTGTACAAATAGCCGCAGCAGCCCAGGAAGCCGGCATAGCCACCTCCGATGAGTTCATTGAGGTCTCCCAGACCGGCAACTTCAACGAGTTCCCGCTAATCGCCGCAATGCCACGCAGCCCCGAGCGCTTCTTCGCGCTGGAAGGCTATCTCTCCCCCGGCGTCTACGAGATTTCCCCGGAAAAAACACCCGAAGCCATAATCCGCCGAATGCTCGCGGCCACCGAAGCCGCTTTAGATGCTAACCTGCGCCCAAAAATCGCAGACAGCGGCCGCACGATAGACGATGTACTGATCCTCGCCTCAATCGTCCAAGCCGAATCGCTGGGCAACGATGACGCAAAACCACTGGTCTCTGCGGTTATCCACAACCGCCTGCGCACCGGCATGATGCTCCAAATGTGCAAGACGAGCTGGTACGTGCGCGATTACATCGCCCCACTTTACGAGGGTGAAGCCCAGCGCTTCCACGCACGCTACAACACTTATATGTTCCGCGGGCTGCCTGTAGGGCCAATACGCAACCCCGGCCCCAGCGCCATTCGCGCGGCGCTCGCCCCTGCCCAGGCCGACTACTTCTTCTATATCTGGGACGAAGATGACAACTTCCACTTCGCCGCCACCTGGGAAGATCACCAGGCCAACGTGCAAAAATACCTGCGGTAGCAGTTTGCGCTGCCACAAAAACAGCCCTTTTCGGTTCTTAGCCGAAAAGGGCTGTTGATATTTTTAGTCTAGCGCATAACCCGGCCCCGCTTGACCACACGATCCACCAAGTTATTGCCGTAGCGATAAAAGATGTAGTCTAGGTCTGGCGCGTCCCAGAGCACCAGGTCGGCCTGCTTGCCAACTTCGATGCTGCCAATGCTCTCGCAGCGCCCAATAGCCGCCGCCCCGTTAAGGGTGACCGCGCAGAGCGCCTCGGCAGGAGTCAGCCGGTATTTATGGCAGCTAAGGTACATTGGCAGCTGCAAGTTAAGCCCAGGGCTCGAGCCGGGGTTAAAGTCGGTGCAGACCGCCACCGCAACACCCGCCGCGACCATATCCCGGGCACGGGCATAGTCCTTGCCTAGGTGGAACGATGTGCCGGGCAAAAGGCAGGCCACAACACCGCGACGGCCCAGCGCTCGAATCCCCGCGTCACTCGCCTGAATAAGATGCTCCGCCGAAATGCATCCCATCTCAGCGGCCATTTCAGCGCCACCGATAGGGTCAATCTCATCCGCGTGGGCTTTGGGCAAAAAACCGTGCTTGACAGCCTTCCCAAGTATATAGCGCGATTCCTCAATAGTAAAGACGGCCGTCTCGCAAAAAACATCGCAGAACTGCGCCAATCCTTCGGACTTGACGGCGGGCATCATCTCATCGCAGACAAGATCGATATAAGCCTGCCGGTTATCTTTGTACTCGGGTGGTATCGCGTGCGCACCCATAAATGTATGCACCAGGTCAACCGGGCCGCATTCGCCCAGCTTTTTTGCCACCCGCAGCTGCTTGAGTTCGTCCTGGGTGGTCAGGCCGTAGCCGCTCTTGCACTCGACAGTAGTAGTACCATGAGCCAGCATGGTCTCGAGCAGCGCCTTGCCTTTCTCGAGCAGCTCGGCCTCTGTGGCGGCGCGAGTCTGCCGCACAGTGTCCAAAATTCCGCCACCCGATTTGAGTATATCCAGATAGGATTCCCCTGCCAGCTTTCGGGCCATCTCCTTCTGCCGCCAACCACCAAAGACCAAGTGGGTGTGGGCGTCAACCAGCCCCGGCGTAACCAGCCGCCCACCGCAGTCGACAACTTCGCTTCCCGCAGGTGCGTCCTCGCTCCGGCCAACGTAGGCAATCTCTTCGCCCTCAATACCCACCGCCGCGTTCTCAATAAGGGTAATCTGCCCCTGCTCCGCGCCTTTCCTGGCCGCGGTACCAGTCGGCGTTGCGAGCAGTCCGATATTTTTCAGAACCAAATCCATGCAGTGTCTCCTTTTATCTCAGGAATATAAGCGCAATAAGGCCGGAGATCAGGATAGAGAGGATAACTCTCACAAACCAAATGGCAACCATCTTCATAACGCCAATCGGAATCTTAGTCGACAACACGCAGGGAATCTTCGCCGAGAAGAAGACAACGGCAGAGATCGCGGATACGCCGACCACATAACGTGTAGCCAAAGACGCCTCAGTCACGAATGGGATAGGCAAGAACATCTCAGCGATGCCGGTGGCCAGCGCCTGTGCAGCCAGCAGTGGCTCAGGCACTTGCACAAGCCAGGCAAACGGGAAGAAGACATAACCGACAATGTTAAACAGCGGGGTGTACTCGGCAATCATAAGCCCCAGCATACCAATGGACAGAATGGTGGTTATGGTAATCGCCGTCATTCTAAATCCGGCTTTTAGGCTGTTCCAGATGCCGGTGGGCACACTGCCCGAGCGGGCGGCGGCATCCAAAGCGTCACCACACGCCGTTCTAAAGCGGTCGGTCTTGATATCCTCGTCCGGCTTGGGTGTAGTGCCCTCATAGTAGTCGGTCGAAACCTGGGAAATAGGCGGAATTCTCGAAGAAATCGCCGTTACCAAGAATGTAACCAGCAGCGAGGTCCAGAAGAAGAAGTTCCAGCGATCCATAAGCTGCAGGTTGTTGGCGATAACAATCATAAACGGCACCGAAACCGTGGCAAAGCCAATGCCAATGATAACGGCCTCGCGCTTGTTGTACCGGCCCTCTTGGTAGAGCTTGTCGGTAATCAGCAGGGATACCGAGTAGCTGCCCAGAAGGGAAGCCACTGCGTCAACCGCCGAACGACCGGGGGTGTGCAGAACCCTGCGCATTACCGGCTGCAAGAATGTACCGGCAAACTCCATCAGCCCGTAGTTGGTCAGGAAGGCCAAAAACAGCGCACCAATCGGAATCAGGAACGCGAGGTTCATTGCCAGTGCGTTAAAGAGGAAGGGCAGCATTCCGCCTGCGGCCGAGCTTGCCGGCGCAAAGAAAGCCTCGGGCCCCCAGCTCCAGATAAACATGGTGGCAAGCAGAACACCCAGCACCTTAAACACGGTAAAGATTATGGCGGTGGTGTCCTTCTTCCAGCTGCCGTTGACAAACGTCCACGCGGTACCAAGCACCATGATAGCCAGCACCACATAGCGCTGGAACGGCCCCACAGCGGCGCGAATTATCCGCACCAAGTGCTCGAGGGGAATGGTGTTCTGCTCGGCCACAAACCGCTCAAACACATAAAAGCCGCCGAGACGAATAGGAATAAAGAACATAAATACCCCGATAAGACTGCAAATCAAGAACTTTGCCAGAACTGCTCCTCTGTTGTCTTTTACAGTAGACTCCACAGTAACCACTCTCCCAAAGATAATCTAAGAACCCGTATTCAATAACGAGAATTGTCCACGAGTCGAAACGATTTTTTCTCTAGGCACGGAATTTTTTTGCAGGAATCCTTTGTGGATTCCAAGAAAAATTGACGCAACATAGCGGAAAAATCGCCGGCTCGGAGGCGGTTTGAGTATTGAATATAGGTTCTAAGTATGAACTTAATGTTAATTCTATCACATGGGGCCGGCGTTATCAACTCACAAGTGCGTTTTTTGGCGCCCTTTGACTAAGTACACAAAAAATAGACGCTACGTTTGTTTGATTGCATTGAGATGAGGATGGAAGTTTCGCGTTATATAATGTATAATAGTACCATCGCTAATAAACGATGCGAAAGGATGGCTGCTCATGAACACCACAAGCGAACCAATTACCATCGCGCTGGATAAAGAACTCCCAAAAGTGCCGGACTTTGCCCCGGGCATTAGGCGCGCCCCCCGGCGCGAGGCCGCAATGTCCCAGGAAGACAAAGTAACCGCTGTCAAAAACGCGCTACGCTATATCCCCAAAGAACACCACGCGGTAATGGCCAAAGAATTTGCCGCCGAGCTCGAAGAGCACGGGCGGATATACGGCTACCGTTTCCGGCCCGAGGGCAAACTTTATGGCAAGCCGATCGACGAGTACCCCGGGAGCTGCACCGAAGGCAAAGCCTTCCAGGTAATGATCGATAACAACCTCGACTTCGATGTGGCCCTTTACCCATACGAGCTGGTCACCTATGGAGAGACCGGGCAGATCTTTCAAAACTGGATGCAGTACCGCTTGGTCAAAAAGTACCTCGCCGCTTTGGACGAAAACCAAACCCTGGTGTTGCTCTCCGGGCACCCGCTGGGTCTCTTCCGCTCGCACAAGATGGCCCCAAGAGTTATTATCTGCAACGGGCTACTGGTCGGGCTGTACGACAACCCGCAGGCTTTTAACCGCGGGGCCGCGCTGGGCGTGACAAACTACGGTCAGATGACCGCCGGTGGCTGGATGTACATCGGCCCGCAGGGAATCGTGCACGGCACATTCAGCACCCTGCTAAACGCCGGGCGTCTGGTGCTTGGCATACCCAAAGACCAGGACCTGGCCGGCAAACTGTTCGTCACCTCCGGCCTCGGCGGGATGAGCGGCGCACAGGGCAAGGCCGCCGAGATCGCCGGAGCTGTCACCTTGATCGCCGAGGTCGACATCTCCCGGATCAACACCCGCCACTCCCAGGGCTGGGTCAGCGAGAAGACCGACTCGCTGGAAGAGGCTGTCGCCATGGCCAAGCAGAAGTTGGCCGCCAAAGAGCCCTGCGCTATCGCCTACCACGGCAACATCATCGATCTGCTGGAATACATGATAGAGCACGATATACACATCGACCTGCTCTCCGACCAAACCTCCTGCCACGTGCCCTACGACGGCGGCTACTGCCCGCAGGGCCTTAGCTTCGAGCAGCGCACCGATATGCTTAAAAGCAACCCCACCAAATTCTGCGAGCTGGTGGATAAGTCTCTCCGCCACCACTACTCGCTCATCTGCAAGCTGCACGAGCGCGGCGTTTACTTCTTCGACTACGGCAACAGCTTCCTCAAAGCTGTCAACGATGCCGGGGTCAAGGAAGTCTGCAAAAACGGCAGAGATGACCTGGACGGCTTTGTCTTCCCATCTTATGTTGAAGACATCCTGGGCCCGCAGCTGTTTGACTACGGGTATGGCCCCTTCCGCTGGTGCTGCCTTTCGGGCAGGCAGGAAGACCTTGACGCCACCGACAAAGCGGCAATGGACTGCATAGACCCCACCCGCCGCTACCAAGACCGCGACAACTACGTCTGGGTGCGCGACGCGAAGAAAAACAAAATGGTTGTCGGCACAAAATGCCGCATCCTTTACCAGGACGCCGAGGGCCGCACCAAGATTGCGCTCAAGTTCAACGAGATGGTCCGCCAGGGCAAGATCGGCCCGGTCATGCTGGGGCGCGACCACCACGACACCGGCGGAACCGACTCCCCATTCCGCGAGACCTCCAACATCAAGGACGGCTCCAACATCACCGCCGACATGGCCACCCAGTGCTTTGCCGGCAACTGTGCCCGCGGAATGAGCCTGGCGGCGCTGCACAACGGCGGCGGCGTTGGCATAGGCAAGTCTATAAACGGCGGCTTCGGCATGGTTCTTGACGGCAGCGAGCGGGTGGACACCATCCTTAACATGTCGATGCCCTGGGACGTCATGGTCGGTGTTTCCCGCCGGGCATGGGCCACCAACGAGCACGCTATAGAGACCGCGCAGATCTACAACCAAAATAATGCCGGCACCGACCACATAACTATTCCTGCGGTGGCTGACGACGATGTCGTGAGGGCGGCGCTCGGCGGCAAGTAGGCGGTGTCGACAAAGTGTTGCATCTAACGGGCGGGGATGGAACCCCGCCCCTACAGTTCTGGATTTCTGCATACCTACGCAAGGTCGGGCTTTGTCGGCAGCTCTAAAATAACGCAAATACATAGGGAGAGTTAAACAGATGGCAAAAATTGTACAGTGCATACCAAACTTTAGCGAGGGTCGCGACACCGGGGTTATAAGCGCTCTTGTGGCCACCGCCCAGAGCGTACCCGGGGTATCTCTGCTTGACCACGCGCCGGACACCAGCCACAACCGCAGCGTCTTTACCCTGGTCGGCAGCCCGGAGGGCATCGCCGAGGCAGCCTTTCAACTCTGCAAGGTGGCCAGCGAAAAAATAGATATGCGGGGGCACACCGGCGAGCACCCGCGCGTGGGCGCAACCGACGTCATCCCGTTTGTGCCGATCAAAGGCTGCACAGCCCAGGACTGCGTTGAAATATCCAAACAGGTAGCCGCGCGAATCTGGAGTGAGCTTAAGATACCAATCTTCCTATACGAGGATTCATGCACCAGCGAATCGCGCCGCAACCTTGCCTCTGTGCGCAAGGGCCAGTTCGAGGGTATGCCCGAAAAGCTGCTGCTTGACGATTGGGCCCCCGACTTTGGCGAGCGCAAAATCCACCCAACTGCAGGAATAACCGCCGTGGGCGCAAGAATGCCCCTTGTCGCATTCAATGTAAACTTGGGCACCTCGGACATAAGCATCGCAAATGCAATTGCCAAAGTGGTGCGCGGATCCAGCGGTGGGTTCAAATACTGCAAGGGCATAGGAGTTATGCTAGAAGATCGCAATGTCGCACAAGTCTCGATGAATATGGTTAACTACGAAGGCACGCCGATTTACCGCGTGTTCGAGGTTATCCGCGCCGAGGCTCAGCGCTGGGGCGTGCCGATAGTCGGCAGCGAGATAATCGGGCTGACGCCGGCCAAGGCCCTAATCGACTGCGCCGACTATTACCTGCGGCTGGAAAACTTCGACTACGACAAGCAAGTGCTCGAAAACCACTTGCTGGGATAACTAAGGAGAACACCATGCGACTAATTGACCATACTATAAAAGACTTCACCGCGCTGCTGGCTTCGAGTGAACCTGCGCCCGGCGGCGGGTCTACCTCGGCACTGATGGGAGCGCTGGGCGTCTCCCTTACAAAGATGGTGGGGGCACTCACCGCCGGTCGGGCTAAGTACGCCGAGCATGCCGACTTTGTCGCCGAGCTTCTTGAAAAGGCCGCGCGAATACAAACCGACTTCCTTGCGGTGATTGACGAGGACACGCAGGCTTACAATGAGGTCGGCGCAGTTTTTGCGATGCCCAAGGAAACCGACGCAGACAAGGCCGCCCGGGGCCAGGCCATGCAGAAGGCGCTAAAAGCCTGTGTAGCCCCGCCCCTTAAAATGATGGAGCTCAGCCTTGAAGCCTCTAAGCTGGCAAGGGCGGCCCTTGGCAAAACCAACACAAACGCCGCCAGTGACTTGGGCGTCGCCGCTCTCAGTCTAGGGGCCGCGGTGCAGGGCGCTTGGCTGAATATTCTTATCAACATTGGCGGGATAAAAGACACCGCATTTGTCAGCGAGCACCGAGAAAAAGGCGAGGACATCCTCGAAAAGACGTTGCTGTTAACTGACGATATTTACAGAACCATTCACGATAGCCTCACAGGGCAAGCGTAACTCATTGCCGCACCATCTATGGCGGCTCGTCCGGCTCTTTTGCACGCAACCTCACTAATACGCAGAGTATATCTTGCGCTTTATACACGAGACGGCAGGACAAATCCGCATTGCGCTGATTCGACATGCGGATTTCAAGCGCGCTCTGAGGGAAAGGTGTGACAACATGAGCGAAAACTATTACGACAAGAGCCTCAACGCGCAAAAGCTCTATCAGGTCTACCAAACCAAGTACCTACGGGTAAGGCAATATTTTGAATCTGAGATCGCGTTTGTGCGGGAGCACTTGCAGGGAACCGAACACATTTTGGAACTGGGTGCGGGGTACGGCCGCATAATGAAGGAGCTGGCCCCCAGCTGCCAAACAATTACCGGCATTGATATTTCCCAGGGAAATGTAGACTTCGGCAGAGAATATCTGCGCGATCTGACTGGCGCACGGCTACTCGTCATGGACGCGCACGATTTGCGGTTTGAAGATACCTTTGACGTGGTGTTGTGTTTGCAGAACGCGCTTTCCGCAATGAAGACCCAGCCGGCCCACTATATACACAAAATAACGGCTCTGCTCTCCCCCGGAGGCAGGGCGTTTATCAGCAGCTATAGCTCTAAGTTTTGGGAGCACCGACTTGCATGGTTCCACGAGCAGGCGGACAAAGGGCTGCTGGGCGAAATTGATGTGGAGAAAACAAAAGACGGGGCCATCGTATGCAAGGATGGCTTCCGTGCTACCACACACTCACCCGAGGACATGGACGAGATCGGCAATGCTTCCGGACATAAATACAAGGTAACCGAGGTAGATGATTCGAGTGTATTTCTGGTTATAACAAAACAATTTCAAGTAGACGAGTAAACGCCGTTGCCGGTTTTGCGGCACAAAATAAACCCCTTGGTGAACGCAATAATTTAAGGGAAGTTATAATATTCTCCAAATATTTACTTCATTAGAAAGATTGACACCACGCTACCTTTCATGTTACATTTTTGTTAATTGTAAGTTGAGAGTGGGGAGTTTTGCCTTGATTTTTCTTGGAAAGTATCGGCACTACAAAGGCAATTTTTACGAGGTTGTCGGCTTTGCAGTGCATAGCGAAACACTGGAGGACATGGTGGTTTACAAACCGCTCTACGGAGAGGATAAAACATGGGTTCGCCCGCTGAGAATGTGGAGCGAATCTGTAGACGTAGGCGGCAAGACAGTCAAGCGGTTCGAGCTTGTCCACACGGACGACGTTTAAGTGTTTTTCCCTTTACTTACGCGATAAATTCAGCGCAACACGCTATCTTAGTATTATTTGTACATGCTAGCGCGTAAAATGTGATAAAGAAACATTTTTTTAATATTGCAGGATGTCACCCTGCAAGCTGCACTTATGTAATATCTGGACGTCGACAATATATTGATTATTATGGGCTGCATCGCTAATTTCAGGCAAAATGATGCGTAGTCTTGGTTTTTATTTGACCACAGCTTAGGCGATTAGGTAATAATCGCTAAATGTGTCAACCGTATTTGTGTCACATTTGTGTATTTGGTGGAATTTTTATTAACCTCTCTACCTATCCGCTGTTCTCTGTATCTTATGTATATGCACGGTGCTGTCCGTGCTAAGTTTTATATTTAACATTTGACTATATAGTCAGGCTTATAGGCAACCATGAGGGTGGATGATACTTATGAAGAATATGTATATTAATCTAAAGAAGGCCTGCGCTGCAGTTTTGGCTGTCGCTGTAGTGACGAGCACGTCGCTCAGCGGGTTGACCGGCTTTGCCGCTGGCCCTGATTTTCTAGATGAAGGCGGGCTATATGGCATGAGCCCCCAAGATGTTTATGTCGCCCCTCACGACAACGAAGATGAGGGGGCGTCCGCTGGCGCGTCTTATTATGATCCTCCAGGCGAGCCGAGCGAAGAGCCAGGCGGGGAACCTGAGGAAGAGCCCGGTGAGGGCCCCGGCGAAGAACCTGAAGAGGATCCCGAGGAAGAGCCCGGTCAAGAAGAAACCGAAGAACCTGAGGAAGAACCCCAGATTGAGATACCTCAAGGTGTCTTTGGATTATCCTTTAACTTTGACGGGGACCTATACATAACTTTGGAAGAATACGAGGAGGCATTTGAGCTTGCACTGGCTTTAGCTATAGCACAGGCCCTTGCCGAAGGACTAGAGGAAGACGACGTTGACCGCAACGCTGTT
>WRAV01000048.1 GCA_009780025.1 Oscillospiraceae bacterium | reverse complement strand
CTGCCGACAGCCCCTAACCACCGCCCTTGACCTTTGCGCAAACGTAACCAATACGGAACCGCAACTTTCCGCCCTCGCAAAACGGTGCCTCTACCCACTAAAAACCTACCGCTCTTGCAAACGAATCCGGTTGTCACCCAACCCTACCGCCCCCACAAACCCGCCCTTGACCCACCAGTGGGGGGTCTGGGGGGAGTTGTATGCGTAGCTCCGCCCTTTGGAGCGAAGCAATACTGGTCCTCCCCCCAGCCGCCTTCTTTTGCTTACTTTTCTTGGCGGGGCAAGAAAAGTAAGTGCCTCCGCGGCATGAGCGGTACATTATCCCCTGCCCGCAGGCAGAATTAGTATTGGGACCTTGACCTCGAAGCCCTACTCCCCACCCCGCAGTCAATTTGCACGATTAATAATCAACCCTACACCTCGCCCAGAACCTTCCTTTTACATGCGCTGATAGGGTACCAGTTGCACTCTCCGCAGATATCGTCCATCATCTCGCGGGTCATCACAGCGGATATCTTCGCCGTAATCTCCCGGTAGACATATTCTTTCTCTTCTATGCAAAAATAGTCGATAACTTTTTGGTCGATCCGTTTTACTTTGCTGCCTTGGGCGCAGACGTCCTCGCCCAGTTTTTGTGGGCAATGGGCGCAGATGTCGTCGGTTGAGAAGACAACCGCAACGCGGGCCGCCGGGTCGGTCCGCAAAACACCGGTGACGGCGTTCATGTTCTCCACAAACTCGGGGCTGTAGCCTTTGCCGCTGTAACCCTGAGTGCAGAGCAGGTGGTGGGGCCGCAGCTTCATGAGTGTACCCTCGCCGCCGACAGTGCCGCCTTAATACCTTTGCTTACAAATGGCAGCAAAATTACCCGAAGTGCAGCCGATGGAATGAATGGAAGGACGGCTGCGGTAAAAGCAACCGCGAGGCTTGTAGAGAGCACCAGGCTAAAGTAAAGCATACCGACCAGCCAGTTGACCAGCGTGCCCGCCGCCAGCCCGGCGAAAACCCAAGGCAGCTTGCCGGTGCGCTCGCCCAGCCCTGCAAGCAACGCCACCAGCGGGAAAGAGAGAATAAAGCCGCCGGTGTGGCGCAGTATTACGCCCATACCACCAGAGAACTGCGCAAACACAGGTGCCCCCACCGCACCCAGCAGGACATATATAATTGCCGCAATGGTGCCGTTTTTGGGGCCGAGCACAAGCCCGGCCAGACAGATAGCCCAGGCTTGCAGGGTGAAGGGCACCATCCCTGGCAGTGGGATTGTAAACTGAGCGCAGACGGCTATCACCGCGGTGAATAAGCCTATCTGGCAAAGCTCGCGGACTGATATCCTGGGTTTCATGTATGTCTCCTTTTGTTGTTGTGTTACGGCTTATTTTCCCAGATCTTCCGATACAAAGCGCAAAATCTTCTCAAAGCTCTGCTCGCTTATCACATGTTCAATCCGGCAGGCGTCTTTGGCGGCGGTTTTTTCGTCCACCCCCAGCCAGGTGAGAAAGCCGGTGAGCAGTGTGTGCCGCTCCAGCATTCGCCGGGCTGTGTGCATGCCGCTCTCGGTCAGGGAGATATAACCGTCCCCGTCCACGCTTATATGCCCGCTCTCGCGCAGTTTCTTCATGGCTACGCTCACACTTGGGCGGGTGAACTCCAGCTCGTTTACAATGTCAACCGAGCGCACCTCTCCAATCCGGTTTTGCAGCACCAGAATAGTTTCCAGGTAATTTTCAGCAGATTCATGGGTGATCATACAGCCGCCCCTTTTGGTTAGAATACGCATGGCAGCAGCCCGCTGCAAATATTCTAGCACAATTGTTTTTTCAAAACAACTAGAGCGTGTTTTGCAACTGCCGCCCCCCTGCCTATGTAGAAGCACTTTGCGCCGTGCTCTCACCAGCGAAAAAATAATAGTTTGTTCATAGCAACTTTACATTTTGGGGATAAAATGTAAGGCTGTACGCATATGTTTTACCTTGTAAAGTTGCTTAAAAAAAACCAACACTATGGGTACATAATTTTACTGTGCTGCGAAAAAAATCACGCGACCTATTGACAACAACAGACATAGTGTTGTAGTATGGTGGTACACTATTGCAAGGTTGTATAAATACTGCAAATTAGCATGTTGAGAATTGCAGATGTACAATAAGAATCTGTGTTCAATAACGAGAGTTGCTCACGAGCCGAAGCGTTTTTTCGCTAGGCAAGGAAATTTTTTGCGGGAATCCTTTGTGGATTCCAAAGAAAATTGACGAAGCATAGCGGAAAAATCGCCGGCTCGGGGGCAGCTCGAATATTGAACACAGGTTCTAAACCCAATACGCCGGCGCACCGGCGCTTTTGCAGGAGGCTATGATATGAAGAAGAACGCAGGGATAAAAATGCTCGGGGTGGGCCTTGCGCTTGCTCTGTTTTCTGGGTGCATGATGGCGGGGGCTCACGACGCCGCGGCGGAAGAGGAAGTAGTGCTGGCAACCGCGGTTGAGACCGCCTTTTTAGAGCGCACTACTATAAGCAGCGAGCTGACATACATAGGGCAAGTACAGCCTAACAAAACTGTAAATATAGCCAGTATGTTGGTCGCTGAGGTGACTTCGGTCAACTTCAACATCGGGGATGAGGTGGAAGAGGGCGATGTTCTCTTCACCGTGGATGCCCAGGATCTGCAAAACCAAATGCGCCAGCTGCAGGCTTCTATGAGCGCCGCGAGTGTCGGGGTAGAATCAGCACAGTTTGCACTTGAGATGTCGATTGACGGCGCGCAGCAGCGCATGGCCGAGCTTCAGCAGGAGATGGCTGTACACAACGCCACTTACGGCATGGCGGGCATATACCAGACGGATGTACAGTGGGAATCCGCCCGCAGGCAAAACCAGATATTTATGGACAACAACATAGCCCGGCTAAGAGATCTAGAGAATGACCGGCGCCATTTTGAGAGAGAGCTAAGAGACTTAACCCGTGGGCGCCACAGGGACGAATGGGTAGAAAACCCCAGAAACCCCGATGTGTTCGACCCCCTGCTGGCAGCCCAATACGATGCGCTTAGGTTGCAGATGCGCCCCATGGATGTGGAGATTCAGCAGATAGCGGTGCAGCAAGCACAGCTGCGCGCGGCCGAGCAGTCGGCGCGGGTCTCCCAAGAAGGGGCGGCGGGTTCGCTGGCCTTCGCCGAGGAGTTCCTTGAGACGTACCGCGAGGGTGTGGAGCAAACCCAAAGGCAGGCCGAGTTCGGGGTGGAAAGCGCCCAGGCCCAGCTGCAGGCAACCCAGGCGCAAATCTCTACGCTGCAGGGCAACCTGAACCGGGCGATAATAACCAGTCCGATTTCCGGTGTAGTAAGTACCCGCAATGTTGAGGTGGGGCAGCTTGTTTCCCAGGCGGCGATGCCCTTTACAATTGTGCAGATAGACCCGGTGGTAGTGCAGGTAAGCGTCTCAGAGGCGCTGATAAACCTTGTCTACGTGGGCCAAGAAGTTGGCGTTACCGTGCAGGCTCTGGGGGATGAGCAATACTTCACCGGCACGGTTACTATAGTCTCCCCGATAGCCAACCAGGCCAGCACCTTCCCGGTGCGCATTGAGCTGGAGAACCCCGACGGTCTAATTCGACCGGGAATGTTCTCCCAGGTAACATTTGTGCAGGCGCAAAGCCAGGGCAACTTTGTGGTGGCCCGCAATGTGGTGCAAAGCGATGACTACGGCCAGTTCGTCTATGTGGTCGAGGACAAGTTTGCACACAGAAGGGCCGTGACTACCGGCCTTGAAAGCGGCAACCTAATCGAGATAACCGGTGGAGTGAGCGAGCGCGACCAGATAGTCGTAGTCGGCCAGGAGTTTTTGCACGACGGAATTTTGGTTAACATTGTTGCCACAAACGACCAAAGAGCGGCCGGTTAGCCGGTTTTGAGCAATTAACAATTCAAAACGGGTGATACGGCGGGGTTCTCCGCCGTACTTCGTTAAGCGCGCGTTTTTATCTCAGCATAATAGGAGCAAAAGATGACCAAACTTTCTGTCCGGCGGCCGGTGGCCACCCTTATGATTATCCTTGTTTTCCTGGCCTTTGGCGGGATGAGCCTGTTCAACCTGCGCATGGACCTTCTGCCCAACATGAATATACCGGCGGCGGTTGTCATAACCAGCTATAGCGGTGCCGCCCCCGACCAAGTGCAGCGGCTGGTGACCGAGCCTATAGAGCGCGGAATGGCCACCCTGCAGGGATTAGACATGCTTCAGTCGATTTCGGGCGAGGGCAACTCTATTGTTGTCATGCAGTTCACCAACGACATCGACATCGATATGGCCGCCATAGACATCCGCGAGGCGCTGGACTTTGTAAGCATGGTTCTGCCTGATGGTGCGGGCGACCCAATGGTCATGAAGGCTGACGCGTTTAACGAAGTTTCTATCATTATCTCAATAGCCTCCGAGACCCACGACCTTGTAACAATGCAATATATTGTGGAAGACCGCATTGTAAACCGGCTGGCCCGCCAGCCTGGTGTAGCCGCTGTCAACCTGAGCGGCGGGCGGGAAAGAGAAGTCGCCATTGAGCTGATGACCGACCGCCTGCGCGGCTTTGGGGTGAGCGAAGCCCAGGTAATGGGGCTGTTAGCCACCGAGAACGCCACCCGGCCGGTGGGTGCCCTCGATGAAGCCGGGCGCAACCTTTCGGTAGTGGTGGACGCCCAGTTCCGCGATCTTGAGGATATCCGCAACCTGCCTATCACTACCCCCATGGGCGGGCAGATATTCCTGCGGGATATAGCCGAGGTGCGCGAAGTTTACAGCGAGCTGGCGACCTACTCCTTCCTCAACGGCGAGCCCTCAATAACTCTTACTATCCAGCAGCAGTCGGACGCCAACACCGTAAACGTATCCCAGGCGGTGCGCGGTGAGCTTAACCGAATTATTAACGAGTTTCCCGAGATGGATATCCAGGTAATCCTCGACCCGGCCGACTACATTATGGGTTCTATCAACGCGGTCTCCACCACCGCAGTGCTTGGCATGTTCTTGGCGGTAATCGTCCTTTTCTTCTTCTTGCGGGATATACGGGCTACTTTAGTTCTAGCGGCGGCTATACCGCTCTCGATAATCGTCACATTCAGCTTTATGTTCTTTGCGGGCATGTCCCTAAACATGATGAGCCTGGGTGGGTTGACCCTGGGGGTAGGGCTGCTAATTGACAACGCGATAGTTGTGCTGGAGGCCATCTATAGGCGGATGGCGTTGGGTGAAGACCGGGTGCGCGCAGCTGTAAACGGCACCAGGGAAGTGCTTATGTCCATAGTGACAGCCACAATAACCACCATGTCGGTGTTTGTGCCGGTAGCCTGGCTGGGCGGGCTTATTGCCCAGATATTCACCGACCTTGCGCTTTCGGTGTCCTTCTCGCTGGGCGCGTCCTTGCTAGTGGCGATAACCTTTGTGCCGATGGCCTGCTCACTGTTTTTGACGCCCAAAGAGCTTAAGGTCAAAAAGAATAGGTGGGCGCTTACCCAAAAACTTTCGGGCGCGATGGAAAGTGTGGGCAAGAAAATCGACATCATAGGGCCGGTGTACAAAAGGGCGATAAGCTTTGCCACCCGCCGGCGGGCTTTGGTGATGATTTTGGCCTTCGTGTTCTTTGTCGGTTCGCTTTTCTCTGTGGCGGTTGTCGGTACCGAGCTTCTCCCGCCTGCCGACCAGAGCCAGATAAACATAAGTGTCAGCCTGCCCACCGGCGCTGTGCTCGAGCGGACAAACGATATAACCATGCAGGTGCTTGGTCGGCTGGAGGGCGTGCCGGAGATCAGCAATGTCTCAACTACTGTGGGCGGGGGCGGATTCTTCGGTGGCGCTAACACCAGCAACGCCTCGGTGACTGTGGCCCTTCTGCCTATGGCCCAGCGGGTGCGTTCCTCCACCGAAATAGCCGACGAGATACGCGGTACCATGCAGGATATTGCCGGTGCCGAAATAACCGTTGAGGCCCTCACCTCAATGATGGTGGTGGGCGGCGTTGGTGGAGGGGCCGTACAATACAACATTGTTGGGGATGATATACTGACCCTGGTTGGTGTCTCGGAAGACCTGGTCGAGTTGCTAAGCGGCGTAGAGGGCATGCGGGACGTTACCAGCAGCGTTGGCGAAACTATGCCCCGGGCGGTGGTAAACGTTGACCGAATGCGGGCTTCTTCTTTTGGGCTGACCGCCCAGGGAATTATGAGCACGGTTAACAACGCTATCCAGGGCAGCCAGGCAACTGTAATGCGGGTGGCCGGCAACGAGCTCAATGTCCGCGTAAACAGCGGGGACGCCGCCGTAAACGACCTCACCGGCCTGGAAACTTTGCTGATACCCACCCCGGCGGGGACTTCTATCCCCCTGCGGGAGGTGGCAGCGATAGAGATAACCCAGTCGCCGATGTCGATAACCAGGCTCAACCAGCAGACAGTTCTGACCATCTCCGGCAGCCTGGATGGGCGCGACCTCGGCTCGGTCACCAGCGAGATAAACGACCTTATTGCCACCCAATATATCTTCCCGCCCGGGGTATCCCTCGAACCCACCGGCGACCAAGACTTCATGAACCAGGAGCTGGCGAGTTTGATGCTTGCTATGCTGGTCGCGGTATTTGTTGTTTACGCTATCATGGCCGCCGAGTTCGAGTCGCTGTTTTACCCGTTCATTATAATGTTTGCGGTGCCGGTTGCGCTTTCTACCGGCATATTCGGGCTTTTAGTTATGGGGCACAGGCTCGGCATTACCGCAGCGCTGGGGTTGATTGTGCTGGTTGGTATTGTGCTAAATAACGGTATAGTGCTGATAGACTTTATCAACCTTTTGCGGGGCAGGGGCATGCCCCTTATCGAGGCGGTGCGGGAGGCGAGCGTTGTTCGCCTACGGGCCATACTCATGACTACCCTGACCACCGCATTGGGCTTGCTGCCCATGATGCTGGGCCAAGGTGAAGGCTCCGAGGTCATGCAGCCCTTGGCGATAGTGGTGGTGTTTGGTTTGGCGCTCTCTACCTTTGTCACCCTGCTGGTAATACCGGCTATATATATCACTTTCGAGAATATTCGCACAAAGCTGTTCGGCGAGCGCACAAAGTTCCGCGAGGTCGAGGAGATATAATTTCCCAGCAACTATTTCATGCCGGCAGGTAATGGTTTATACAAAGGCAAAGCAGGTCAGATCAACAACTGACCTGCTTTTTAATAAAAGCTATATTTATTCACTTTTATGTGGTATCATACTCGTATTCTTAATGGTGAGGAGGAAACATGAGTATGACGCCAGAAAAACACAAGGTGCTCATCTCCAACGAAGAACTCTACGCAAAATGCTCTAAACTATTCATCACACATAATTACGTGGCTGAGCTAATGCCGAAAAGCTATGATGAAATAATGGCGGCCATCAAAGAGCAGCATTATGATGTAATGCTAATAGATGCCAGCGTAGCTAAATATAACGCTATTAAAGTCATGAAGCATGTGCGCGAAAACTCCGGCGAGAAGTTGCCGCTGATAATGGCGGTAACTTTTCCCAGCGAGGCTGCTATGCGAGAACTTTGTTCTAACGGCGCGGATTATATCTTCGTAAGGCCAGTAGAGATAGATATTATAATCAACCGTGTAATATCCTTCGTCGAAGCTGCCGCAAATATTGGGAACGAGCCTATAGAACCCGTAAATTTTGCTGAGATGGTAACAGAGATACTACATAATATTGGAATGCCCTCCCATCTTAGGGGGTTCAACTGCTTTAGAGACGCCATTATTATGGCGCTTAAAGAGCCCGATATTTTAGGTGGTATTACGAAAGAACTATACCCGAGTGTTGCCAAAAAGAACTCTACCTCGCCATCCAGTGTGGAACGCACAATGCGCAACGCTATTAAAGTTACCTGGGGCCGAGGCGACTCAAAGGTGTTAGGCTCTTACTTTGGCTATTCTAAAAATAGCAGGCGCATAACCCCAACAAACTCGGAGTTTGTTACAACTATAGTTGACAAAATTAAGCTCAACTACCCCAAAGGTATTGAGATAAGATAGCTATGTCACTCCGCATTTACCGGAAGTAGCAATCATTGCGCTGTTTGTGGTCTTTTCCTAATTTAAATTCACAAATGGATTAAAGGGTACTCTCGGTTTATACGCGAGGGTGCCTTTCTATTTGCCCGGTTTTTCCGGTTGGGCAGAGCAGCTTGCCTCTCAAATCGAAATTTCTACCTGGCGGCCAATTCCGGCATTTACACGCCTGTTTCTTCATCTACTTTTGTTTTGTTGAGCATGCCTATCATCAAGGCCATCACAGCCAGCAAAAAGCCGAGAAAGACTGGAAATAAGCCATGCCCGACCCGAGCGGCCAGAAGGCCAAACAGAGGCGGCGTAACGGTAGCGCCGATATTGGCGCTTGAAATTTGAACGCCTATGGCGGTCTGGGCGTATCTCGCCCCAAACCGTGTGGGTGATGAGTGCACAAGGGTAGGGAAGATGGGCGCACATCCCAGCCCCATCAAAAAGAAACCAATAAGATAGGCTGCGTTGCCTACCGGGATCTGAAGGAAAACAATACCACAACCAAAGAGTACGCAGCCCAACCAGATTATCTGCCGGCCAGTGAGCAGCATGGCCACAAACCCGGAAATAAACCGCCCCAAGGTCATCCCTAAAAAGTATAGGGAAAGCCAGCCCGCCGCAAGCTCTGGGGCAATACCCCTTGACATAACAAGGTAACTGCTGCCCCACAAGCCAACAGTTGCTTCCGCCGAAACATAGACAAAAAAAATAGCCAAGGAGGTCTTAAAGCCTGGCAGTCTGAAGAGGCTGCCAAAGCTCTGCGGCTTATTTGCTTCTTCGGTGCTGGTATCTGAGAGCTTTGCAAACTTTTTCCACAAGGGAAGGGAGAAGAGCAGGGCCACAGCTATTGCAACCACGACAACACCTGTAATTTGGTAGCCTACCCGCCAGCTGCTGCTCGCGATTCCGTAGGACATAAAGACAGGGCCGATCGTTGCGCCGACGCCCCAAAAACAGTGGTGCCAGTTCATGTGCTTTGCCCCAAAATGCATGGCCGAATAGCTGTTGAGCACCGCGTCGGTAAAGCCGGTTCCAATGCCTAGGGGAAGTGCAAAAACACACAAAAAAATAAAACTACTCGACAGCGAGAAGCCAATCAGGCTCAGGCCTATCATAGAGACATTCATAAACGTACAAATACCGGCAGTAAAGCGAGCGAGCAGCTTCCCGCTAAAAAAACTGGCCACAACGGTGCCGCCTAGATAGATCATCGAGATAATCCCCACATAGGAGACCGGTACGCCGATTTCACCGTGCATAGACGGCCACGCCGAGCCGAGCAAGGAGTTGGGTAACCCAACCCCTACAAATGAAATATTGATGAGGATGAGAATAAGCACTGTTAGCATAGGCGCCCCTTTAAGCTTTAACTTAGATTACCGTGCGAACACCAGCCTATTGTACTTTTTTTGGGGCATTATTTCAAGCGATATATAAAAATGTGATCGGCCCAGTGCGGCAACAGACCCGATGGTTGCAAACTTTTGCATATGATGCTTAGGCAAAACAAGGTCCTTGTTTTGCGTTGAGGGGTATAGGCTGAACATGCCTAACGAGTTGGAGAGTACATGTAGCCCCAGGGGTATTAGGGTTTTCCCTAAGAGCCAAAAGCCACGCCCCACAATGTGGCTCGTGGCTCACAGACTATGGTAGATAAGATCAGTTTCACCCGCTAAAATATTCAGTCAAATTTTTTGTATCCGGCGAAGTGGCGGAGCGTAAAAATCCGCCCACAGTTGCGTTTGCAACATGCAGACGCTCAGCCAAGTTAAGGCCGGCCAAGCTTGCCGCCAGATACCCGCCGTTGAAAGTGTCGCCCGCACCTGCAGTTCGCAATGGCTTCTCGCAGAAAATGCTGGCGGCAAACGCGGGCTTTTCTTTAGCTGACGCCGCCGCAGCATAGTGAAGTGTATGCACGACGAGTTCGTCAAGACCAAGTTGGCCACGCACAAATTCAGTCTTCTCGCTGACAGTGCAGTCGGCATCATCTAATGTCTGGCCATACATAGCGAATAGCGTCATCGCTTCGTGCTCGTTTACGCTTAACGTCATGGGTACTTTTTCGTTTAGATCTCGCAAGTGTTGCAGTGTGGCAGTGAGCGTTGCCGGATCATTCTTGCGAAAATCCGCAAAGTCAAAGAACAGCCGGCGCTGCTTGCCATCAGCCGGCAAGTTCGCGCAAATTTGCTCGACGATTTCATCAAACGCGGGCAGCACCGACCAATACCCAACGCCAATAATATCCGAATCTGCAAGCAGTCGAGTCAGTTTGCCTTTGCCTAGTGCACCAGTCAGAAACTTCCAGTTCAAGTGGTGCAGCAATTCGACATATGACATCATTATCTTGCCGTCATCGAATTCTAGGATATGCGTAACCGCCGGATCTTCAATAGAAATCAGCTTGCATAGCTTGCCGACGTCAGTAAAAACCGGATCAAGATTGTCCTTGCCGTATAGGCAAACCAGTGTTGTGTCCACCCCCAACCGGGCGGTAGCGCAACCGGTGTTGGCGCAAAACCCGCCGGCAGAACGGCGCTTGCGCAAAATTTCCAGCCCAACCCCACCTGTGCCGCTACGTTGGACACGTTCGGTATACTGTGACATTTGCGTAAACAACGCAAACTCCGTAGTGCTTGCGCGCGAACCAACAATCTGCCACACTTCGTCCACAAAGCCATCGACAAATAAAGTGATTTTTCCGGTCGAACGCTCTAGCGCGTCAATCATTTTTCGCACATCTAGCATTTTTGCTACCCCCTAGATCTTTTTCGCATTTTCTAGCAAATACTGCTCGGCTTGTGCGCTCCAAAGCATATTGTTGGCGGCGCAAATTTTATGCAGCTCGGCAAACAGTGGGTCGGTTTGGCCTAGCTTATCAAAGTCCTCGATTGCAGCAAGCGGCAGGTCAATCCCGCAGTAAACCAGCTTTTTGGACCCGGGGATTGACGGCAAGTTCAGCGTTGCTTCGGCTGCGCAATTAAGCCCGCCTATATGCGAGACCAGCATCGAAACATCCACCGCACCGGTTTCTATCAGCTGCAGCGCTTCTTTCATATCGTCAATATCGCCACCCGAAGTGCCGATGATGTGCTTATAGTTGTAGTGAACATCATAGAAATTCACCCTGGCGTAGAAGTCTTTTTGTGTTGGTCCGGCAAAGAAATTGATGCAGCTGTCAATACCCGAAATGGCGTCGGCAAGCTCGATTACCTGCGGCACAGGCGCCATAATTAGAACATCATCAAAGTTGTTGCCAAGCAGCGCGGGGATGTCATCTACATCGCTGGTGTTGAACACTTCCACCTGCACGCCGTTTTTGGACTTTAGCAACGCCTTTGCGCGGCTGACGCGGTACTCATCAATGTCTGTCAGCACAATGCGGGCAGGGCGGGGCGTCATCGCCATTGCCACCTCGGCAGCGCCCAGCCCCATCGGGCCGCAGCCAGCTAGAATTGCAAGGCTGCCGCCTTCTTTGAGTCCCATTATATGATCTTTGTTGTTAGGCGCGAGATGATAGGCCGAGCGAAAAGCCGACACAATGCAGGAAATCGGCTCCGCCATCGATGCTTTGTAGTGCGCGTCCCCGCTAAACGGCAACAGGTAACCGTCTCGGATAACCTCGGCAGGGATTATTATATAGGTTGCGTTGCCGCCGTAGGTGGTGTAGGAATAGCCGGGCGCGGTGATTTCATCACCGAAGTACATCTTGGGCTGCGCCGAAAACACATCGCCTGTTTTGAACTTGCCGGACAGTTTTGCGCCCACCTGTTCAATCACCGCACACAGCTCGTGCCCCATAATAATCGGATTTTCGACAATATCATCCGGGATGCAGCGATGGTCACTTGCTTGCAGCATAGCCTTGTAGCTGGACATGCACAAGCTATCGGTTACCACCCGCGCCAGAATCTCGTCTTCCCGAATTTTGGGCAGCTCAAACTCTTCCAAACGCATATCTTTCTTGCCGTAAAGCCGAACCGCTTTTGTTTTCATATTGATTGCCCTCCAGTTAAAGTCCATGCACCGTGCGCTCAATAATCTCTTCTTGCAGCGACTCGTCCAGGTTGACAAAGTATTCGCAGTAGCCGCCTATGCGCACAATCAGGTCACGGTGTTTTTCCGGCTGTTCTTTGGCCGCTTTAAGCGCAGCGACATCCACAATGTAGATTTGCAGTTGCGGCCCGCCGTCCTGCAGGTAGGCTTGCAGCAGTGCTTTGAAGGCTAATGTGCCCGCCGGACTTTTTGCCAGCGCCGGGTTGACCTTGAGGTTGAGTGCGTAGCCGCCGGTAACACCGCCGTGGTCAAACTTGAGTACCGAATTTAGCATTTTGGTCGGCCCGCCAATATCTTTGCCCTGCGAAGGCCCCATGCTGTCGCTGAACGCTTCGCCGCGCCTTCTGCCATTTGGAGTTGCACCGGTGATTTCGCCGTGGTAGATGTGGAAGAAGTAGCCGAACAGGGTGGTGACGTATTTGTTGGGGTTTTGGGCACTATTGTAGCTCATCACTTGGTCGTCGAATGCGGTGAGGATGTCGTTTGCCAGCGCGTCCACTTCGTCAATGTCGTTGCCATAGTTAGGCGTCATCTCAGCCAGAATTTGCCGCGCTTCCTCACTGTCTGCGAAGTTTTGCGCCAGCAAGTCGGCTATCTCGGCTATGGTGAACCGCCCCTCATCGTAGACGTGCTTTTTGACCGCTGCCATCGAATCTGCCGCTGTGCCAAGGCCATATGCGTAGAACGACCAGTGGGTGCCCAATTCGCTCCCGCCTTGAAACATATCTGAGCCAGCTTCAAGGCATCCGTCGGTCATGAGTGATGCCAGCGGGTCGTAGCACTTGCCGGGAATTTGCGCGGCCTTGCTGTCGGCTTCGCGCTTGTCTGCTGCAACCGCTTCGCTCAGGGTTTGAAGGTAGACCTGCTTGAACTGCTCGAAGTTCTCAAGCGCGGCTTCCCCTGCGCGGTACTTGGCGAAGACATCCTCAAATAGCATGGGGAACGCTATTGGGTCGGTCACGCCCCAATTTGGCTGTTTGCCGGGAATCATAATCTCCACGCAGCCCATGTTGTAGTAGTCATTGGCATATTTGTCCGCGTAACCCAGTTTTTTGAGGTTAGCGATCCACACAGTATCGTTCATAATCATCGGTTGGCCGCCGCCCGCATTGATTGTCTGAATTGCAAAGTCGTACAACCACTGAGGGTTTTTGTTGTTTATCCGCAACCCCACATTCGGGTAAGGCAGCTTCATTTCTGCCACGACATCTAGGCAGAGCGCGGTCAACTCATTTACCGCACATTTGCCCTCGGGAGTAATGCCGCCCAGGGTCAGGCTTTGCACTGTGCGCATTTTCGGCTCGTTGACTTTCAGCCACAGGCAGCAAAGCAGCTCTTTGGCTTCTTCTCGTGTAATTGAGTGGCTGGCTATGTCTTGCAGGTAGAATTCACTCATGTACTGGTCAAATCTTCCCAGCGAAAGTGCCGAACCCCAGGTGACGCTGACCATGATATGCAGCAACCAGACAAACTGCACCGCTTCGCGAAATGTGCTCGCCGGTGCAGTTGTGATCTTCTCGCAGACTCTCGCCATTTCGGCAAGCTCGCTTTTGCGAGGCTCGCTTCCGGTTTGGCTGTGCTGGCGCAGCTCGGATGCGTAACGCGCCACAAAACGGCTACCCGCTACGGCTACAATTTTGGCGCAGGTGTAGTATTCGCGCTGTGCGTCTGTCTGTGCACTTTGCAGCTTTTTTTCAATTTCGGTAAGCAGCCCATCGAAGCCTTGGCGGATGATACGCCCGTAGTTCAGCGCTAAGTGGTTAGCTGCGAACCAGGGCAGGGCATCAATTTCTGCCCGCACTTCTTTGCCGTAATTAATTTTGAAGGCACGCTCCAATTCGCGTCCAATCTCGTATTTTTCAATGTCTTTGTCTGCGAACTTCTCGCGCATTTCGACAATTAGCTTTTGCAGATCTTGGTAGCTGATATCCGCGTCGTGGTGAACTCGGCTCATCAGCGCCCAGCGGCTTTTCTTGGTGGTGAACTCGGCTTCAAAGGTTTTGACCGCGTTTCGGTCAGGGACCACAACCTGCTGCACCTTACCTTTGCTGCACAGGTATTTTTCGATGATTTGCACGGCCTTTTCCCGCTGCGTCTCGTATGGCGGCGGGTTTTTCAGCAGCGGACAAAGCCCGGTCATACTTCCGGCAATAAGCTCATGTGGGTGCACTTCAAGCGGGGTGTTGTCCAGCAGGTGCGCTTGCGCTTTTGCGCGGCGCAACTGGATGCTCTCACCCCGTGTTTGGGCAAGCGAGCTGTACGCAAGCCGGTAAAACAGAGTTCTGCGAATTCCCGCGTCGTTTAACTGCTGCACATTTTCGCGCATCTTTTCAATTCTCTCATTCATAGCCGCCGCCCCATTTCTTCCCGCCGTATGAGATGATTTTTTGTTCCCACGCTGTTTTTGTGGCCTCGCTTGGCGGGTCAAATTCGCACGGGGTTTGTCCTAATGCGCTTGCTTTCGCTACTCCAAGCCTGTGGTAGGGCATAAGCTCAAATCCTAGGATACCGCTCTGTCTTTGGGTGAGCACGGCGATTGCCGCCAAATGCTTATCGCTGTCGTTTATGCCGGGGATAATCGGGCAGCGCAGCAAGATCTTCGCACTTGCCGCGCTCAGCCTGCCGATATTTTCAAGCACTGTTTGGTTGCCAGCGCCGGTCAAATTTCGATGCTGCTGTGGGTCGGTCAGTTTGTAGTCTATCAAAAACAGGTCAATAAGCGGCAACAGCTTTTGGTAATCCTCAAACGGTGCGGTGCCGTTGGTTTCGATTGCTACGCCG
>WRAV01000047.1 GCA_009780025.1 Oscillospiraceae bacterium | reverse complement strand
TTTAGAGTAAGGAGTTCTTGCGGTGAGGTGTTTGCTGCAAACTGTGCCGCTGTTGACAAGCCGGGAGCTCGCAAGAATAACATACCAATAAGCTCTCCAGTTTTCGCCTACCTGTCCGTATAGTGGGGGCCTGGGGGAGTTGTCTGCGGAGCACGTCCTTTGTGCGTAGTCAGATCCGGTTCTCCCCCAGTCGCCTTCTTTTGCTTACTTCTTCTTGGCGAGACAAGAAAAGTAAGTGCCCCCGCGGCATGAGCGGTACAATATTCCCGCCCGCAGGCGAATTAAAATTAAGACCTTGTTAAGCCCTTGAACTTGAAAAACTTGAACATCAAGAACCACCCACCCCTCTTGCGGCGCTTTGAAGTTCGTTAGATATTAAAAGCTAAAAAACATGGCGGACAGCACTATTGCTGTCCGCCATGTTTTCGTGTGGTACATTTACTTTTTCACACTCAACCCCAACTCATCCAGCTCCTTCTGCCCAACCGGCGTTGGGCACTCGGCCATAAGATCGCTCGCGTTCTGCACCTTGGGGAAAGCGATGACGTCCCGAATCGAGCTGCTGCCACATAGCAGCATGACCAGCCTATCAAGCCCGAAGGCTAGCCCGCCGTGTGGCGGCACCCCGTACTCGAAGGCATCTAGCAGGAAGCCAAACCGCTCCCGTTGGGTTTGCTCATCCATGCCGAGGGCTGCGAACATCCGCTGCTGAAGCTGTGGGTCGCTTATACGGATCGAGCCGCCGCCGATCTCCGAGCCGTTGAGCACCATGTCGTAGGCCCGTGCCCGCACACTGCCGGGGTCGCTTTCCAGCCGGTCGACGTCCTCCAGCTTGGGCGATGTAAAGGGGTGGTGCTTTGCAATGTACCGTCCGCCTTCCTCGTCGTGTTCGAGCAATGGAAAGTCGACCACCCACAAAAGGTCGTAAGTGTTCGGCTTGATGAGGTCAAGCCGCTGAGCGAGCTCGAGTCTTAGCGCGCCTAGGGCTGTCAGCACGGTGTCATCGCTTTGGTCGGCCACAATCAGCAGGACATCGCCCTGCTGCGCGCCCAGGGATGCGCGAACGGCTGCCTTTTCGTTGTCGCTGAGGAACTTCTCATAGGACGAGGACTCAGCCTCGTCGGTCCATCGGGTGAATGCAAGTCCACCCGCCTTGTATGTTTTGACTACTTCGGTTAGCTTGTCGATTTCCTTGCGAGAGAGTATGGCTGCCGCGCCCTTGGCGTTGATGCCGCGCACACTGCCGCCGCCTTCCAGCGCACCAGCGAAAACTTTAAACTCGCAACCTTTCAGTGCATCTCCAAGGTCGGTGAGCTCGAGCCCGAAGCGGGTGTCAGGCTTGTCCGAGCCGTAGCGACTCATGGCCTCGTGGTAGGGCAGCCGCTTGAATGGCCGTGGCACAGTGACCCCCAGCACTTTATCAAACAGCTCGGCGATGAACGCCTCGTTGATCGCGTAGACGTCCTCCTCGGTCACAAAGCTCATCTCGAGGTCGATCTGGGTGAACTCGGGCTGGCGGTCGGCCCGCAAGTCCTCATCACGGAAGCATTTGGCGATCTGCATATACCGGTCGTACCCCGACAGCATCAGTAGCTGCTTGAAAATCTGCGGGGACTGAGGCAGCGCGTAAAACTGCCCGGGGTGCACCCGGCTGGGCACAAGGTAGTCCCGCGCACCCTCGGGGGTGGATTTTATCAGCATTGGTGTTTCCACCTCGATAAAACCGTTCCTGTCAAAGAAGTCGCGAGCAACTTTTGCAACCCGGTGCCGGAGCATTATGTTCTGCTGCATCTCACCCCTGCGCAGGTCAAGGAAACGGTGGCGCAGGCGCAGCTCCTCGTTTACGTTGGTCTTGTCGGTTATCTCAAACGGCGGGGTTGCTGCCCGCGAGAGTATGCGTAAATCTTCCACAAATACCTCTACACTGCCGGTTGGCAGTTCGGGGTTTTTGGCTGCGCGCTCACGCAGTTTGCCACGGGCCATCAGTACATATTCAGCTCGCACACCGGCAGCCTTTTTCCGCAACTCCGGCGGGGTGTTGTCATCAAACATAAGCTGCACGACCCCGGTTCTATCCCGCAAATCAACAAAAACAAGCGCGCCCTTGTCACGGTTTTTCTGCACAAAGCCGCAGACTGTCACCTCGCGGCCTATATCACTCTCGCGCAAATCTCCACAATAATGCGTGCGGCTAAGGCCCTGCATAGTATCGTTTTGCATGTTGTGTCTCCTTTGATGAGCAAATTAAACGTTTCACATGAAACATATTTGCAAATAATACCTGCAAACGCTATTTAAATACATAAGTTGCAATATCTAATTTCTTATCTCCGCTTCGACCGCCTCAGCGGTAAGCGCTACCTGTACGGTCTGTCCGTCATCCATACGCTTGAGTGTGAGCGTGTTCTGCTCGAGCTCCTGCTCACCCAGGATGCAGGAGTACGCCGCACCCATTTTGTCTGCGTAGCGCATCTGAGCTTTTACGCTGCGGCCCACGGTATCGCAGAGCACCACGTAACCCGCTCGGCGCAAGTCGGTGGCCAACTCGAGGGATTTTATGTTTGCAGCCTCGCCCATGCTGCCGATGTAAAGGTTGCACTGGGCCTGAGCCGGGAACGGGCTGCCGGTGGCCTCCATCATCATAAGCAGGCGGTCAAGGCCCATGCCGAAGCCCAAGGCTGGTGTGTGTGGCCCGCCTAGCTCCCCAATAAGCCCGTCGTAACGCCCTCCGCCGCAGACAGTGGCCTGTGCGCCTAGCAGCGGCGAGACGAACTCGAAGACAGTCTTGCTATAGTAGTCCAGCCCGCGGACTATAAAGGGGTCGATCTCGTAGTCGAGCCCAATGGCGTCCAGCCGGGACTTTAGGCCGTCGAAGTGCTCGCGGCAATCCGTGCAAAGGTAGCCGTCGCTGATTTTTGGGGCATCCGCTACTAGGGCGCGGCACTTTTCCTCCTTGCAGTCCAGCAGTCGCAAGGGGTTGTGCTCCAGCCGCTCCAGGCAAGTTTTGCACAGTGCATCCTCGTGGGGGGCGAAGTATTCTTTGAGTTTGACGCGGTATGCAGGGCGGCAGTGAATGCAGCCTATGGAGTTCAGGCGGAGGCTGAGGCCGTCCAATACTTCCAGCTTGGCGAGAATATCGTAAGCCACCCCAATAACCTCGGCGTCGGCGCTGGGGGAGGGGTTGCCAAGGCACTCAATACCAAACTGAACGAATTCCCTAAATCGTCCGGCCTGTGGGTTGTCGTGGCGGAAGCAGCTGACAATATAGCTCAGCTTGAGTGGAAGCACGTCCGAGAGCATACTGTTTTCAAGCACGGCGCGCAGAGTGCCGGCAGTGCCCTCGGGGCGCAGGGTAATCGACTCCCGGCCTTTATCAAAGGTGTACATCTCTTTTTGAACAACGTCGGTAGTTTGCCCTACCGAGCGGGTAAACAGTTCGGTTTTCTCAAATGTGGGTATGCGTATCTCGCTTATACCGTAGCCGGCGGCCACTTCCAGGGCCACCTGTTCAACATATCGCCACTTCTCACTTTGCCCGGGCAAAATATCCCGGGTACCGCGGATAGACCTGTACTTGGGTGCCATTGGCTACATCCTTTCGATTATCTTTTGGGCTTTACAATTTCGCGCCAGTCGAGGTCACCGCGCTCCAAAGCATGAATAAGCGCCTCTGCTGTGGCGATATTAGTTGCCACGGGAATATTGTGCACATCGCACAGCCGCAGCATGGTATGGTCGTTGGGCTCGTTTGATTTTGCCGCGATAGGGTCCCTAAAGAAGAGCAGCACGTCAATCTCGTTATAGGAGATGCGGGAGGCTATCTGCTGGTCACCGCCCTGCGCGCCGCTCAGAAACCTTGTAATCTCGAGGCCGGTGGCTTCGCTGACAAGTTTGCCGGTAGTGCCGGTGGACACAATGCTGTGCCGGCTGAGAATGCCGCAGTAAGCAATGCAAAACTGCACCATAAGTTCTTTTTTGGAATCGTGCGCTATCAATGCGATTGTCAAGGGAAAAGCCTCATTTCTTTGGGCGGTGTGGCTGTGGTTTATCGTATCAAAAGTGGGATACGTTTGCCCATCAGCCTACCGGCCAGATTTTCGAACACCTTATAGGTGAGAGATTCGGGGTCAAGGGGCTGGGCGTTGTTGGAGCAAAAGCATAGCTTAGGGCTGGCGGGTATAAGCTCGATAAGCCGAGCGCCGATGATGTCAATGACATCGTCAAAGTCGTGTGCGCCCTCAATCGGTATAATTCTCGGCGGGATATTGTTAATGACCAACCGAACCTCCCGTGCACCCGCACGGCTCAGTTGCCTAGAGGTAATGGCGGCTGAACGAACACATAGGGTGTCGGGGGTGGCAACAAGTAAAAACGTATTGCACAACTCAATCGGCAAGTAAGTCAAGTCTTCCGCATCGATTAAGATGAAGTCATAATGCTCGGCGAGCGAGAGCAGCAGCTCGCGCATTGGTTTTTCGTCTTTAGGCGGTGGGCCGTCCCCAACCGGGAGAAAATAAAGACCTGGTGAGCGCTCTACTTCAAGGATTGCGTTTTCTGCCGTACAGCGACCAGCAAAGATGTCGCGCATACCAAAGGCCGCTTCCCTTACGCCCAAAATAAGCTCGAGCGCATGGCATTGCCCGGTGGTTTCAACTAGAAGCACTTTCTTTCCAGCGGCGGCCAAAGCAGTACTTGTATATGCTGCAACACAAGACTTTCCCGTACCGCCCTTGCCCGAACAGACAACGACACATTTCAAAACGCTGGGTCACCTCTCAAGTTGAATGGCGGTACCAATACTATAGTTTACCATAAAATTAACAAAAAGAACAGGTGTGCTTGCGAAATCTAACGCCGAAGTCAAAATACCACTGGAATTCTATGCATTACATACAGAAACAGCACCTAGATTTAGCCGGCGGCCGATTCTGTCTGCTCGCCATCTGTGCTGGAGGATTCTGGTTCGGAGTCAGCGGACGAGCGCGGGGCAGGCGGTGGAGTGAAGCCGAAGTGGTGGTCAAAAACTGCCCTGGCCACCGGGGCGCCTGTAAACCCATGCCAGCCCTGCTCAATTATAATTGCGATGGCGATCTCGGGTTCCTGGGCAGGAGCAAAGGCCGCAAAGGCCGAGTTGGGCAACCCAGCGGTTTCCGGAGTGCCGGTCTTGGAGGCGACGTCTATCGGGTACCACCCGAATACCATGGCTGCGGTACCGCCCGGACGGGAAGCTGCAACCATACTGTCCACCAGCGCTTCAAAGGCTTCAGGTGGGATGTCGGTCATCTCGGAGGCTACACGGGGCTCGAACTCGAAGCCCTCTACCACACTTTGTTGCGAGTAGTCTCTGACCTCGCGGACGATGGTCAGGTCCATTCGTCTGCCACGATTGGCGATAGTAGCTGTATAGTTTGCCAGCTGCAAAGGGGTGTAGCCGTGGAGCAGCTGACCAATCGAGGTTTGGATAAGGTCGCCCTCGAACCACTGCTCATCCATAATGCGCAGCTTGGATTCGGGGTTGGAGCGCTGACCTATTCGCTCGGGTATTTCTATTCCGGTGGGGACACCCAGGCCCATCATATATGCGACGTGGTCAATGGCATCGATGCCAATTCGGCGTCCGATTTCGTAGAAGTAAATGTTGCATGAGACGGCCATTGCGCGATGCAGGCTGATATGCCCGTGGTAGCCCAAACAGGTGAAGACGTGAGTACCCACCGGGAAATTTCTGCGACAGGGGAATGAGGTAGTAGGGCTTATCCCCGCCCGCATGCCGGCCAGGGCAACTATAGGCTTAAAGACCGAGCCCGGGGCGTACTCCCCGTGCAGGGCGCGGTTTACCAGGGGCGTAAGGGTGGTTTGGGACGCCAAGTAGGCGAAATCCTGCCGGTAGGTGGAAAGATCGTAGGATGGGTATGTGGCGAGCGCCAAAATCTCGCCGGTGCGCGTATCTATCACTGCGGCGGCTCCGGCGTTGGCCTCTCGGCCCTGGCCGGGTGGTGCGGTTGCTTGCAGGTGATAGATTTGGTCGCGAAGCGCGTCTTGCAAAATATTCTGCATGTCAATATCAAGGGTGAGCACAACTGTGTTACCGGGTATGGGCGGCTCACTCTCCAGGGTCATGATTACCCCCCTGCCGCGCTCTTGGTGGATTTCTCGCCTGCCGTTAATCCCACGCAGCACTGACTCGAAGGCCTGCTCAACCCCGGCCTTGCCTATGATGTCGTCCATAGCGTAGCCCATGCCGACCAGCGCCTCAAGCTCTTCCCGGTAGATAGGTCCTACATGGCCGATTATATGGGGAGCCATTCTGCCGTCCACGTGGTGGCGGATAGCGCTTTCCATAATATCCACGCCGGGCAGGATATGGCTGTGTTCCATTATGTGTATGGCCGCGTCACGCGGGACGTCGGTAGCAAAGGTGTAAACAGCGTTAACAACGGAAAAGGCCCGCTGATCCATTTCGTAGCGTATTCCCGCAATCTGGCGCTGCCGGTGTGCGGGTAACTCCTCCAGCCCAAACCGGTGGTGCACCAGCTGAAACATAGCATCCTCGGCGGTGGCGTAGGGCTGCAAATTCAAAGAACTGCGCAGGCGATCCATGGCCGGACCGCTCTCGGGCAGGATGTAATACGGCTCACTTTTAGAGATGGGCAGGTTGTCTATCCATTCGATGCCCAGGCGCTCGCAGAGCTCAATTAGGCGCAGTATGACGTCGTTTCTGGCAGCGCCACCCGGCAACCAGGCCCAGTCCAAGATAACGTCGTACCCCATCCGGTTTACGGTTATCGGGCGCATGTTGCGGTCAACAATCTCCCCGCGCACCGCCCGGATTGTCTGGGTGCTGACGTGATGTGCCTCCAGCATACGGCGGTATTCATGGGCGTTGATGATTTGAATATCCATCAGCCGAGCGATGAAAACCCCCGAAACAGCAACGCAAAGCAAAACCAAAAACCAGCGCCTAAAGCGCAGAGGAGAAAGTTTCATAAGGGGCCCTCCCTTGGGGTGATTGTCAGTTGGTTATCATTCTTTGCACCTTGCGGTGTATTTTGCGCACCAGCCAAAATAGTAGGGGAGCAACAAATGTGGTGTAGGCAATCAGCGGAAGAGTGCGGTGGACGTAAATCATCCAAACGCTGTCCAGCCCCCACATGCCGTAACCGAAAAGGAACTCAAGGCTGCCGACCGCCATCATCGTGACCAGGGTGAAGAGCATCGCGTTCCAAAAATTGCAGTGCATTAGGTGGGTTACCAAAAGCCCGGCTCCCACACAAAAAAAAGTAAACAAAAAACCATTGAAGCCAAAGAGCATACTGCTGCCGATGTCGCAGAGTAGGCCAGCAAAAGCGCCGTACCACCCGCCCGCGAACTCGCCCTCGTGCATTGCTATGGCTATGGCGGCGGGTACCACAAGCATCGGCTTTGTGCCGAAGACAACAAACAGTCCCGGCGTTGTCTGCAAGACGTAGAGCAGGGTCAAAAGAATGCCGTAGACAAAGTATTTGGCAACAAGGGTGAGCTTTGTCTTGTTCACAGTGGCGCTCACCTCCAAACCCTCGTGTGACTTTGTTTAATCCATGCCTTGACCGTCAAAGCTGGTGATGACAAACACGTTGCGCACATTTTGGACTTCCGCTGCCAGATCAATAACAGCGAGCAGGCCGGTGCCGTGCCGGCTGGGGCCGATTTCAACCACGGTGCCTATTATGAGGTCCCGGGGGAAAAGGCTGCCTCCACTGGTTAGAATCAAGTCTCCAACGCCTATTTGACTCTCCCGGGGGAGAAACTGAAGCTCGCTGTGGCCCAGAGGGGCAAGTTCCACAGCACCCGAGACAATGCCGATCTCCCGGGTAGTGCTGCTGTAGGCTCCCACCGAGGCCGACACATCCAGGATAGTGGCTACCCGGGCCTGGTTTACGCCTACTTCTATCACATAGCCGACCAGGCCGTCGGCGGTTATGACCGGGTCGAGCCAGCTGATACCGTGCCTTGAGCCGCGGTCAATGGTAAACGAATAGAACCGGTCCGCGGGGTCGCGGGCTATAACGTCGGCGGTGATGAATGTAAGGTCTTGCCGGTCTTCCATGACCCCTAAGATTGCTCTGAGCTGAGTATTCTCGTGGCGGGCCTGCTGGTAGTCAACCAGTTGGCGGCGCATGGCGTTGAGTTCTTCGCGCAGTCGCTGGTTTTCTTCGTAAACTTGCCCGGCTGAGAGGAACTGATCAAAGAAGCCGGAGACGCCGGCCGAAACGCTGGATGTCACCCTCTGTACAGGAGTTGTGACAATGCTCACCATCTGGGAAAACATGGGCGCAGCTCCGCCAGTGTAAACAGACGCGATCATAAAGCCCAAGAGCACAGTCATGAGCCCAACTAGAATCTTGAACCGCAGGCTGCCCAGAAAATCCTTCAACTCGCAGCACCTCCGGGGATGTTGTCAGTTATCTTTTATCGTCGTTCGCCCGGATGTCTTCCAGCAGGCGGATGTTATCGAGGGCTTTGCCGGTGCCTTCGGCAACGCAGTCCAGGGGGTTTTCGGCTATATGCACGGGCATACCGGTCTCTTGGGTTATAAGGGAGTCCAGCCCGCGCAGCATTGCCCCGCCGCCGGTCAGGGTTATGCCATGGTCAATTATATCCGCCGAGAGCTCAGGCGGGGTGCGCTCGAGTGTGGTGCGGATAGCGTCCATGATTGAGGAGATTGGGTCGGCAAGTGCGCGACGGATTTCCTCCGGGGTGATGTCTATGTCCTTGGGCAGACCGTCCACAAGGTTGCGCCCCTTTATCTTGTAAGGCGCCTCGCCCTCGTAGGGGAAGGCCGAGCCGATTTCTATCTTAATGTTTTCGGCGGTGCGCTCTCCGATTAGCAGGTTGTAGTTCTTTTTGATGTAGCCGATAATGGCATTGTCCAGCTCATCTCCAGCCACACGAACCGAGCGGGAGGCAACTATGCCGCCCAGCGAGATTACAGCGACCTCGGTTGTGCCGCCGCCTATATCCACGACCATGCTGCCGGTGGCGTCCCCAACGGGCAGGTTGGCACCAATAGCGGCTGCCATTGGCTCCTCTAAGATAGAGACCTGCTTGGCCCCGGCTTTAAAGGCGGCTTCCTTTACAGCGCGGCGCTCAACGTCGGTAACCCCGGAGGGTATGCAGATAATTATCCGCGGTCGGGAAAAGAAGGTGTTGCTGACCACCTTTTTAATAAATATTTGAAGCATACTCGAAGTTATGTCAAAGTCGGCAATAACGCCGTCTTTTAGTGGGCGGACAGCCACGATAGAGCCGGGGGTACGCCCTATAACTTCCTTGGCCTCTTTGCCTACATACCTAACGGTGTCGGTGCGCACGTCTACCGCCACCACAGAAGGTTCCCGCAGAATGATGCCTTTGCCCTTCATAAACACCAGGGTATTGGCGGTACCCAGGTCAATGCCTACGTCTTTAGAAAACACAGATTTGCCCCTTTCTTTATCTCAATGCCTTGCGCAATTTTTATAGGCTCGATACCTTACATTACCATTATAACCGTTTTTTTGCTTTTCCTCAACATAAAAATATGAACGAATGAGATTTTGTGCGCAAAAATTTAATAAGTGCGCCATGGTTAGTCAAAGCTGCTGGTCTTTTGTTAAGTAAATTTGCGCAGTTCCCTGGCAAGGCGGCAGACAGGCAGGCCCATAACGTTGTAAAAATCCCCGCGAATATTGCTGACAAAGAGTGCGCCGCCCCCTTGTATTCCGTATGCGCCGGCTTTGTCCATCGGTTCGCCGGTGGCAACATAGGCGGCAATGTCATCTTCGCTTAGCTCGACAAAGCGCACGGCAGTCTCCTGGGAAAAGACAGACTGACCGCGTGGGCCGAGTATTGCTACCCCGGTATAGACCCGGTGTTCCCGGCCCGAAAGGGCGCGGAGCATTCGAGCGGCGTCAGCGGCGTCCAATGGCTTTTCGAAAATTTTGCCGTCAAGCGCCACCATGGTGTCCGCGCCGATGATGGTGGCCTCCGGGTGAGTATAGGCCACGGCCTGTGCCTTGCGCAGAGCGAGAATGCGCACGCCCTCATCCGGGAGAGTGCCGGCGGGTAAAGTCTCGTCGCTGTCGGTGGCAATTACCGCAAAGTCAGGGCGAATATAGCTGAGCAGCTCCCTGCGGCGAGGGGAGGCGGAGGCAAGGATTAGCATGTGTTGCACCTCGTTTCTATGTGTAGGGCACGCGCCGCTGCGCGTACCGCGAAGTATCGCAATGTTTCGTGTAAAGGCCGGGACGCGGTTCCCCATGGGGGTGGCGGAAATGGCCGGGACGCGCAGGGGCGCGTCCCCTACGGCGGGCTGGTCACACCTTGCCGGTAGACCCGAACCCGCCGGTTCCACGGCTTGTGTCGGAAAGTGAATCTGCCTCCACGATCTCGGCCAGTGCGACCGGCAGGAGGACAAGCTGGGCTATACGCTCCCCGGGCTGGATAGTGTAGTCAGCCTTGCCGTGGTTTATAAGCCCGACCTTAACTTCCCCGCGGTAGTCGCAGTCGATAACTCCTACCGCGTTGGCAGGGCAAATTCCGTGGCGGACGCCAAGTCCGCTCCGCCCAAAGACGAACCCGGCCAGGCCCGGCGCGATCTCCATCGCGATGCCGGTCGGGATGATCGCTATGCCACCACGGGGCAGGATCAATGGTGCTTCGATGCAGGCGTGAAGATCGGCTCCGGCGCTTTGAGGGGTGGCGCGGCTGGGGAGGGTTGCCGAGGGGCAAAGCTTTTTGATTTTTAGGGTTTGCATGAGTGTGGCTCCTTGTAAAATTCAGAGTGTTGATAATGCTTGTTGGGTGTAGTAACAGTCTTGCGTCCAGTTTGCGGGGTTTTCGTCTATGTATTGCCATATGCGCCTATAATCAGCTTCGTTGTGAATAATGTGGTCGTGGAAGGAGCGCTGCCATATACTAAATCCGAACTTCTTTGTTGTGATTGATTTTAGACTTTGCATGACTTGCGGGATGATTGACTTTGTAGGGGACGCGCCCCTGCGCGTCCCGTCTTTAATGATGATAATCAGATGAACATGGTTTGGCATGATGATATATTTGTCAATCAACACATGAGGGTATATCTGGCTGGATTTCTGAATTTGCGCATCAATAAAAGTGCCGTATTCCGATAATTGAACATGCGGGGACTTCGCGCGCGGGTTGTCCTCTGAGTAGGTGGGGATTCGCGGGACGCGCGGGGGCGCGTCCCCTACAACTCTGCCTAGCATCTCGTGGCCGTCTTTAACGCACATCGTTATGAAATAATATCCCGCTTGCGAATAATCATAACCTTTCAGCCTGATGCCTTTTCTTTTCGGCAACTCTTTTTGCATAACTCTACCCGCTATCGTATAGTTTATAAACTATCCACAACATATGCGCTGGTATTTGAGCTATTGGGCTCCCCGGAAGTAAAGCCCGCGGGTGTAGGGTTCTGCCGGCACCCCGCCATCTCTGAACAGACGGATGACGCCGGCCATCTCATCGGGTGTCTCGCGGGTGAAGTAGAGGGTCAGGAAGTCCAGTCCGGCTGCTTTTAGTTGGGCGGATTTGTCCCCCATCCAAAGGGGGAGGCAGTTGTGCAGAACGCTGACACCGCCGGGTGCGCGGCTCAGGTGAAACCGCTTGTTCTTGCGATCAACTAGGGAGGGGAAGGGGCAGCTATCGCCTTTGCAGCCCCCGGCACAGTGCGCGGGGCAGAGCCGCAGCTGCATGAGCGGCAGGTAGCCGTAGGCAATCAGTCCGCGGGGGAGAGTGCCGCCAAGCGCTGCCGCCTGGCTTAGTGTCAGCTCAAAGGAAAGTGTGGCGCTCGAGAGACCCAGGGCGCGGTACTGCTCCAGTGCGCGGGTGTTCGTGATGTTCAGTGAGTAGTCGCCGTGCACCGCAAGCTCTGTTTGTCTCGCCAGCCGGAGTGCACCAAGAGAACCGGCGATTGCCCGTGCCACGCCTGCTTGTTTTAAGGTGAGTAGCCGCTCGGGTAGGCGTTTGTCTGTCTCGAACTCGTACTTGGGGAGTTCGGCGGCTAGGAGGCTGGCATAGCGATCGATAGTAGCGGCACTCAGCTTTTCCAACTGGGTGACGGGTAGGGATATAAGCTCCACGTCGGTGAGATCGACCCCTTCAAGTTGGGCGGCGGTCTCCAGGCGCAGGCGGAGAAGCGGGCCGGTTGTTGGTCGATTTCGGGCCGGAGGCTCCAGCGCCTCCACCGCTTGGTTCTCGCAGAATGGCAGTGGGTGGTGTGTTTCGCGAATCTCGGTCAGTCTTGCCAAAACCTCACGGCGCAGGGTGTTCAGTTGAGAGGCAGGCAACATAAGCCCGGGTGCGATGTCAAAGGTCATATTCCCGACGTAAAAGATTGTTCCGCCGGTCTTGGAAAGTGCGGCCCCTGCCTTCTCGTCGGTTGTGGGCGCAGTGAGAGCCGGCTCTGGCGGGTTGCCCATCGCATTGGCCATGTTGCTGCTCTGGTCACAGGCGGTGAGGAGCGCGGGTTTACCCGGTTGCAGCTCAAAAGAGAAGTCCACCGGCACGCGGGATTGCTCCTTCTCGTAGAGGGCGCGGTACTTGCCAAGCAGTGCGGGGGCAGCGCCGGTCACGTCCTCTTTGCGGCGGGTGCCCAGCATATCGTTGTTCAGCTTGCTGTCCAGGTACCCTTGGGTAAAGCCGCTGCGCGAGAAGAGCGCGGCCAGTTCAGCAATATCCCAAGGCTGCCCGGCAAGAGCATTGCGGCAGGCGGTTACCGCGCCGGCCACGTACTCGGGGCGCTTCATCCGGCCTTCTATCTTCAGACCGGTCACGCCGGCAGCTGCAAGTTCGGGCAGACGGTCGATAAGGCAGAGGTCTTTTAGCGATAGCGCATGGGGTAGGGACGACCGCCCCCGGTCGTCCGAAAATGCAGGCGTGGTGGGATAATAGTGCGGACGACCGAGGTGGTCGTCCCTACCAAACGGCAGCCTGCAGGGCTGTGCGCAGAGCCCGCGGTTGCCGCTGCGGCCGCCGATCAGGGCGCTCAGGTAGCACTGCCCCGACACCCCGACACAGAGTGCGCCGTGAACAAAGGCTTCCAGCTCGAGGGTGCAAGCGGCGCGTATGGCGGCGATTCCCTCTAGGCTGAGCTCTCGGGCCAGCACAAGCCGGGTGAAGCCGAGCTCTTCGAGCATACGGGCCCCCTCCGGGCCGGTGACAGCCATCTGGGTTGAGGCGAACAAAGGCAAGCCGGGACAGGCTGCCCGCGCGACGGCGGCCACGGCCAAGTCCTGAACTATGAGCGCGTCCACACCAAGGGCGGCAGCGGTGCGTAGGGTATCCAGCAGCAGCGGGTATTCCCGCTCAAGGATTAGGGTATTTACGGTCAGGTAGACTTTGACCCCACGAGCGCGACAGAAAGCGAGCGCCCTCGCAAGGCCGCTCTCATCAAAATTGCCTGCTGCCCGGCGGGCGTTGAGTGAGCCCATGCCCAGATAAATGGCGTCCGCTCCGCAGCGAACAGCCGCGACAAGGCTTTCCTCCCCGCCGGCGGGGGCGAGAATCTCCACGGTTTAGCTGTCCTTTTTCTTTTTGAGCCGCGCGACTTCTTCCTTGGCTTTGCTGAGTCCTGCCTCGGATTTCTTGACGGCCTCCATGTAGTCGGCCACTTGTAGGCGCATGTTGTCAAGGTCGCGCTCGGCTTTTTTGTTTGCGTCATAGTATTCCAGGCACATGACCACAAGCGCCTCGCTCAGTGAGAGGTTACCGTCCCCCATGACCTTGCGAAGTTTATCGTCTATCTCCTCCGCCAGTGCGCCTACATAAGCCGGGTCTTCAACAGTGCGCAAAGGGTAACGCACACCGCCCAGCGTGATAACTACTCGATTAGCCACGACTTTACCAGCTCCTATCCGCGGGCGGATCTGCCGCCTGCTATGTGGTTCAGTTACATTATAGCGAACTTGCTCGAAAGATGCAATCCAGCCTCTGCTTATAAAGGCTGTCATCTTCGTCACTTTCGTCATTTTCGTCACTCTCTTCCGTGGTTTTTGACTATAACACACAGATATTAAAGCAGGTTTTTGTAGGGGATGTGCCCCGGGCGACCTGTCTAATCCCACACACACTTTTGTAGGGACGATTTTCAATCGCCCGCGGTTTACCGCAGACTTGTTCGCTGTAGGGGTCGTGCCCCTGTGCGGCCCGCCTCTCCTCACGAACCCATCGTTGTAGGGGCGGCCATTGGCCGTCCGTGGATTTCCGCGAACCTGTCGTTGTAGGGGACGCACACCCGGGCGTTCCGCCAATCCCCACAAACCTAACGCTGTAGGGGCGGGGTTCCATCCACAACCATCAGGGTCAGGGTCAAGGACTTGATTTTAATTCGCCTTCGGGCGAGATATAGTGTACCGCTCATGCCGCGGGGGCACTTACTTTTCTTGTCTCGCCAAGAAGAAGTAAGCAAAAGAAGGCGACTGGGGGAGGACCGGGTCTGACTACGCACAAAGGACGTGCTTCGCAGACAACTCCCCCAGACCCCCACTGGTAGGTCAAGGGCAGGTTGGTGTGGGCGGTAGTTGGGTTCTATGGATGATACAGCTCCGCAGCCAACGTGTTCGTCAGTAACGGCGCAGTCAGCGGCGAACACCTCACCGCGAGAATTCCTTACTCTAAACCCGGGCTCGCATAGCGGCTGGGTAAGTTCGATGTCGGCCCAACTGGCCTAAACTCGAGCTGCCGGCTCAAGGCCTGCTCCGTGATTGCCGGGCGCTGAGTGACCGCATGAGCAAATGGTTTTGCCCGGTATTGACAGTGCATAACAAATACGAAGAGGCTACCCGGGCAAAAATTCGACCAGCGAGGCCAGATGTTATGCGGGGGGGTTGAGGGGGATTCTTAAGGGGGCGCCACGGGGGGAAGCCCCCCGCGCCCC
>WRAV01000046.1 GCA_009780025.1 Oscillospiraceae bacterium | reverse complement strand
TTAAGCGGCTGCCCGAGATTGTAATGCGGTGCTAAACTTTTTCAATGCCCCTTGAGGGGTTAAGCCTGTAATATGCCCTTCCAGGGCTTGTGCATACCACTAGTTTACTAGTGGTTTTGATTCTTGGTGTCTGGAGATAAGCTTGGGGCAGAGTCACCTTGCCTAATAAATGCTTGCCTTTTGCGCCCGGCTTTGCTATACTGTAGAAAACTTAATACATGCATGTTTGCGGGGGGACTCACACCGTGAGTTGAGAAGGTAAAACCTGACCCTTTGAACCTGTTGGTTAACACCAGCGTAGGAAGCAAATCAAAACGAAGCTCAGCGGACGCTTTCCTTGTACTGGAAAGCGTCCGCTTTTTGCCCAACTTTAAAAGACGAAAGGAAGTGGAAAATGTGAAGACAGCGCTTAGCATAGCGGGCTCGGATTGTAGCGGGGGCGCGGGCATCCAGGCCGACCTCAAGGCCTTTGCAGCCCACGGCGTCTTCGGGACGAGTGCCGTGACCTCGGTGGTGGCGGAAAACACCCTCCGGGTAATCGAGTACCAGGACGTCCGCCCGGACATCATCGAAAAACAGATCGACGCGGTGTTTGAAGATATCCCCCCGGACGCCGTAAAGATCGGGATGCTCTCCTGCCGGGAGGCCATGCTGGCTGTGGCCGGCAAGCTGCGGGAATGGAAGCCCCAAAATATCGTAGTTGACCCCGTAATGTACGCCAAAAACGGTACCCCCCTAATGGAAGAGTCCGCGGTGGATACCCTTATAAGCGAGGTCGTGCCCTTAGCCGACCTGCTCACCCCCAACATCCCTGAAGCCGAGAAGCTCACCGGGCTGGAGATAACAACCCAAAAGGATATGGAGCACGCCGCAAAACTTATCCACGCTATGGGCTGCCGGGCAGTCGTGGTCAAGGGTGGCCACCATATGGGCGAGGCTGTCGACATTTTGTTTGACGGCAGCGAGTTTTACCGCTACCCCGCCGCCCGTGTGGACACCAAGCACACCCACGGGACAGGCTGCACGCTCTCCTCTGCGATAGCCGCCAACTTGGCTCTGGGTTATTCGCCCTCTCAGGCAGTAGGCAAGGCCAAGAAGTACATAAACGCGGCTATTGCCCACGCCCCAGGCCTCGGGAAGGGCAGCGGCCCAACCCACCACTTCTACGAAATGTACAAAGCTTATTTTGGGGAGGGCAGCAAAAATGCCGAATAAATACGCCGAGCTCTTAACCAAAGTGCGGGGAAAGTCTCCGCTTGTGCAGCAGATAACTAACTTTGTAACCGTGCACGACTGCGCTAACATTACTCTTGCTATAGGAGCTTCGCCAATAATGGCCGACGCTATCGGGGAGTCGGCGGATATTGCAGCTATTTCTAGTGCTCTGGTGCTCAACATGGGCACACTCGATGAAGCAGACATCCGCTCAATGGTAGCTGCCGGAAAGTCGGCAAACGCTAATGGGGTTCCAGTTGTATTTGACCCGGTAGGCGCGGGGGCTTCCAAGCTGCGTAATGATACTGTGGCTTTGTTGACCAAAGAGCTGAGCCTCAGCGTTATCCGTGGCAACATTTCCGAGATAAAGTTTGTTGCGGGGGTTGCCTCCCAAACAAAAGGGGTGGATGCAGCTGACGGCGATATGGACAACCCTGAGAGCGTGGGGCGAATGGTTAAGGAGCTTGCAGCCAAGCTAGGCTGCACCGTTGTGGTCAGCGGGGCGGTAGACGTGCTCTCAGACGGGGAACGGCTGGTGTTCATAAAAAATGGCCACCCAATGCTCACTCGACTGACTGGCACCGGCTGCATGTGCACAGCGCTTATAGGCTCGTTCTGCGGCGTGCACAGCGACCCCCTAGAGGCGGCTGTGGCCGGTATGCTCGCCATGGGGATCGCCGGCGAAATCGCGTACGAGAAGGCAGGGCGGCTGGGCAACGGCAGCTTCCACTCCGCGCTACTGGATGCTATCAGCCTAATGGATGCGCAAACTGTGGGAAGGATGGCGAGATACTGTGAAGCCTAACATCGACTACACTCTATACCTCGTAACCGACCGGGGATTGATGAGCGCCGAGAGCATCGAGAGCTGTGTCGGGCGCTCGGTGGCAGGGGGCTGCACGGTGGTTCAGTTGCGGGAAAAAGACGCGCCCTCCCTCGAGTTTTACAAGACCGCCATACGGGTTCGGGAGATAACCGCGCGCCTTGGTGTGCCGCTGATAATTAACGACCGCGCCGACATTGCGCTGGCGGTAGGCGCTAACGGCCTGCACGTAGGCCAAGACGACCTGCCCTACGAGGCCGCGCGAAAAATTGTAGGCCACGAGATGGTCGTAGGCGTCTCAGCCGGCAACCTGGAGCAGGCTTTAGCCGCCGCCCACGCTGGGGCCGACTACCTGGGGCTGGGCGCCTTCTTCGCCACCGATACCAAGACCGACGCGACCCTAATGAGCATAGATGAGCTGAAGCTTATACGCAGGCAGGTGAGTATCCCGCTGGTGGCTATCGGTGGGATAAACAAGGCTACGATTCCGCAGTTTGCGAGCAGCGGGATTGACGGTATCGCCGTAGTCTCGGCCGTGGTCTCTCAGCCGGATGAGACCGCCGCGGCCCGGGAGCTGAGGGAGCTTTTTGAAAGCGTATGTCGGTCATGAAAGGCTGCATCTTTGACCTGGACGGTACACTGTTCGACTCGATGAACGTCTGGGGCGATATTGGCCCAGATTCGTTAAAAAAGCGGGGTATCACCCCGCCGCAAGGCTACGCCCAGACAATCTTCACCATGAGTTTTACTCAAAGCGCAGCCTACACTATAGAGCGCTTTGGGCTGCCCCACACCCCCGAAGAGCTCATGCGGGAATGGGACGAGGCCGCCGCCAGCTCCTACGCCGACAAAGTGCGGCTAAAGTCTGGGGCTCGCGAGTACCTAGCGGCTCTGCGCGAGCGTGGACTTAAGTTGGGGGTGGCGACCACCCTGCACCGGCGGGTCTACCACCCGGCGCTCGAACGACACGGACTGCTGGATTTATTCGATGTGCTCTGCGGCGCTGACGAAGCCCCACTGCCCAAGTCCAGCCCGGAGGTGTTTCTGCTCTGTGCCTGGCGATTAGGCCTGAAACCAGACCAATGCGTGGTGTTTGACGATCTACTAATAGCGGCGAAGAGTGCCAAAAGCATTGGGATGCAGGTGTACGGTGTCTACGACAAGGCTTCAGCGGGGGACTGGGAGGAGATTAAGCAGACGGCTGACGGCGTAATTTTAGATTTTCGAAGTGCACCATTGCCGAAATAGAATAGGAGGGTTTAAATGTCATTTTCAAGAGGGCTAAAAGCAAAAGCTACAAGAGTTTGGGAGGACGGGTACAACCACCCATTTGTCCAAGAACTCGGAAAGGGTATATTGGATAAGGAAAAATTCAAGTTCTATTTACTGCAGGATTATCTTTACTTGTTGCAATATGCCAAGGTGTTCGCAACCGCTGTTCTGAAATCCGACACAGAGGAATATATGGCGAACTTCTCAAAGACACAACACTACATTCTCGCGGGTGAAATGAACGTACATCGGGAGTACATGAAGGGTTTCGGCATAACGCCGCAGGAAGCCCAAACAGCTAAACCTTCTATTTACAATAGGTCGTATACGGCAAATATGCTTTCTTACGGGCTTACAGATGGGCTGGCGGAAGTTCTCGCCGCTGTTTTTCCCTGTGCGTGGACATATTCAGATTATGGCAAAAGGCTGAAAGCGCAATATGCCGACAAGCTGGAAGGGAATTTTTACAAAACGTGGATTGAGAACTATGCAAGTGATGAGTTTTCCGATTCATTTGAATGGCTTTATGATGCACTCGATAGCCTTGTAGCAAACATGTCCGATACGCAAAGAAAGAAGATAGAGGAAATCTTTATTTCTAGCGTCGAGTTTGAATATTTGTTTTGGGATATGGCATATAAACAGCAAATGTCATATTGATCAAACAACGGAATAGAGGTAGCTAAATAACAGCTTGGAAGTTTAGAACCTGTCTTCAATCACCCCGCCGCCCACGATCACATCGCCGTCGTAAAGTACCACGGCCTGCCCCTTCGTTATCGCCCGCTGTGGCTCTGCAAACTCTACGCGCAGAGTGTCCTCATCCAGTTGCCATACCGTGGCGGGCTGCTCGGTTTGGTTGTAGCGAATTTTTGCCCGCATCTGTACCGGGCCGTCCAGCCGATCGGCGGCAATCAAGTTGATATCCCGCGCTGTGAGCGTCTTGGCGTAAAGCTCCTCCTGTCCGCCCAGCACGACGGTGTTGGTCTGCGGGCAAACCCGGCAAACATAAATCGGCTGCCCGGCGGAAATACCCAGCCCCTTGCGCTGGCCAATAGTATAGTGGATAATTCCCTTGTGCTCGCCCAGCGTGCTGCCCAGCGTGTCTTTGAAGAAGCCGGGCGCTGCCGGCACGCCGGTATAGCCCTCAATAAACCCGGCATAGTCGCCCCCCGGTGCAAAGCATATATCCTGGCTGTCGCGCTTTTGTGCGGTTACCAGCCCCTGCGCGGCGGCGATCTCCCGTGCCTCGGCCTTGCTCAGCTCCCCCAGCGGGAAGAGTGTGCGGGCCAGCTGATCCTGGGTCATAGTGTAAAGGGCGTAGCTCTGGTCTTTGGAAGGGTCGAGCCCCTTCTTTAGCAACCGGCGCGAGCCCTCCTTGGTTATTCGGGCGTAGTGGCCGGTGGCTATTTTCTCAATGCCCAGCTCGTCCGCCCGGCGCAAAAATCGCTCGAACTTCAGGTAGCGGTTGCAGTCTATACACGGGTTGGGTGTTGCGCCGCTTTGGTAAGCCGCCACAAAGCGGTCGATTACCTGGGCGGCAAAGTCATCAACAAAGTTAAAGACATAAAAAGGTATCCCAATGCGCTGGGCTACCTCGCGAGCGTCCTGGGCGTCGGCCGCCGAGCAGCAGCCGCTTTCGACCTCACTCACAAAGAGCTTCATCATAGCACCGGCGAGGTCGTAACCTTGCTCTTTTAGCAGCCAGGCCGCCACCGAACTGTCCACCCCGCCACTCATAGCTATAAGAGCCTTTTCCACTGGCCCACCCCCGATTTTTATGCTAGTGTCATATTAAGCCGAGCCCCCGCGTTTGTCAAGCGTTGACAGCCGCCTACATATGGGATATACTTCTAGGCAAACCGAATAACAAAAGGAAAAGGTGCGCGCACTGCGTGTTAAAAGGGAATCAGGTGAGAACCCTGAGCAGTCCTGCTGCCGTATTGACTTAGCGATGCTTTATGTCTGGGGAGTAGATTCTTATAGACAGCCATTGGGCGTATGCCCGAGAAGGCCAAAGCGCTTGTGCCCGAAGTCTAAGCCGGAAAACCTGCCTTTCCCGTTAACGCAGCGATTCCACAGAGTATGGAAGGGCTTGGCGTTGCGCAGTTTTTGCGTGTATGCGACTATTGTGGGCTCCGCAACACCCCCAACTCCTAGCGATAACCTTCGCTGCGGGTTGGTTTTTTCGATTAGAACCTGTATTCAATACTCAAGCCGCCCCCGAGCCGGCAATTTTTCCGCTATACTTCGTCAATTTTTCTTGGAATGCACAAAGAATTCCTGCAAAAAATCTCCTCGCCTAGCGAAAAAATCGCTTCGGCTCGTGGATGACTCTCGTTATTGAATACAGGTTCTTACAACAAAGGAGCTGGAGATATTGAAAACCCGGATTTTAACACTGTTCCTAGCGGCAGTGCTGGCTGTCCCGCTGGCGGCCTGCGCCGCCCAGCCCTCTCCCGCACAGAATATAGTCTCGAGCCCGCAAGCGCCCGAAGTCAGCGCTCATGGCAGCGGCAGCATAGTCTCCCTGGGCCCCTCAATAACCGAGGTGCTAGTCGAGCTTGGCGTGGGTGAGCGCATCATCGCTGCGGACGAGCACTCGGCCGACGTGCCTGGGTTGCCGGAGGGTACCCCGCTCTTTCCGGGGTTTGGCCTCGATCCCGAGGAACTTATCGTTCTGCAACCGGATATCGTCTTTGTGACCGGTATGATGCGCGGGGCCGACGACCCCTTCCGGGTGTTGGAGAGCGCCGGAATAAACGTGGTTGATGTCCCCGTCAGCCAGAGCTTGGATGAGATCGCACGAGATATCCGCTTCATCGCCGAAGCTGTAAATGAGCAGGATCGGGGCGAAAGGCTTGTGGACATAATGGAAAGGTGGCTGGAGAGAATTCGCGAGGGGGTCGCGGCGACCGACGAGCGCCCCACCGTCTTCTTTGAGATTGATGCGGCTCCATCTCTCTTCACCTTTGGTAGCGGAGTCTTTCTCAACGAACTCGTCGAGCTGGCTGGTGGGGTGAATATCTTCTCCGGGGAGGAGGGTTGGATTCCTGCCTCGGATGAAATAGTGGTCAGCCTAAACCCGGATGTCATTCTCACCAACGCTGGTTGGTTGGACGACCCTGTGGGCGACATCCTCAGCCGTCCGGGCTGGGCAGGCGTTGCCGCGGTACAAAACGGCCGGGTCTACTTTATCGATGCCAACGCCAGCAGCCGCCCCAGCCATAACGTTGCTATTGCCGCTGAGCAGATTGCCGTAGCACTCCATCCATACGTGGAGCGCAATCAGTGAGGGTAAAGCTAACGGCCGCCAGCTTGGCGGCAGGGTTTGTTTTGCTGGCCGGGGTGGGTATAGGCAGCGTCCTAATTCCGCCGAGCGAGATACTGCATATAATCGGCAGCCGCCTGCTTGGCAGGGAGCTGTCCGGCGCTATAGACCCCAGCTTTGCCCCAATACTCTGGAACTTGCGTCTACCCAGGGCTTTGCTCGCATTTATAGCGGGCGCTGCTCTTTCGGTCAGCGGGGCTGTAATGCAGTCGGTGTTGCGCAACCCACTGGCGTCGTCGTACACAATCGGGGTGTCGTCGGGGGCATCTTTGGGCGCGGCGATTATCATCTTTTTCGGTGCAGGTCTGCCCCTGGCTGGCCTTGCTCGAAATTTTGCGCTGCCTCTGGTAGGCTTTGCCTTCGGCATGGGCACAATAGTACTGGTGCTTGCCTTTGCACGCCGGGTAGACAGCGCTATGCAGACCGGCACCCTAATACTCACGGGAATGGTATTCTCACTGTTTGTCAGTGCCCTGACCACCTTGCTGTCGGCCTTGGCGCGGGAGCAGATCCAGCGGCTTGTGCTATGGCAGATGGGCAGCTTTGCAATGCGCGACTGGCAGCCGGTGCTGATTTTAGCTCCGGTAGCGCTGGCGGGGATAATATTCGCTCTCTGTCGCAGCCGGGAGCTCGACATCATGACTTTCGGCGAAGAGCCCGCCCGGGCCATGGGAGTGAACCTCAGTCAGGTCAAGTGGTCGATGCTGATTATGGCCGCCGCCCTCACAGGTAGCGTGGTTGCGTTTGTGGGCGTCATCGGCTTTGTGGATCTAGTCGCGCCCCACATTGTCCGCAAGCTGTTTGGGGCTTCGCACCGGTATGTAATACCAATGTCGGCGGTGGTGGGCGGCGGCTTTATGGTGGTCTGCGACCTTGTCGCCCGCACAATCATCTCGCCGGGAGAGCTGCCGGTAGGCGCTGTCACAGCAATAATCGGCGGACCGTTTTTCGCCTACATCTACTTTAGCAAAAGGGGTGGCACAAGGGTGTAGGGGCGGGACTCCATCCCCGCCCGCACGGCACAGATAGATGGTCTAGATGGTCGGGTACAGGAATCCTGACCCTAATGTAGGAGGAAGCGAAAATGCTGCAACTTAACGAGGTCTGTGCCGGCTACGGCGGGGAGGACGTGGTAAAGGACGTCTCTCTGGGCCTTGGCGCGGGCGAGTGCCTGGCGGTGATAGGCCCCAACGGCTGTGGCAAAACCACACTGCTGCGGGCCATCGCGAGGATTTTGCCATTCCGAGGCAAAATCGCGGTCTGCGGGGAAGAAATACGAGATATGCCACCCCGCCGACTGGCCGCCAAAGTCGCCATGCTCAGCCAAATATCTGGGGCGTACTTCTCCTACAGCGTTTACGAGACCGTAATGATGGGCCGCTATGCACACATTAAAGGTGGCCTGCTAGGCTCGCAAACCGCCGAGGACAAAGAAGTAACCGCAGACTGCCTGCGAACGGTCGGCTTGTGGGAAGAGCGCGAGCGCCAGATAACCGAGCTCTCCGGTGGGCAGCTCCAGCGGGTGTTTTTGGCCCGCACTCTGGCTCAGCAGCCAAAGCTCCTGCTATTGGACGAGCCCACCAACCACCTTGACCTGAAGCACCAGGCTGAGCTGGTGGATTACCTGAAGAGCTGGGTGAGTGGGGGAGAGCGGGCGGTAGTCGGCGTATTCCACGACATAAACTTAGCGCTGCGCCTAGGCGGCGGGCTGATGGTTATGAGCGAGGGCAGAATGCAGGCAATAGGCGACCCGCGGGAGATTATTTCCGGCCCTCTGCTGGGCGAGGTCTACCAAATGGATGTAGCCCGGCATATGGCAGAGGCCCTCGAGTTCTGGCGCCATCCAAATTACCGGCGCCACTTAACGTGCAGCGAGCTTCCCGGGAAACGGTAAAAACTATTCCCACGTCACCACTCATTAGTACGCGGACGCTAGCTTGCCGACTTGCTCGTCAGCGTTGTACTGCAAAGCCCCGCATAAAGTGGGGATTTGTACGTGTACACAGCACACACAGCAGGTTGACCGACATAAATGTTGCCAAACAAAATGCCGACCTCGCACAGTGCACACTTTTTTGACGCAAAAACGTTGGTAACATGTTATCAAAATTGCTACCCGTGCAGGCTTTTCCCACGCAAAGTGACAGAAAAGAATGAGATACGTTGACTTTTTACCCCAGAAGAAATATAATTTTTCAATATCGTTAGTAGTTCTGTTAGAGGACAGGTTGGAGAGTAAACTCAATAAGGAGGAGCAAAGTTATGAAGAAGAAAAGCAGAATGTTTTACCAGGTAGCCGCTGTTGTGGTGGCTTTGGCTCTGCTTGCCGCTTGCGGTAATGGCGCTACAACTACACCCCCAGCTCCCACACCCGGAACCGACGCCGGAGCCGCCGGCGACGTCACAGAAGTTACCATTGGCTTGCTTGGTCCGTTCACCGGTCCTGTTGCCTACTTCGGCAATTCGGTGCGGCAGGGCGCCATGCTTTACATTGACGAGTTTAACGCTCTCGGCGGACTGCAGATTAGGGTTGAACAGTTCGACGAAGAGGGTGATCTTGCCCTAGCGGTTACCGGTTACCACGCACTGTATGACCGCAATGTTACCGCGATTATAGGCTCAGTAACCAGCGGTCCGACCATAGCTGTTGTCCCCGAAGCCTACAATGACGGCATGCCGATGATTACAGCTTCGGCTACCCACGCGGCCGTAACCTTTGACTCAGACAACAACCACGTTTGGTCAAACATGTTCCGATCTTGCTTCATTGACCCATTCCAGGGCGTGAAGATGGCCGACTTCGCCTTCGAAGTTCTCGAAGCGCGGACCGCAGCGGTACTGTTCAGCAACGACATTGACTACTCTATCGGCCTGATGGAATCCTTCGTCGAGCGCGCCGGAGAGATCGGTCTTGAGATCGTCGCAGTCGAAAACTTTGTTGACGACGCGATTTCCTTCGAAGGCCAGCTCATCAATATTGCGGCAGTCAACCCCGATGTAATGTTCTTCCCGGCCTACATCCGCCACGTTGCCCTGATGGGCCCGCAGAGCGCGGCTGTCGGTCTTGATACCATCATGCTGGGCGCGGACGGCTGGAACGGCGCACTCGCCGAGATGCCGGACTCTTCTTCTATAGAGGGCGCGTACTTCCTCACCGGCTTTACACAAGAGAGCGAAGACCCCAGAGTGCAGGACTTTATAGCAAACTACACTGCGGTTGCCGGTTTTGCCCCCAACATGTTTGCCGCACAGGCATACGACGCTGCCATGATTCTAATCGCCGCTATTGAGGCCGCGATTGCCGAGGGTCACTCCGCGGACGATCAAGCGGCGTTCAGAGCAGCCATAATCGGTCACATGTCCGCAACTGACCTGACCGGCGTTACCGGCCATATCACCTTTGACAGCTACAACAACCCACAAAAGACTGCGTTTATCGTAACAGTAGACGGCGGCCAAGAGAGATTCTGGGGCACCTTCTAAAAATCAGAACCAGTATTTTAGATACAGGTTCTTAGTATTAAGAATTTGATATTACTCACTAAGGCAAGGGGGGCGCTCATTTCGAGCGCTTCCCCCACCTGCCTTTTTTGGGAAAGGTGCGTCACCATGTCATTTGCCTTACATCTCATTAACGGCCTGCAAATGGGCTCGATCTATGCCCTGGTAGCACTGGGCTACACCATGGTTTACGGAATAATAAAGCTACTCAACTTTGCCCACGGCGACATAATTATGGTGGGCGGATACATTGCCCTGTTCTCCCTCACCCTGGGCAGGATGCCTGCTTTGCTCGCGGCACTGGTAACGGTTGCCGGATGTACCCTGCTCGCTGTCATCATTGAAAAACTTGCATACACGCCGCTGCGGTTTGCGCCCCGGCTTTCGCTACTTATAACGGCTATTGGCATATCCATCTTGCTGCAAAATTTGGCACAGTTCTTTTTTACCGCCAACGACAGGGGGTTTCCCGGGCACCTGCTCTTCCCGACGGGAAGCGTCTCCATTGGCGGGTTGTCGATTGCCTATACTTCCATTATAACCGTAGCGCTCAGTATAGCCTCTATGGCCGCACTTCACCTTCTGGTAAAGAGCACCAAGCTGGGTAAAGCTATGCGTGCGGTCAGCGAAGACCAAGGCGCTGCCCAGCTAATGGGAATAAACGTAAACCACATCATCACCTTTACATTTGCGGTGGGCGCGGCTTTGGCCGGGGTGGGTGCGCTGCTTTACAGCGTGCGCTTCCCGCTGATAGCTCCAACCATAGGGGCTATGCTGGGGCTTAAAGCCTTTGTAGCAGCCGTGTTCGGGGGGATAGGCTCTATCCCCGGCACCATGGTGGGTGGCTACGCTATCGGCCTTTTGGAAGCTTTGGTTACGGCTGCCGGGCTCTCCGGTTGGGTTGATGGTGTCGTCTTCCTGCTGCTGATAATAGTGCTTATGGTTCGTCCGACCGGACTTATGGGACGACCTATTATGGAAAAGGTTTAGGGGGTGGGCAGCGTAATGAAGCGGTTCACACTGTCCATGCCAGTGCGCTATATAATCAACACTGTCTTAATTATCACTCTTCTACTTGTTGGCAACCAAATTATGGGCAGCGGGATACTCGGTCGTGCGCAAACTGCCATAATCATCCAGGTTGGATTCTTTATAATCCTCGCGGTCTCACTTAACATGGTCACCGGCTACCTAGGCCAGCTGCCTTTGGGTCACGCCGGTTTTATGGCGGTTGGTGCGTATGCCGGTGCGCTCTTTTGGCGAGCGGCGGTTCTGCCCGGCATGGCTTCTGTCGTCGGCGGGCTGATCGTAGCCGGTGTCGCGGCGGCCATAACAGGCGTAATAATCGGCATTCCCGCCCTGCGATTGCGGGGGGACTACCTGGCGATCATAACTCTGGGCTTCGGTGAGATTATCCGTGTTGTGCTAAACAATCTGGATACTATTACCTACGGGGCCAGGGGGCTGCGCAACATACCGCGTTACTCCTCGTTTATGCTGGTTTACATCTGCGTTATAGTGGCCTGTGGGGCAATTCATATGATAATGAAGAGCCGCCACGGCCGCGCGATTTTGTCCATCCGTGAAAACGAGATAGCTGCTGAAAGCTGCGGAATCAATACCACTTACTACAAAGTTTTGACATTTGCGGTTTCGGCGTTCTTTGCCGGCGTGGCGGGAGCACTCTTTGCGGGTAATATCGGTATTCTGGTACCTGCCAACTTCGACTTTATGACCAGCATTAATATCCTGATGATTGTGGTGCTGGGCGGCCTTGGCTCAATGATGGGTAGCGTAATCGCCGCCTCTGTGCTTACAAGTCTTCCACTGGTACTGCAGCCGCTAAACGAGTATCGTATGATAATCTTCTCGCTCATGCTTATAGTCGTCATGATCTTCAAGCCTTCCGGGCTGATGGGCAACTACGACTTCTCCATGAGCAGGATTATAGAAAAAGTCGTGAACCGCCTGCGCACCGGCAAGACAGCCGGCAAGCTAAAATCTGGGAAGTAAGGGGGCAAAACTTATGGCAAAGCACGACCCAAGAAAGCCCTTTGTTCCCCAGCGGGACCACGACAAATCTCCGGTTATGGAGTGCGTGGGGCTTGGCATAGACTTTGGCGGCCTAACAGCGGTCGACGATTTTAATATCACAATTACTCCCACCGAGATTTGTGGGCTTATAGGGCCCAACGGTGCAGGTAAAACTACGGTGTTCAACCTGCTCACCAAGGTGTACAAGCCTACTCGAGGCAAAATCTACCTCGACGGCAAGGATACCTGCGGCCTCAACACAATGCAGGCAAACAAAGCGGGGCTTGCCCGCACCTTCCAAAATATCCGCCTGTTTAAGGAATTGACCGTGCTTGAAAACGTGCTGGTCGGCCTGCACAATGAGATGTACTACAACGTATGGGGCGCGTTGTTTAGGGTGCCGGCTTATTGGCGGACAGAGAAAATCGCCAAAGAGCGCGCCAGGGAGATGCTCTCTATCTTCGACATGGAGGATATGGCCGAGCATAAGGCGGGTAGCCTGCCCTACGGCTCCCAGCGCAGGCTGGAGATTGTCCGGGCGCTTGCAACAAACCCAACGGTTCTGCTGCTAGATGAGCCGGCCGCAGGCATGAACCCCAACGAGACCGAAGAGCTTATGGAAAACATTAAGAAGATCAACAAGACATTCAAAATCGCCATTCTGCTCATAGAGCACGACATGAACCTGGTCATGAATATCTGCGAGGGCATCGCGGTGCTCAACTACGGCAAGATCATCGCCAAGGGCACCCCGGCGGAGATACAGAGAAGCCCGCAGGTTATCGAGGCATACTTGGGCACAGGCGGAGGTGGCGGGGATGCTTAAAGTCACAAACATGAACGTCTACTACGGCAATATCTACGCTGTCAAAGACGTCAGCTTCCACGTAGACGAGGGCGAAGTCGTAACCCTTATAGGCGCTAACGGCGCAGGCAAAAGTACCATACTCAAGACTATATCGGGGCTGCTGCGCTCAAAGACCGGCTCTATATCCTTCGCCGGCGAGGAGATTGGCAATGTTGCCTCCCACGCGATAGTTAAGCGGGGAATGGCGCAGGTGCCAGAAGGCCGTCGGGTTTTTCTGCAGATGAGCGTGCAGGAAAACCTGGAAATGGGCCACTACACTCAGCAAGGCGCCACCATGACCGAGCGGATGGAAGGGGTCTACGAACGCTTCCCGCGGCTGCTCGAGCGGCGCAAACAAGTAGCCGGAACCCTTTCTGGCGGTGAACAGCAGATGCTTGCCATGGGTCGCGCGCTTATGTCCCGCCCCCGGCTGCTCATGCTGGACGAACCTTCAATGGGTCTTGCGCCCCTGCTGGTAGAGCAGATTTTCGAGATTATCGGGGAGCTCAACCGCGCTGGGACGACTATCCTGCTGGTTGAGCAAAACGCGAACATGGCCCTCAAAGTGGCGAATCGCGGCTACGTGCTCGAAACCGGGCGGATAATCACAACAGACAGTGCCAGCGCCCTGCTGGAAGACGACACCGTGCGCAAAGCCTACCTGGGCGGATAAGCTTTAGAACTTGCATTCAAAACAAGCTTACCCCAAAGTGAGAGTCTCACTTTGGGGTAAGCGGCGGTATAGACAAAATTTAGTCGCAGGCATAACAAAGTGCGCCGGTAGACACCCGGTGGAAGGACGGTAGCTATGAACGCAGGTTCTAAGTGGTCGGCCACGCTGGTAATGGCGATAACACTGGTGCTGGCCGCTTGTGGTACAGACGCACAGCCCCCAGTGGCGTATGTCTCTTCCCCGGAAAGCGAGCAGCAAGAGCTCTACGACATCCCGACGGAAATTGACACTACCACTCCGGAAGCTGAGAATCTGGAAGAGCTGCTGGAATACGAGCTGGACGATGAAACCTACGACGACGTTTTGGTGGGCGAAGAAACTGAAGGTGAGGAAGTCCCGCCCGCTTTGGCCCCAGAGCAAACTATTCAGCAGCCAGCCGCGCCCGCGCGCTCTCCACAGGCGGAGCAGCCTATCGCGGAGTCTGTGCCTCAAGCTACACCGCGAGCAGCTGCAGTCCCGCAAACGGGGACGTGGGATTTCGAAGAGGATCTGCCAATCCCGCAGCCGGGCACACTTCCGCAAGTAGCGGCCTTGCCGCCTGCTGCCGCAGCCGAAGAGGAAGAAGTTGCACGGCAGCCTGAACTGCCACCTGTAGATACAGCCGCCTTTGCAGCCGAGGTGATTAGGCTGGTCAACATAGAAAGGGCGATGTCCGGCGTAGGTGCGCTGGAAATAAACCCGCTTTTGCGGGACGCCGCCCTAATACGCGCCCGGGAGCTCCCCACGCTGTTTTCTCACAACCGCCCCGGCGGAAGTGAGTGGCACACGGTGTTCGGGGAGGTGGGGCTCAGCATATCGGGCAGCGGAGAAAATATTGCCAGTGGACACGCGACGCCCTCCGCGGTCGTTGTTGGTTGGATAAACTCCCCCGGCCACCGAGACAATATCCTGGCGCGAAACTTCACTCAAATTGGGGTGGGCGTTTACCAGGACGCAAACGGTATGCTGCACTGGGTTCAACTGTTTGGCGCGAGAATAAATTAGTTGCATATGTATAGTTAACGAACTTAGAAACTGTTCAAGAGGTGGGTTTTGAGGTCAAGGTTTTGCATTGTAGGAGAGGCGCGCCCTATGCGGCCCGCCTCTCCCGACAAACCTAGCGTTGTAGGGGCGGGATTCTCCCGCCCGCGGGTTGCCACGAACGTCACCCGTTGTAGGGTCGGGGTTCCATCCCCGACCGCCCAGCTTCCACGGACACCCCTTGTATGGCGCGGTGACCTCGATGCGCCGATTGGTCAAGGTCCAGTTCAAGGTCTTAAGATCAAGGGCTGAATATTAACTCAGCCTGCGGGCTGGGAATAATGTACCGCTTGTGCCGCGGAGGCACTTACTTTTCTTTGTCTCGCC
>WRAV01000045.1 GCA_009780025.1 Oscillospiraceae bacterium | reverse complement strand
TCCGGGACTTCGGAGGCCTTTCCAAGCCCAAAGCCCACTGTGCCGGCGCCATCGCCCACAACCACCAGGGCCGCGAACTTGAAGATGCGTCCGCCCTTAACCGTTTTGGAGACACGGTTAATGGAGACCACGCGCTCCTGAAGATCGAGCGTAGAAGCGTCTATTCGAGCCAAAAAGATTCCTCCTCTTACTAGTAGTTAGAAATTCAGGATTAGAAAATAGCAAGTACACCCTAATCCCTAGAACTTCAGTCCGCCTTCACGCGCGCCTTCGGCGAGTTCTTTTACTCTGCCGTGGAAAATGTAGCCGCCACGATCAAACACGACTTCTTCTATTCCCTTGGCTTTGGCTGCGCTTGCTATCTGTTGGCCGACTTTCTTGGCCGCGTCTTTGTTGCCGCCGCCCTCAAAGCCCTTCTCCATGGAAGATGCGGCTGCTAGAGTTGTGCCGGCCACATCGTCGATTAACTGGGCGTAGATGTGCTTGGCGGAGCGGAATACATTGAGGCGGGGGCGGGCCGCGGTACCGCTGATTTTGTTGCGGACTCTGCCGTGGCGTTTTAGCCTCGCCTTGTTGGAGCTCGGTTTGTTAATCATTTCTTCTCCCCCTTCCCCTATCTGCCCTTACCGGCTTTGCCTTCCTTGCGGATAATGGTCTCGCCGGCGTATTTTATTCCCTTGCCTTTGTAGGGTTCGGGCGGGCGCTTACCACGCACATTGGCGGCAAACTGGCCTACTTTTTGTTTGTCGGAGCCGCTTACTACAATGCGGTTGGGTGCGGGCACTTCAACAGTAATGCCGTCAGTTTCCGGCATTATCACTTGGTGCGAGTACCCGAGGTTCATCACAAGATCCTTGCCTTGCTTAGCGGCGCGGTAGCCCACACCGTTTACCTCAAGCTCTTTCTTAAAGCCCTCGCTCACTCCTATAACCATGTTGCCCAAAAGGCTCCTGGTAAGGCCGTGTAGGCTGCGGTGATCTTTGCGCTCAGACGGACGGGTTATAACAATGTCATCCCCAATGCGCTCAATCTGCATATCCGGGTTAAATGTGTCGCTCAAGGTGCCTTTGGGGCCCTTAACTGTAACGCTGTTGCCCTCAATCTTTACGTCCACACCGGCCGGTACGGGTATGGGCTTTTTCCCTATTCTGCTCATCTCTTAGCCCTCCCCCTTACCAAACGTAGGCTAGCACTTCGCCGCCAACCTTTTCTTTTCGCGCACTCTTGTCGGTCATAATTCCCTTGGATGTAGAAAGGATTACGACCCCCAGACCTTTGAGAACCTTAGGACAGTCCTCGCAGCTGGTGTAGATGCGCAGTCCGGGCTTTGAAATTCTGCGTAGTCCCTGGATAACGGGAGCGCGCCCGGCGCCGTACTTGAGATGGATGCGGATAATGCCCTGCTTGCCATCGTTTATATTGTGGATATTTTTGATATACCCTTCTTCCAGCAAAATCTTGGCTATAGCCTTTTTCATGTTGGAGGCGGGAATGTCCACAGTATCATGCTTGGCGGCAGTGGCGTTTCTGATACGTGTTAGCATATCAGCAATGGAATCGGTAATGTTCATGCCGTCAACCTCCTTTTTACCAGCTAGCTTTTCTCACGCCCGGAATATGCCCTTTGTAGGCAAGCTCCCTAAAGCATATGCGGCAGATGCCGTACTTGCGAAGGTAAGCGTGTGGCCGACCGCAGATTTTGCACCGGTTATAAGCGCGTGTCGAGAATTTGGGCATTCTGCGCTGTTTTGCTATCATTGATTTTTTCGCCACCGACTAATCCTCCTTCTCTCACTTAGCAAACGGGGCACCCAAAAGCGTTAGCAGCTCTTTGGATTCCTCGTCTGTCTTTGCGGTAGTTACAAATGCTATATCCATGCCGCGGGTCTTGTCTATTTTGTCGTAGTCTATTTCGGGGAAGATGAGCTGGTCTTTCAGCCCGAAGGCGTAGTTGCCTCTTCCGTCAAAACCTTCTTTGCCTATGCCGTGAAAGTCACGAACACGGGGCAGCGAAGCGTTGAACAGCCTGTCAACAAACTCGTACATTCTCTGGCCGCGCAGCGTAACTTTGGCGCCTACCGGCATCCCCTCACGCAGCTTAAAGTTCGCAACGCTCTTCTTGGCTTTGCAGACTACTGCCTTTTGGCCGGTAATGCGGCCAAGATCGGTCATGATGGCTTCCATGATTTTGGGGTTGTCCCGGGCTTCACCGCAGCCAACATTTATTATGACCTTATCCAGCTTGGGGATTTGCATGACGCTTTTGTAGCCGAACTTCTTCATAAGAGCTGGGGCTACATCGCTTTTGTACATCTCTTTAAGTCTAGCCATTGTCTACTCCTCCCCCTAGAACGCTTCGCCGCAGCCGGCTTTTTTGCATTGCCGCTGCTTTGTGCCATCGCTCAGAATTTTGTGGCCAATCCGTGTGGCCTTGCCGCACTTGGGGCAGACCAGCTGCACTTTGCAGCTGTACATGGGACGCTCTACACTGATTATGCCGCCTGGCTTGCCCATCTTGCGGGGCTTAACATGCTTTTTGCCGATGTTTAGCCCTTCGATGATGACCTTGCCTTCTTTGGGGCTTACGATTATGACCTTGCCCTGTTTGCCCTTGTCTTTGCCCGAAAGAACCTTAACGGTGTCGCCCGAGCGTACATGAACACTTTTTCTTTCTTCCATGGCGAACACCTCCTTATAAAACTTCGGGCGCGAGGCTTAGTATCTTTGTATATTCCCGCTCGCGCAGTTCGCGCGCTACCGGGCCAAAAATACGTGTGCCTCTGGGGTTTTTGTCTTCTTTTATGATTACCGCCGCATTGTCGTCAAAGCGGATGTAGCTGCCGTCGTCTCTGCGCAGTCCCTTGACCGAGCGCACGATTACCGCACGCACGACCTCGCCCTTCTTGACGTTGCTGGCCGGGGCCGCCTTTTTGACAGAGGCTACGATTACATCACCTATGCCGGCGTACTTCTTGCGCGAGCCGCCCAGCACACGAATGCACATCAGCTCTTTTGCGCCGGTGTTGTCGGCTACCTTTAGGTAGCTTTGCATCTGTACCACGTTGAGTTCTCCTTTCAGTAACTTACCTGCATGTAGGGGCGCTTAACCCTCACACGTCTACCCGCACCTGGCGGGCGCTCAAATTACTTCGCTTTCTCAAGCACACTGCTAACTCTCCAGTGTTTGTCCTTGGAAAGTGGCCGGGTCTCCATAACCTGCACGGTGTCGCCTATGCCGCACTCGTTCTTTTCGTCGTGGGCCTTAACGCGAATTGTGCGTTTGATTATCTTTTTATAAAGCGGGTGCCGTACGTTGTCAACAATGGCTACCACAACAGTTTTGTCCATTTTGTCGCTGACAACCTTTCCGGTCCTGGATTTTCTAAGGTTTCTCTGTTCGCTCACCTTGCCGCTCCTCCTTCCTAGCTACCGGCCGGCGCCAGTTGGCGCTGCCGAAGGACGGTTTTTACCCGCGCGATATCTTTTTTAACCTGGACAAGGCGCATGGGGTTGTCTAGCTGGTTTATAGCGTGCTGAAAGCGCAGGTTAAAAAGTTCGGCTTTAAGGTCGCTTAGCTTTTCGTTTAGTTCCGGTGCAGACAGCTCTCTGATTTCGGAAGCGCGCATAATCTTAACCCTCCCTTTCCTGCTGCTCTTTGCGGGTGAACTTACACTTGATGGGCAGCTTGTGCATTGCAAGGCGCATAGCTTCCCGTGCCAGTTCTTCGCTTACTCCCCCGATTTCGAACAATACCCGGCCGGGCTTAACTACCGCTACCCAATACTCGGGGCTGCCCTTACCGGAGCCCATGCGGGTCTCGGCGGGTTTTTCTGTTATCGGCTTGTCGGGGAAAATCTTTATCCAAACCTGGCCGCCACGCTTGATATACCTGGTCATAGCGATACGGGCTGCCTCTATCTGGTTTGCGGTAATCCAGCATGGCTCGGTTGCCACGAGGCCGTAGTCGCCGTAGGTTATCTTGTTGCCGCGAAGCGCCTTACCTGTAAGTCTGCCGCGGTGTACTCGGCGATACTTTACTCTTTTTGGTAGTAGCATTTACTGCGCCCTCCTTCCTTCGGGGCGGGGGGGCCGGTTGTCGTCCCTGCGTGGGGGACGCCCATCCCTGCGCCTGTCGTCCCTGCGGGGAGGCCTGTCGTCTCTTTGGGGCGCTGCGCCCGCAATGACTTCGCCCGCGTAAATCCACACCTTTACGCCAATCTTGCCGTAAGTTGTGTTGGCCTCCGCAAAGCCGTAATCTATATCCGCCCGCAGTGTTTGCAGAGGGATTGTGCCTTCGTGGTAGTGCTCGGTCCGGGCGATTTCAGCACCGCCAAGACGGCCACTTACCTGGACTTTTATTCCCTTGGCGCCAAAGCGCATTGCACGACCTATAGCCTGCTTCATAGCCCGGCGGAAAGAGGTGCGGTTCTCGAGCTGGAGAGCGATGCTCTCGGCCACAAGTTGGGCGTTTTTGTCCACCTGCTTAATCTCAACTACATTGAGGTAGACGGCCAGTTTTTGCTCGCGGTTTTTGTTGATTATAGCTTCGCAGTCTTTGCGGGTGCGTTCAATCTCTGTGCCGCCCTTGCCGATTACGACACCCGGCTTTGAACAGTGAACGTGAATGCGAACCCTAGCAGCGTCGCGCTCAATCTCGATCTTGGGTACGCCCGCGTCGTATAGCTTCTTTTTGAGGTATTTGCGCAGATGGTAGTCCTCAACCAGCGTGTCGCCGAAAACTTCGTCCCGGGCAAACCAGCGGGAGTCCCAGTTTTTGATGATACCCACGCGCAGACCGTGTGGATTTACCTTTTGACCCATGGCTTAACCTTTCCTTTCGGCTTAATCTTCCTCACGCTCTTTGAGTACGATGGTCACGTGAGAAGTTCTCTTGAGTATCCTGAACCCGCGTCCCTTAGATACGGGGCGCATCCGCTTGAGTGTGGGCCCCGGTGTGACAAAGCACTGCGCTACGTACAAGCGCTCAGGATCCATCTGGTGGTTGTGCTCGGCGTTTGCTTCTGCCGACTTTAGCAGCTTAAACAGCGGCTGCGAAGCGGACTTGGGGGTGTGCTTTAGTATAGCGCCGGCGAGTCCCACCTGCTTGCCACGTATGAGGTCAAGCACTATTTGCACTTTGCGCGGTGAGATGCGGGCGTATTTAAGGTATGCCCTTGCTTCCATTCTCTTCTCCTCCTTGCGCCGCCTACTTGGTTTTCTTGGCCCCGGCGTGGCCGCGGTAGGTTCTGGTGGGGGCAAACTCGCCCAGCTTATGCCCTACCATATCCTCTGTTACATAGACGGGCACGTGCTTTCTGCCGTCGTGCACAGCAAAGGTATGCCCAACAAAATCGGGGAATATAGTGGAGGCGCGGCTCCAGGTTTTCAGCACCTTTTTCTCGTTGCGCTCGTTCATTTCCCGCACTCTTTTTATCAGCACCGGCGCTACAAACGGCCCCTTCTTAATACTTCTTCCCATTCTTATGATGCCTCCTTTCCCGGTTTACTTTTTGCCCCTGCGTTTTACGATAAGCTTGTCGCTATGCTTGTGTTTCTTTCTGGTTTTGTGGCCCAGAGTCGGTTTGCCCCAAGGGGTAACCGGACCGGGGCGGCCAATGGGGCTTTTACCCTCGCCGCCGCCGTGGGGGTGGTCACAGGGGTTCATAACCGAACCACGAACAGTCGGCCTAAAGCCCATGTGGCGAACCCGCCCCGCCTTGCCGTAAGAAACGTTCTCATGGTCGGTGTTGCCTACCTGCCCGATAGTGGCCATACAGACAGCAAGCACGTTGCGCAGCTCACCGGAGGGCAAGCGTAGCAGGGCGTACCGGCCTTCTTTGGCCATCAACTGGGCTTGGTTACCGGCCGAGCGAACCATCTGGCCGCCTTTGCCGGGGTGCATCTCAATGTTGTGGATAACGGTACCCACCGGAATGCTGCTCAGCGGTAGAGCGTTGCCCGGCTTTATGTCGGAGCCGGGGCCGGAGGAGACTTTGTCACCTACGTTCAGTCCGGCCGGGTGGATGATATAGCGCTTTTCGCCATCTTCGTATTGGATAAGCGCGATGTTTGCGCTACGGTTAGGGTCGTACTCAATGGTGAGCACTGTGGCGGGCATACCGTGTTTATTCCGCCTAAAGTCAATTATGCGGTATTTGCGGCGGTTGCCGCCTCCGCGGTGGCGGACAGTTATCCGACCGGTGTTGTTGCGCCCTGAATGTTTCTTCAGAGGCTCAAGCAGCGACTTTTCCGGCTCTACCTTAGAAAGCTTGGAGTAGTCTGTGACTGTCATCTGCCGCCTGGCCGGCGTTGTGGGCTTATAGATTTTTATAGCCATTTCCTACAGTTCACTCCTCATATGGGAACTTCCTCTTAACTGTTCCCCTCATTTTAGTATCAGGGTGTGAGAAAACCCTATATTTGCGGGTGCTTGGCAAAGTCTGCTCTGCCAACTCCCAGCCGTTACCCTTACATCAAGCTCTCGAAGAACTCTATTGCCTTGCTGTCAGGCTTCAGGGTGACGATAGCTTTCTTCCATTTGGCAGTGTATCCAGAGTTCCGGCCCATCCTTTTGAGCCTGCCACGCACGTTCATGGTGTTTACCTTTGCCACCTTGGTGCCAGCAAAGAGAGATTCAACAGCCTTGCCGATTTCGATCTTGTTGGCATCTACCGCCACGGCAAAGGTGTATTTGTGTTCTCTTATTCCGGACATGCTGCGCTCAGTAATAACCGGGCGCAAGATTATATCTTGAGGGGTTTTCATTGAGCGTACACCTCCGTTAGCTTGCTTACAGCTTCTTTGTCAATCACCAGCTTCTCGCAGTTGAGAATGTCGTACACGCAGAGTGCACCGACCTGTGCGGTCTTCACGCCGGGAATATTGCGCGCGCTGAGGATGACGTTTTGGTTGGACTGCGGAGTAACTACCAGTGCAGTCTTGTCCGCGCCCAGGTTGCCGAGCATTTTAATCATGCTCTTGGTCTTAATCCCCTCTAGGGAGATGTTGTCTACAACTATGAAGCCCTCGCTGAGAACCTTAGCGCTAAACGCCGACTTCATGGCAATCTTGCGCACTTTCTTGTTGAGTGAGTAGCGGTAGCTGCGGGGCTTGGGGCCAAAGGCCACGCCGCCGTGCTTCCACTGCGGTGAGCGTGTGGAACCCTGGCGAGCCCGTCCGGTGCCCTTTTGTCTCCAAGGTTTGCGGCCGCCGCCACGAATTTCCGCTCTGGTTTTGGTGCTTTGAGTGCCTTGGCGTTGGTTGGCAAGGTAGTTGACAACCGCCGCGTGCAAGATGGATTTGTTGGGCTTTATTCCGAAGACGCTGCCTTCAAGTTCCAGCTCGCCAACGGACTTACCCGCCATATCGTAAACGGTTACTTTAGGCATTCTACACTACCTCCCTTTCGCCTTTTTAACGCTGTCGGTGATGGTCACCAGCCCACCTTTGGGGCCGGGGATAGCGCCGCGCAGCGCGATAAGATTATTTTCAGCATCGATTTTCACGATATCCAAGTTTTGGATTGTGACGCTCTCGGCGCCCATGTGACCCGGCAGCTTTCTGCCCTTCATAACCTTGCCGGGGGAAGAACATGCACCTTGGGAGCCGGGATGCCTATGAATCGGGCCGCCACCATGGCTGTTCTTTTGGGTGCGACCACCAAAGCGCTTGATGTTACCCGCGTAGCCCTTGCCCTTGGAAGTGCCGTGTACGTCCACAACCTCGCCCACCTCGAAGGTGTCGGGCTTTATGACGTCGCCTACATTTAGGGTGTCGCAGTCGTCCAGCCTGAATTCTCTCAGGTGGCGTTTAACAGGCAGGTCGTTCTTAGCGAAGTGGCCCTTGCGCGGTTTGCTGGCGTTCTTCTCGGCAATGTCACCGAATCCCAGCTGGATGGCCTTGTAGCCATCGTTCTCTTCCGTCCTCTTCTGCGTCACAACGCATGGGCCGGCAGCGATAACCGTAACCGGGATGACTTTGCCCTTCTCATCGAAGATTTGTGTCATGCCTACTTTTGTGCCGATAATGCATTTTTTCACGTCGTACTTTCCTCCTACTTCAGGTTATTGGTTGGCGCGCTACATTACATGAATGTGTGGCCAACATGACCTTGCCTGGCGTTATAGTTTGATTTCGACTTCCACGCCGGCAGGGAGCTCCAGGCTGGTCAGCGCCTCCATAGTCTTTTGCGAGGGGCGCAGGATGTCAATCAGCCTTTTGTGGGTGCGCATTTCAAACTGCTCGCGGCTGTCTTTGTATTTGTGCACCGCGCGCAGAATGGTTACGATCTCCTTTTTGGTGGGCAGTGGAATCGGCCCGCTGACCGAAGCGCCTGTCCTCTTCGCCGTTTCGATAATCTTCGCGGCAGAAGCGTCCACCAAAGTGGTGTCGTAACCTTTTAGACGTATCCTGATTTTCTCTTTGACTGCCAAATTGTTCGCCTCCTTTTTTTTGCTAAGGCGAGAGATTTTCCGCTGTACACGCGCCCGGGTGTTTCGCTGTGTGGCATAAAATAATCCGGTGGTACCCGCCTTGCGGGCCTTGCCGGATCATTCGCTCATTTTCCCACAGCCCCACACTCGCCAACATTTAATAAAATATCGACAGGCCAGTATAGCCAAGAAAAGTCGCCCGGTTTAAAATCGGACATACTCCACAGAAATTCCCCGCGATTTCAAATTTAAAAAGGCGGCCACCTTCTGCTTCAATGCATATCTCGTGCAGTCACGCCAAAACATCTTAGCAAAAAATCTGGTAAAATGCAAGCCTTTTCGCAAAATTTCTTTTAATGGTTGCCGTTTTTGCATATCGAGCGTAAAAATCCTCCTTTGGGCCCCTTGCATCTGCTGTTTTTTTTTGGTATAATGGATGTGTTGTGCGGGTGTTGTACAATGGTAGTACTCCAGCCTTCCAAGCTGGCAGCGTGGGTTCGATTCCCATCACCCGCTCCACTGCGCATTATTTAGCCCAATGAGATAACCGATATTCCTCGGCCATACCTCTTATGTTTACCACCGCACCAAATATCAAGCAACTCCTACTCGGTCAAAAAAGTAACATCATTTTCTATGCTATACCCGTTTTTACGCCCAAGCTGCAACAAAAGGGTACTCGTTAGCTTTGCCAGTCTCAATAATTGGAGCGGGCGACATTTTAGTCGCCCGCTCTTTGTGTGCTATTTAGCTATAACTTGCTTTAAAGATTCTACGACACTACCAATGTGAAATTGATTGTCGTAACACCATCTGCAGCTGTCAGTTGGAAGTTAAATGTATTTCGCTGCGTGGGTCTGCCGGTGATAGCGGTCCCACCACCTACAGTTGACAGTGTCAGCCCCGGGGGTAGAGAGGTACCACCACTAAGAACCCAGGGACCGGGTGCATCACTGACTGTTGAAACCCTAAACTCATAGTTAGCCAATATTCTTGCCGGGGTCATAGTTACGTTAGTTACCGGCGGAAGCGCTACCCCAGTGCCTGTAACTATAGTAAGTGTACGTGTAGCCATAGCACCTGAACTGTCAATTGCCGTAACAATGACGTCAAATGTGCCGTTCTGCATTGCTATACCGACAATCGCTCCATTCGAGTTAATACTCAACCCCGGAGGCAAGCTGCTGGAAGGAGCCGCCGCCCAGCCCCAGATGGTAATTGGTGGAACACCTCCGCTTGTGGTAAGTTGAAAGTTAGAGTTTGTAAACAGCCGTATTGGGGGTATTGTGCCAGGGTCGTTTATTCTCAACGGAGGCCTTATCACAATTGTGACCTCTCTTGAAGAACTTGCACCGTTGTCTGGGCAGGTGGCAGTTACGGTAAAGGTATAGGAGCCCTCTGATCCCGAGTCTGGCGTTCCGGTAATGCTCCCGTTTGGGTTAAGGTTAAGCCCGGGAGGCAGGGCGCCGGGGCTAGGCACTGACCAAATAACATCAGGATTATTCGAGGTCAGCTGGTAGTTGTAAAGCACATCTTCTACGCCGCGCGGCGGGTTGGGGTTATTTACTACCGGCGGCACAATGGGGGCCGGTATACCCACAACCACTGCAGCTGTGTCATAGCCTACGATGTTTGACGATCTAACATAAAGGGTATGAACACCAAATGCCATCGTTATGCCGGAAATAACTCCGGTTGCCGGGTTAAAGCTCAACCCCGGAGGCAAGCTGCCTCCATCGACGCTCCAAGTGGGCGTGGGATTTCCGACCGCTTGCAGGGTAAAGCTGACATTAGCAAATAACCGCTGCGGTGTAAACGAACCATATACGGTAATTTCCGGTGCTTGCTGTATCACTATTGTCACAGTTTGTGTAGCACTTACGCCGTTGGCAGCTGTTGCCATTACCGTAAAGGTGAAGGAACCTCGTGCTGTCGGAGTTCCGCTGAGCGCTCCATCCGAGTTAAGGTTCAAGCCAGGAGGCAGAGTGCCGGTTGAAGTCCAAGTGGCAGGAACGTTCGCGGTAAACGTGTAGCCAGAGTAAACAACGCCGACAACACCATTTGGCGGGTTAGAGTTATTTATTACCGGTGGTGCCGGGGGGGCCGGTATACCCACAACCACTGCAGCTGTGTCATAGCCTACGATGTTTGACGACCTGACATATAGGGTATGGACGCCAGGTGCCATCGTTATGCCGGAAATAACTCCGGTTGCCGGGTTAAAGCTCAACCCCGGAGGCAAGCTGCCTCCATCGACGCTCCAAGTGGGCGCGGGATTTCCGACCGCTTGCAGGGTAAAGCTGACATTAGCAAATAACCGCTGCGGTGTAAACGGACCATATGCGGTAATTTCCGGTGCTTGCCCTATTACCATTGCCACAGTTTGTGTGGCGCTGCCCACATCGTTTGTCGCAATTACTGTAAAGCTAAAACTACCCGTCAGTGTCGGTGTGCCGGAGAGCACTCCACTGGTACTGAGTTCCAAGCCGCTAGGCAACGTGCCGGTATGCGACCACGTAGGTGTGGGAACGCCGGTCGCGGTGAATGTGTGGCTAAAATGCACTCCAACTGCTGCTGAGCTTGGCATAGACGATGTAATAGCCGGTGCGGTATAGTCTCCCCCTGTCTGGTCGTCGCTAGCCCAATAACCTGTGAACACAACATCGTTATTCGGCATGTTGAAGTTGTTACCGACCAGCATCACATTCGATGTCGTTGACCATCCGCTAAAAGTGTAGCGTGGCAGTGTCGGTGACGGTGCTCGGGTCATAGGCGTACCGGGGGCTATATCGTGCTGCGCAGCTGGCAGTAACGCTGCGGCGCCAGCAGGTACTGTTCCGGTAAATTGATATGTTACGCTGTATGTAGCAATAAAGGCCGGAATCACTGTGACTTCAACCTGTTGGTTAGTGGTATGAGGCAGATGCTCAAAGCCATGAGCAATAGTGTCTATGCCCCTGTGATAGCCAAGAGTTACTCCGCTGATTCTACCTTCCAGCGTGCCCCAGAGAATTCTGAAGCTGATTGTGAACAGCTCTCCTTCAAATACAGCATTCTCAGGGGGAGATGGGGCTACTGCTCTAATCGAAACTTGGTTCTTAGTGTCGGTAAACGCCGAGAAGTATCTGCTCACCTCGTCACCCGGAATCGCTTCGATAAATTCCAAGCTATCTTCCGGGTATTGCATGGTGAGCGAGAACCCCGATACACCCGGATTGTCTTGTATTGATACAGTCAAATATATTACTTCGCCGGGACTACCGTATGCGCTTAATACAGCAATTGTGGGTGCTACAAGGTCTAATGAATCTGCGAGAGTTGTGACTTCTTCCTGAGCTTCCTCGCATACGCATTCTTCTTCGCCGGTGACTTCGCACAGCTCAGGCTCGTCCAGCTCGTCAGCTTCGGGCTCGTAGGTTGACTCATCCTCAGGTTCATCGGCTGGGTCGTCCGAGGGCTCATCCGATGGTTCGTCTGCTGGCTCACCGTTGGGTTCACCGGTTGGTTCATCTTCGGGCTCATTTGTTGGCTCGTCTGCCAGGTCACCATACAATTCATTCGTTATTTCGTCAGAGTACAAGGGAATCTCATAGCTTTCTGCGCGAGCAACAACAGCCGGTTGTCCGAGACTGCAAACCAACGCAACCGCAAGTATAACAGCTAGCAATCCGCGAAATTGACTTAAACGAGTATTTATCATCTTTTTCATTCCTCTCTTAATTTACATCCACTTCAACAAATGGCGCGATTTATAAGACCCTGCGAGATCTAACCTAGGGCATCCAGCAAATTGGACAATATCTGCAAATCTCTATCGTCAATTACGCCGTCACCATTAAGGTCAGCGTTTTCTCTTATAAACTGAACACCCTCCGGAGCTCTTCCATTATCGAGGTAGTAAATCAGCACCAGAAAATCTAAAAAGTCAACCACACCATCGCCGTTGACATCGCCGGGAAGTACACTGGCGCTAACTACGAACACCTCGCACGCTGCATACAGACCGTCCGCCGTAGCTGCTGTTATAGTCGCCGTGCCCACGCCAACTGCGGTTACGATACCGGAAGAATCTACCGTCGCAACACTTTCATCGCTGGAAGTCCAGGTTACCGCGCTGTCAGTGGGGGTAACTGTCGCGATAAGTGTAAGAGTATCGCCTACAGGAACAGTTGCCATTGTTTTGTTTAGGATGATTTCCGCCGCGCCTGTGCTACCCAGCTCAAACGTTGCTCTTATGTCGCTGTTGACCAGTGACCTTGCGGTGATGGTCGCGCTCCCTTCGCCGACCCTTGTTACAACGCCGTCCTGCGATACAACCGCGACACTGCTGTCGCTCGAGCTCCAGATTACCGCATTTATGGTGGTGTTGGCCGGTGAGACATTCGCTGTCAGCTCAAGCTCCTCGCCTACCGCTACGTCCCCTTCAGTGGCGACTATCTCTATGCCTGTCGGCTCTACGTAGTATTCGCCGTCTACAAGCTCCACCGCAAGCGCGGAACTCATAACCAGCTCTGCAAAGCTGTCGCCCACGTCTGCCCTGCCATGGCCGGTGTTTTGCAGGGCATATTCACCTATTACCCATAGCGGCACATCGAGCCTAAACACAAAGTTGTCTTGCAGCCAATAATAGCTTCTCACAAGATCAATAACAAATGGGTATGCCCCAAAGTCTGTAAAATACAAACCTTGAACCCCATCAACAGGCATAAGATTAAACCGTTCAACATAAATAGTTCTAAATTGCTCTGCCGTGTAGTCATATGCTATTGTCCATGAAAAAATAATCATGTTATTCAATGTGTGTTCGTGCTGTGTAAGAAAATCCACGCTTTTGTGAGGATCATAGTGGTCTGTAACAAAGATATACCCAACAGACCAATTGGTAGCACCTACACCACTCCGCAACCTAAATCCTTCCGGCAGCCACGACGGCATATAATGGCGATTCATTTCGTGTAATTCCAAAATATCTACCGCAACTTGCAAGTCCGTTATTTCTTGTTCTCCCATACCACGCGTTATGGCTCCGCCGCTTGCGTGCGCCCTGACGGCAAGCAAAAAATTATGAAATTCTTCGATGGAATCAAAACCCACTCCCGGTGGTGGGCCAGTAGGTGATGGAATGTTGCTTCTAGGCTCTTCGATGGTGCAACTGGCAAATAATGTAATAGCCATAAGCGTGCATATAAGCATTGATAATATTCTCTTCATTATCATTTAGTCCTTTCTTTTAGTGTAAACTCGATGTATAATCAATGTTCTAAGGCCATTGTATGTTTCTGTTATTTCTTATAATACCCGCGCAGCGAGAGCACCAAATGTTTGGAGTGTTAAAGTTAGGATTATCAAAAAAATTAAGACGCATGACGCAAGGTTCTCCAGGTACGCAGTTATGATCTGGAACGCCAAAATTATGAGATAGTTCGTGTTGCAAAAGCCTGACATTGTATGTATCTGCATTAGGAATGTTTAGATAATTTGGCGGCACGGTTGCCCTAAAGTCATTTAGACTTGTTCGCCAAGATACGTGACCCATACCCCATACCGTACCATTATTAAGACGATGGCAGGTCAGTTCTGCACTAACTGCTGCAATACCCAAGTCTGTTTGCCTGCTAAAAATACTATTATGGAAATCGTTTATATTCCTAGTGCCATCAGTATGGAGCGGAAAACCGCAATGTGGGCCGCACTGGGAACTATGTCCATGAGGGCACAAATCCATATGCATGGTAGCGGTTATAGGGATGTTTTGCCCGGTATGTGTAATAAGGTGTATATTAAATTGGTGTGCAAATGCCCTGCCGGAATTTGCTATAATTGCATTTGCAGTCGATGCATAATTCCCCGGGAACTCATTCCGGAATGTCTGATGGTAATACATTCTAATGCTTACGCGTCTATCGGTATTATGAGGGTGTGTAACGTTAATGATGCTAGTATCACTAAACTGCCCGTTGCCGGCTCTGACTGTAATTATCGCGGTTCCGTTACTTCTAGCGGTAACTACACCATTGTTATCAACCGTTGCCACAAGGTTGTTACTGGACGTCCATGTGACAAACCGGTTGGTTGCGTTGATGGGCAGAACTGTCGCCGTTAATGTGCGCGTTTGATTCACCTGCAAATTCACAGATGCTGGGTGCACTGCTACACCGGTTACCGGAATATTGTTCGATGCGCTAGCCGCCTGCGAGACAGTAAAACTCCGTATTAATTCAAAGGTTCGGTCTGTATCAGTGGCAATAACCTCAATTGTCCCGGTTCGCGTCGCCCCTGTGTTATTGGCAGGAGCAGAAAGCCTGAATGCTTGGTTCGCGCCAGAACTGGGGGTAATGAACACGGTGGGGTTCATCCATGTAGGTCGTCTTACGATGACACGCGGTTGATTTGTCCAGGCCTGAACATCTCTTGTCCCCCCCGCCGCCGGAATCGTCCAATTTGTTGTCGGCAATATCGTGAGAGTTGGCGTTGGCGGATTAACAGGCTGCCAAACGGCGGTAAAAGTTATTGTGCCGCTGCCATTGAAGGTGATATCTCGCCCTGGCAGATATACTATGTTATCAGTAGAGGCTCGCCAACCCGCAAATGTATGCCCCGTCTTTGTCATGTTGTGGTGCCGCAGCTGTTCAACACCTGGGGTATATACAAAGTGGCTTGAGGGAACTGTGCCGCTGGTATGGCCGGTGCTTACATACTGAATGGTAATTCTGTTTGCAGTTATAG
>WRAV01000044.1 GCA_009780025.1 Oscillospiraceae bacterium | reverse complement strand
TTCAACTTCATCGGGGAAGTCGATTTGCCGGACGTTGAAATGCGTAAGAAGCTGCACAAATCTTTTGGCAAAGAAAATAGAAAACAGGCTGTGTAAACACAACCTGTTTTCTATGGTATCCGATATAGCCAAACAAAAGTAGGGCTATGGCCCTTATGACTATCCGTACTGGCGGAGGGTAAGAGATTCGAACTCTTGTGAGGTTGCCCTCAAACGGTTTTCAAGACCGCCCCGTTATGACCACTTCGGTAACCCTCCAACTAAATAAACAAGCCTAGGCACAGCACAGAATCAAGTTCCCGAAAACATTGGCATAGCCGCGCTAGAGCGGCCATGCCAATCGTTTTTTGACGTCTTATCGCTGCTCGTTGGGTTATTGTGGTGGTTTAATCGCATCCACAGGGCAAGAGTCGACACATGCACCGCAATCAATGCAGCCGGCAGCGTCAATCACAAACTTGCCATCTCCCTCAGAAATCGCGTCGGTAGGACAGTCAGCTTCGCAAGCACCACAGCTAATGCAGTCTTCGGTAATAAAATATGCCATGTAAATAACCTCCCGTTAGATTTCATCCTATTGTACCATAATACGGTGAAAAATCAAGATGAAATTAAAAGTTTTTTGTATAATCGCGCGTCTGCCTACTCTGCGGGCTTCTGCTGCCCGCGCGCCTCTTTGAAAGGCTGCACTTTATCTTTGTGGAAAACGCTCAAAACGCCGTTTTGGTGTTTGTCCAACATTACTTTCAGGTTGCCTGTCATAAGGCTTACCTCGCTGACTGTACCCCTGCCCTCTGGCGTTTGTACACAGCTCCCAACTTTTGGAGTTGTTTTAATCAAGTCTTCGTATGCGGCCTGTTCATATTTGAGGCAGCACATCAGCCGCCCACAAGTGCCCGAAATTTTGGCCGGGTTAAGCGAGAGCCCCTGTTCTTTGGCCATTTTGATAGATACCGGCTGAAATTCCCCCAGAAACGTACTGCAACAGAACGGCCTGCCGCAAATGCCCAAGCCGCCAAGCATTTTAGCTTCGTCGCGCACACCGATCTGGCGCAGCTCTATACGGGTTTTGAGCACCGACGCTAAATCTTTTACCAGTTCCCTGAAGTCCACCCGTCCATCCGCCGTGAAGTAAAATAGCACTTTGCTATTGTCAAAAGTGTACTCAACGTCAATCAGCTTCATATCCAGCTTGTGGGCACGCACCTTTTCCTGGCAGACTTTAAGGGCGTGCGCTTCTTTTTCCCGGTTCTTCCGGGTCGATTCCAAATCCTGTTCGCTTGCCGGCCTAAGCATCTTTTTTAGCGGCGCGGTTATCTGCTTATCCTCCACCTCGCGGTTGGGGAGTATTACCTCGCCGCACTCAATTCCCCGTGTAGTTTCAACTATAACGTTGTCGCCTTTGCGGACTGTATGCCCACCGGGATCGAAATAATATACCTTGCCCACACTCTTGAATCGCACACCTATAATTTCAGCCATGTTTCCTCCCAATAGTTGCTAGAAGTTAGGAATTATAAAATAATATATTGTTATACCTTACGGCATTTCGCTGGCTTCAAACATCCTGGCACAGATAGAGCATCCCAGCAGCAGGCCACCTACATTGCTCTCGGCGTCGGCTAAAGCGTCCTCTGTCACTGCAGCAAAGTCCCAGAGCCGGTGAGGGCTCAGCGGAGCGCCCCCGCCTTTATAGCCACCCGCTATCATATACCGGGTCAGACAGCCCCTAAGCGCGGTCAGCATTTGGATAACACCGAGCTTGTCCTTCTCGTACTTTGCAAAACAGGCGAGCACCCGTGCTTCCTCTCCCCTACTCAGCAGCTCGATAATCTCCTGTGCACACTCTATGTGCTCGGGGGCCTCGTGAGCATCTTCGCTCTCAAGACTGATTACCCGCACCCTGGAGCGCACGGTCTCAAGCAGGGAAAAGCGGTTGGTCGTGGTCAGGATAAAAACTGCGCTGGCCGGCGGCTCTTCCAGGATTTTTAGCAGGGCGTTCTGTGCCGGGGCCAGCATTGTCTGCACACCGCGCAAAAGCAGGACTTTACGCTCGCTCTCCCCGGGCAGAATATACGCCTGCGCCCTTATCTGCCGGACCTTGTCCACCGATATAGCCAGGCTTTTGCCCTCGCCCAGATAGCTCTGCAAATCGGGATGGATGCCCTTTTCTACCTTTTCGCAGCTGACACACTGCCCGCATGGGCGCACTTTCTCTGGGCCCGAGCAAAGCTGGGCGGCTGCCAACTTCCGAGCAAGGCCATCGGCCTTGTCTTCGTCTGGGCACTCAATCAAAATGGCGTGGGGAAGGCCGCAGCTCTCTATTCCAAAGCCAACAAGCGACCCTTCCGAGCTCTGCACCAAAGAGTTAGGTGCTGCAGCAACCCCACATGAGGGCGCAGGCGGTGTTTGCTCGGTTCCCTCAAAGGTCTCTACGCAACGTGCCAGCGGCAGTTCGCCGCTCATAGTTTGTGGAATTGCTCAATGTCCAGCACAAAGACAGTGGCACCACCCAGCTGCACCTCAATTGGCGCTGCCGAAAACATTCCTAGCCCCAAACTGCCGGTAGAAGGTTTTGTCTGCTTGCGAGTGCTGCAATTGCTCTTGAGGATTTCTATAAGACTGGGAACCTTTTCGTCCTCGGTGCCGACTATAAACGTGGTATTTCCCGCCGCCAAAAAACCGCCCGATGTGGCCAGCTTGGTGACAAAAAAGCCCTCTTTGGTAAGCGCACCGGACACCTTGGAGCTGTCCTCTCCGCTGACGATTGCTACAACAAGTTTCATGCCAAACCCCCTAGCGGTAGTTGAAAAATGGGAATCCGGAATTGACAGTACGTTTGACAAGGCGGCAGAAGCCGACCGGCCCGTAACCGTTTCTACCAATTCCCAACTACCATTTTAGCACATTTACCTGCGATATTCCATAGTTTTTTAGGAGACGCGCCGTTTGTTCGTCTATGAGCTCCCCTGCGCTTACCAGGGCTATCCCCGGCGGACAGGGGGCGACAAGGCTTCCGGCAACCTTTCCCACCACGTCTTCCACCGGCAGGGTAGTGCGCGGGGCAAACACGGCCTCCCGCACCGAGAGTACGCGCTCCGGCAAGGTCAGTTCAAGCTGCCGTTTCTGTATTGGCTGGCGAGCGGGCAGGGTTTCCAGCGCTTGCTCCAGCCGGCCAAAGTCCTCCCGAGAGTTGAATGGGCCGGCCATCAGCACGCAGTACCCGCCGGCAGCATACTCGGGCTCGATCTTCTGCCCGCGCAAATACTCACCCAGTTGCTCGCCGGTATACCCCAGCGGAACCGCACTCAAGGTAAGTCGGATCGGATCGCCTTCACCCTTGGATATAAGATACCCAATCGCCCTGGCTTTTTGCTTTATATCCGCAAGCCGCGCTGCCGCCTCGCGCATCTCTTCACCGGCTTTTGGGGTGCGCAGGTAGTCGAGTGCGCCGTCCATACTGCACATGATTAGGTAACTGGGGCTGGTCGAGCCGAACAAGCTGAGCTTTTCCCGGGCGCGACCTTCGCAATCGCCCCGGGACATGTGCAAGAGCGCCCCCCCAGTCAGCACCGGCAGCGTCTTGTGCAGAGAGTCGCAGCAGAAATCCGCGCCCTGGGCCATAGGGTGCCGGTTTGGCGAAAAAAACGACAAGTGCGCACCGTGGGCGTTGTCCACCAGCAGCGGGACGCTAAACCCCTTGCAAACCCGCGCTATCTCCTGAATATCGGCCATCGCCCCAAAAAAGGTCGGGGATGTGATGTAGACAGCCCTTGCCTGTGGGTGCGCCTCCAATCCCTTGGCCACCTGTTGCGGAGTGACAGGTAAACTGAGCCCGGTCTCGTGGTCAGTATCTGGCAGAATCCACTCGGGGTGCAAATCCAGCAAGGCCATAGAGTTGACCGCCGCTACATGTGCCCCGCGGGTGATAAGCAGCGTATCTCCCGGGCTTAGAGCCAGTGCAAGCATCGCCTGTATGCAAAGGGTAGAGCCCCCCGCACTGAGGAAGCTGTCTCTGGCGCCATACAGCTCAGCATAAGCCCGCTCGGCCTCGCGGATTACGCCGTCAGCGGTATAAAGACTGTCCAGCCCCGCTATCTCGGTGAGGTCGAGTCGAGCGATGTCGCCAAAACCCGGGTACGGCAGCCCAACACCCTTGTGCCCCGGCATGTGGAAGCGGGAGGTGCCGGAGCTCGCGTATGTTAGAGCGGCTTGAAACAAGCTTCCCATTTTGGCCCTCCTTTTTCCCCCGGTCGAGCCGGGAACTTCCTCAAATAGCGCGTTGCTTTTGTTAAGTGTCCAGTGCGGTTGTCCAAACCATAGGTTCATATGCTCGGTGTCGCGCTCTATAGCTTCATTGGCAATGCACGAGCCCGCCTCAACACTGCACAGTGCTCACTCAATCGCAATCACCCGCCCCGCAATCTCCTGCGCAACCCCCGTACCCACTCATTCAGCTTAATCAGCACACCCACCAGCTTAGCCCGCAGCGGCATATACACATAATCGAACTCACCCGGCCCTTCGTCTACCTGGCCACCAAACCCCTTCTTGAAGCGGTAGAGCCCGTATAACGGGTTGTTCTCCTCGCTCAGGTTACCCGACACCCCCTGGAAGTCGTAGACACTGCAGCCGGTCTGGGCCGCCCAGCGCATCATCTCCCACTGGATGAGGTAAGTGGGCATCATATTGCGGTAGTTGTTGTCGGACGCACCGTAAAGGTAGCAGCACTTGCCGGCATAGTTCGAGGTTACCGCCCCGGCCACCGCCTGGCCCTGATAGTAGGCCATGTAGAGTCGGCCGTCGCCCCCCAGAGCGTCTAGCATACCCTCAAAGTAGCTGCGCGGTCGCACCGAAAAACCGTCGCGCTTGCCGGTCACTTCCATTAAACGGGCGAAGTCATCAAGGGCTTCTCTGCCCATAATCTTAATCTCCACCCCGTGCCTCTGCGCCACCCTAACGTTATATCTGGCCTTCTGTGTAAGCCCGGCCAGCAGCTCATCCTCGCTGCGCCCGTTCAAATATACGCGGTAGTTGAAACGCGGCTGTATAGTTTCGAAGCCGTCCCCACCCAAAAAAGTCTTAAAGCCTAACTCTCCCGCTATTGTGGTAAAGTCGTGGTCGTCCACACCGATGTCCGGGTCCATCTTGAAGATGTAGCCTTTGTGCCGCTGGGCTAAGTCGTCCGCGCCATTTTTCAGCGCAGTCAATATACTCTTATCGTGCAGATCGCAGACCGGCCCTCTGGGCGCGTATAGCAGAGAAACCCCAACCAGCGGCACCTGTTGGATAAGCACGCTCATCCCGCCAATAATATCGCCGCTTTTGTTACGACAAACTACGACCTCGTGGGCCCAGCCGCTCTTAACGCCGTGCCACAAAACGCTCTGCATGATGTTGCCTTGTGGGTGCGAGCGGATGAAGGTTTCGTATTCCGGGTATTGCTCGGGCGGGAGAGTTTCTGTTGTGATCGCGTGGTTGTCCATGGTGCACATCCTTTTGGTGTTATACTTAGCCTCTGCTGCCCAATCGCAGCGGGCACAGTCTCCGGCAGGCATTGCAGTTATATATATCCCAACCCCGCCCGGCTTTGAAAAACGAGCCCTCACGGCAAAGCTTTTGGTTCACGGTTCCGTCCAATATCGCTTGCTGGGCACAGCTTTTAACGCATATGTTACAGCCCGGCGGACACGCCAAATCTGTTACCAAAGAATCCGACTCCAGCTGCGCGTCAATCAAAATAGCACCTAAGTAAACCATGTTGCCATAATCTCTGTTGATAAAAATAGTGCTCTTACCTATGATGCCAAGCCCGGCTTTGACTGCGGCGTGCTTGAGCGATATGATCCCCCTTCCATGGAGCTTCTCTTCGTCCCAGTGCAAATATGGAACTTGAGGGGGAATTATAACGCCGTTTACTCCCCTGCTCTCGCAAAAGCGTAACAGCTCCATCGATAAGCGGTCTATCTCCTCATACATTTTGAATGAGGCGTGTGAGTACGGGACAGGGTTTTCCGCCAGTATTGCCCCAGACGGCATCGACCTGAATACAACCACAACACTGCGGCATTTGCTGTATACATCTTTCGGCGAAAAACCTTCAGGCGCGTCTTCAAAGCGGTCGACACTCGCAACGCCGCAACCCGTTGCTCCGACGCTGGTGGCAAACTCTTTTAGCTCAACTGAGGATAAGCTCATTTGGGCACATCCTTTTGGTGTCAGACTTTAGTGAATACCGTTATAACGCAGACTTAATTATTTTGATAATAGCCTTCATCACCGCTCTATGCCCCGACCCGTTAACCTGGTTCGTTGTCCCGCTAAAGTACAAATCGGTGTCGGGGTTGTACCACGCGAACGAGCCGGTCTGCCCCCAAAAGCCCAATATCTCGTTAATTGGCTTTCTGAGCGAAACAATGCGCGGCGTGGGAGCCTTCTCCAGCCCGACCCCAAAATAAAACAGACCGGGCGGCGGAAGGATCAAATTCCACACTTTCAGCTCTTCGATTCTTCCCTTCGAAAAAAACCGCCCGCCGAAAAACTCTTTCAAAAAAACCATAACTTCATCCACTGTGGAAACAATGCCGCCTTCAACAGACACCGACGCCATATACTTTGGCAACCACAGCCGCTTATCCCTATAGTAAAAACCGACCGGTTCTATATCGTCAATATCACTGAACAAGTAAGTATCACAAAGGCCAAGCTTATCAAAGATATACTTCTTAAACACTTCGCCGATACTTTTCTCTGTCACAATTTCAATAATTTTACCTAGAAGTTGGTAGTTCGTATCTGAATACGCCGCCTTGCCCTTTTTGCCCGGAGCAAACTGCGGCGTCATCTTCTTCATATTCTCAAGCGTTTTTTCAAGCTCCCACGATTCATCCCTACCCTGTAGCAGCAAGTCGGCGGCGGCAGGCTCACCGCGCTCTTTATGAGTAAAGTAATCCGGCAACCCAGAGGTGTTTGAAATAAGATGCCTAATTGTTATTTCGCCGCAGTAGTCCACACCCTTCAAAACATGAAGCTTTTCCAGATAATGACCGGGCAGGTAGCCTGCGACCTTCTCATCAAGGCTTAATTTTTGCTCTTCAACTAAAGACATAACAACCGCTGTGACATATAGCTTCGTTACACTCGCGATAAAATATTTACTGTCGGTCTTCATATCGCCACGCGCACCTGCCCACGCAAAAGACCTATCACCGCTTTCAACCTTTAGCGCCGCACTGAAAACATGCTTCTTGCCGATTATGTCGTCTAAACAGTCGCTGAGCAGTTTTTCATTGATTGTCATAGCGGAGCTCTCCTTAGAAGCTGTGGTCAATAACGAGAATTGCCCACGAGCCGAAGCGATTTTTTTCGTTAGGCAAGGAATTTTTTTGCAGGAATGCTTTGTGCATTCCAAGAAAAATTGACGACGCATAGCGAAAAAATCGCCGGCTCGGGGGCGGTTCGAGTATTGACCACAGCTTCTTATAGTTCTTAGCCGCCAAGCAGCTCCAAATTGCGCTCAAGCACCCCCCTGCCCCGGTAGCTATAAGCCTTCCGTGCAAGGGCTTGTCCCAGGTTCTCCCTCGTAAGTATTGGCAGTGGGCCGCGCTTTAAGCACTCCAGTGGCGTAATGGCTGGGTTCTTACCCATTGGGCAAGCTTCAAGACAAATATCGCAACCCCAGACCATTTTGCCCGCTCTCACCTGCTCTTCCTCCCAAGAGGTGAGCGCGCCCTTTTTCTGCGTAATACCGGAACGGCAAAGCTCCCGGCGCAAACCATTTCGACTAAGTGCACCTGTCGGGCAGGCGGACAGACAGGCCTCACACTCCAAACAAGTATCGATGAGCCGCGACTCTGTGGTGCAGAGCGCGTAGTTGCCGCCCTTTGGCCACTGAGTCGCGAGCCGTAGGTCAGTTACTACACACCCAATGAATACCCAGGGACCCCACTGCGGCGTTATCAGCTGGCCGTGCAGACCAATCACCCCCAGGCCTGCAAGGCGCGCGGCCTTCACCTCCCGGATAGGGGAAACATCAATAAACGGCACAAAAGCGTGCTCGGGAAAGCGCCGGCCCAACTCTCCGGCAACCTCCCCGAGCAACCCGCCGCAGGTCAGATGATAATCGTCACAAACAGCGTATCGCGCTACATTGCGCCCGGGGTAGTCGCCGGAGTAGTAAGGTAACGCACAAACTATAATACTGGCGCAGTCGCGAGGCAGCCTGCTTTTGGCACGCACATCCAAAAGCGGCCCCGCCTCAGCAAAGTCACAAACCCCTACACTTGTAATGTTGTCGAGATTGTATACTTCGCGTATAATATCCATCATTTGCTATTTTCTAATCCCTACTTTTCAGCCACTGCTACGCTTTGCCGTTGCAACCCAGTACAGTAGTAATTTTGTGCGCCACCATCTCTTTAATGGCATCTCTCGCCGGTGCAAGGTACTGGCGGGGGTCGAAGTGTGAGGGGTTGTCCGCAAAATGCTTGCGCAGCACGCCGGTCATGGCAAGGCGCAGATCGGAGTCGATGTTGATTTTGCAAACCGCCATAGAGGCCGCTTTGCGCAGCATATCTTCGGGAATGCCAATGGCATCGGGCATTTGGCCGCCGTTCTCGTTAACCATCTTGACGTACTCGGGTATAACCGAGGAAGCTCCATGCAGCACAATCGGGAACCCGGGCAACAGCCGCTCAATTTCTTCAAGGATGTCAAAGCGAAGCTTGGGGGTTTGGCCGGGCTTAAACTTAAACGCGCCGTGGCTGGTACCGATAGCAATCGCCAGCGAATCCACGCCTGTGCGCTCAACAAATTCCTGTACTTCTTCTGGGCGGGTGTAAGAGGCGTCTTCCGCCGAGACGTTTACATCGTCTTCAACTCCGGCTAAGCGGCCAAGCTCACCCTCAACGGTAACACCCTTTGCGTGCGCGTACTCTACCACCTGCTTTGTAAGAGCAATGTTCTCTTCAAAAGTATGGTGCGAGCCGTCAATCATAACCGATGTAAATCCGCCGTCTATACAGCTTTTGCAGAGCTCAAAGCTGTTCCCATGGTCAAGGTGGACAGCTATCGGCAGGTCGGTTTCAATAACCGCAGCCTCAATTAGCTTCATCAAGTAAGTGTGGTTGGCGTATTTACGCGCCCCCGAGCTCACTTGCAGGATAAGCGGCGCGTTTTGCTCTTTGGCCGCCTCTGTTATCCCCTGGACAATTTCCATGTTGTTTACGTTGAACGCGCCTATGGCGTACTTGCCTTTGTACGCATCCTCGAACATCTTTTTGGTTGTTACCAGTGCCATTTCAACAACACGCTCCTTCTTGTAGTAGAATTTTCCCCTATTATCTTATCAACATTCAACAAAAAATGCAAGCAGCGCTATTCTTAGTTTATGTCTTGACATCTTGGGTTTTAGCTTCTATAATGGGGTGTGTTGTTGTGAGACTAGTAAGTAGAGTGCAAGGATACCAAAAATCCCCAGTCCGCTACTTCCATCTCCTAAAAATTGCGCCAGTAGCTCAGCAGGATAGAGCAACTGCCTTCTAAGCAGTAGGCCAGGGGTTCGAGTCCCTTCTGGCGCGCCAGCGGCCAATGGCCGCAGCCACTTCGCGTTCCCAGGCGTTGGGGGCGCGTTTTGTTTGGGTAATGTGGAAGAAGAACCTGTATTCACATAGCTGAAGACATCAAGATTGGCAAGGAATTATTTCGCCATACTAAGGAAGTTTTTCGGGGGAATACTTAGAACCTGTATTCAATAACGAGAGTTGCCCACGAGCCGAAGCGATTTTTTCGCTAGGCAAGGAATTTTTTTGCAGGAATGCTTTGTGCATTCCAAGGAAAATTGACGAAGCATAGCGGAAAAATCGTCGGCTCGTGGGCGGCTTGAGTATTGAATACAAGTTCTTAGTGTGTATTCCAAAAAATTAACACAGAAGGGCGATAAGCCCCGCCAAGACGACACCTTGAGCTGTGAATACAGGTATCTTAAAAACTTACCCCCAAATTATTTACAAAGAAAAGAGGAGTACTGTAAAATGAAGCTATCTCGCAAACTGTGTCTTACCCTGTTGTTGGTTATCGTTCTCGCCCTTTCGGCCTGCGTTTCCTCCAGCCCCGCCCCCGCAGGAAACGCAGCTCCACCCGCTGTCGAGCAAACCGAAGACAATAACGGCCAAGACGAGCAAGATGACGAGCAAGAGCAGGAAGAAAACAATGCCCCGTCAAACGCAGGCATTTTGCAAGAAATCGCCGATGAGGCCAACGAGGAAATGGGCGCAATGTTTGCCGCTATGGGCGACCTGCCTATCTCTATAAACGTTGAAGCTCGCGGAGAAAACACTCTCGCATTCGTTATGGTAGCTGAAGACGAAGAAGTCGAGGATCCCGAGGTTATACAACTCGTTATGACCATGCTCTCCTCCATATTCCCAATGCTTCTGGACGGCCTCGAGTATGAAGGCATCGAAAACCCAAGAATGGTCGCTGAATTCTTCGGAGTAGACGGCACCCTTATCGACAGCATAGAAAGCTAAGAAACCACTTAGGTATAGATCCCTTTCCGGCGCGCCAGTGGCCGGTGACTGTAGCCACTGCGCGTCCCCATTTCATTTGGGGACGCGCTTCGTTTAAATATCTTTTTCTAAAAGAGGAGAGCTGAAAAATGAAGTCGTCTCGCAGATTGTGTATCTCGCTAATATTGGTTGCCATCCTCATCTTGTCAGCCTGTGCGAGCCCTTCCCCTTCGCTCTCACCCGAAGATATTTTGCAGGAAATCGCGGAGCGCGCAAACCGTGACCTCGGCGCGCAACTTACCGCACTGGGCGATGATTTTTCCGTATCGGTTGAGGCCCGCGGGGAAAACATCCTAGCAATCGTGATGAGCGCTGAAAACGCACAAGCGGAGGAGCCTGAGCTTATACAGCTAATGACCAACTTACTTTCCCCGGCCACCTCGCTTTTAATGCTGGACATGGAAGAGGATGGCATAGCCGAGCCAAGAGTGCTCCTTGAGTTCCTCGGGGTAGACGGTAGGCTGATTGGCAACCACGAATTCGGGGCGGACGTCGAGGGCGACAACCTCACACTAAGCGAGATATCCCCGATCGACATTCTTTTGCAAAACCACCGAATCTTCGCCGCAGATATGCAGCAAGATATGGGCGGGTTTATGACAGTCACAGTTGCAGCTAGGGGAGAAAGTGCCATAGCGTATGTGTTCCATATTTCGGAGTTTTCCCCTGAAAATGGGTTTGATGAAGACATCGTTATAAACGTGCTCCTTCCCGAACTAGAAGGCGCATTTGCCGAGTTGCTCCCCGCCATGGTAGACATGGGAGTAGAATCCCCCAGCATAATCGGAGAGTTCCACGGCCCGGACGGCACCCTGTTGGCCTCTACCGAAGTGAGCTAGACTGGCGACTTTGGATTAACTACGCCGCCCCGCCTTATTTCGGCGGGGCGCTAGTTTTGCCACCTACCCCACATAATTAGCCACTAAAAATGTACAATTTGTTAAAAAACTATAAAGTTACCGTTTTTCCGTTTTTTGCTCTTGCTTTTTATAAAAAAATGGGTAGAATTGTATTTAGCACTCAATGGCACGGAGTGCTAGTGGTCGAGGCGGCAATTCGCCGACTCCAAACTGCTGCACACCCGGCCAGTTCAAAATTTTAAGGAGGATGCAGGTATGATAATCAAACCGTTGGCAGACAGAGTCGTCATCAAAATGATGGAGGCCGAAGAAACCACAAAGAGCGGCATTATCTTGGCTGGAGCAGCCAAAGAAAAGCCCTCTATCGCAGAGGTTGTCGAAGTTGGCCCCGGCGGGCTGGTAGACGGCAAAGACGTAGACATGACCGTTGAAAAGGGCGACAAAGTCCTTGTCAGCAAATACTCCGGCACCGAGGTAAAGCTGGACAACGTAGAGTACACCATCGTCCGCCAAAGCGACATCTTAGCGATTGTTGAATAATTAAGAACACTATAACGATACGAAAGGCAGAGTTTAGAATATGGCAAAGCAAATCATCTACGGCGAGGACGCCAGAAAAACCATGCAAATCGGTATCGACAAGCTTGCCGATACCGTCAAGGTAACCCTGGGCCCCAAGGGCCGCAACGTTGTGCTGGACAAAAAATTCGGCTCCCCTCTCATCACTAATGACGGCGTTACCATCGCCAAGGAAATCGAGCTCGAGGAAGCCTTTGAAAACATGGGCGCCCAGCTGGTAAAAGAAGTCGCCGTTAAGACCAACGACGTAGCTGGTGACGGCACCACAACCGCTATTCTGCTGGCCCAAGCTCTCGTGCGCGAGGGCATGAAGAACGTGGCCGCAGGCGCTTCCCCTATGAATGTTAAGCGCGGCATCCAGCAGGCAGTTGACGCCGCTGTCGAGGGCATCAAGAAGAACTCCAAGAAAGTTGCCGGCACCGGCGACATCGCTCGCGTTGCAACCGTATCTTCCGGCGACGAAATCATCGGTAAGCTGATCGCGGAGGCCATGGATAAAGTAACCGCCGAGGGCGTTATTACTGTTGAAGAGAGCAAAACCGCCGAAACTTACACCGACCTGGTGGAAGGTATGCAGTTTGACCGCGGCTACATCACCCCCTACATGGTCACCGACACCGAAAAAATGGAAGCCGTTATCGACGACGCCTTCATCCTTATCACCGACAAAAAAATCTCCACAATCCAAGATCTGCTGCCCCTGCTCGAGCAAATCGTACAGTCGGGCAAAAAGCTGGTCATCATCGCCGAGGACATCGAAGGCGAAGCGCTCTCCACCCTTATCCTCAACCGTCTGCGCGGCACGTTCACCTGCGTAGCCGTTAAAGCTCCCGGCTTTGGTGACCGCCGCAAAGAAATGCTCAAGGACATCGCTATCCTCACCGGCGGCGAAGTCATCACCGAAGAGCTCGGCCTCGAGCTCAAAGATGCCACCATTGAGCAACTGGGCCGCGCCGCTCAAGTCAAGGTGCAAAAAGAGAACACCATCATCGTCGACGGCATGGGCAAAAAATCCGCCATTGACGACCGGAAAAAGCAAATCCGCTCCGAGTGCGAACTTTCCACCAGCGACTTCGACAAGGAGAAGCTCCAAGAGCGCCTTGCCAAGTTGAGCGGAGGCGTTGCCGTCATCAAAGTTGGCGCCGCCACCGAAATCGAGATGAAAGAAAAGAAACTGCGCATCGAGGATGCTCTCGCGGCCACCAAGGCAGCTGTCGAAGAAGGCATCGTACCCGGCGGCGGCACCGCACTGGTCGACGTTATGCCCGCAGTTGACAAAGTTGTCGCATCCACTAAGGGCGACCTCAACACTGGCGCACGCATTGTCCGCCGCGCGCTCGAGGAGCCTGTCCGCCAGATCGCCGCTAACGCGGGGCTCGAGGGCTCTGTTATCCTCGACAAGATTGTTGCCAAGAAGAAGGTCGGCTACGGCTTTGACGCACAGAACGAAGACTACGGCGACATGATAGAAATCGGTATCGTTGACCCCGCCAAAGTAACTCGCTCTGCTTTGCAGAACGCCGCTTCGGTCGCCGCAATGGTGCTCACAACCGAGTCCCTGGTAACCGACATCAAAGAAGAGACTCCGCCAGCAGCGCCCCCCGGCGGCGGCATGGGCGGAATGTACTAGAGGCAGACTTTCAGAGGAGGTACTCTAGGTACCTCCTCTGAACTGCGTTGGCAAAGACATCAAAAAAAGGCATACAAGCAAAAAACGATGGTATTGTCACTACCATCGTTCTCGCCACTAGTGTAAGCACATAAGCACTTCCGCTAGCCAGAATACACATTATATCACAAGGATGTGCCATTTGCAATATGATCTTCACTCGTAGAAAGGACAAGTGAGGCGAGACCTGTATTCCTTTTGTAAATATAACATAAGGAGTTAAGCAAATGACAGAAGTTAAAAACTTGAACGGCACAACCAAGAATACCCCTAAAGAACACGCATCATGGAAAGCATGGTGGGAAGCTAAGCAAGGTAGGAAATTTTCCTATTGCTCTGTAAGTGGTTGCATAAAAAGCGCCGAGGTTGGGGCTCACGTCAAGAAAGCACACGGTAGCAACAAATGGTATATTGTCCCCCTCTGCATAGGATGCAACAATAAGCCATCGTCTGAACAGTTTGAAGTTAGTAACACTAGCCTGGAAGCTGTTTGAGTTCGAAATTTGTTAGGTCGTAACTAAAAAATAGAGCGTTGGCAGCAAACACGGAAATTTCCAGTTGTTGCCAACGCTCTCTTTGTGTTTTTTGCGTCTTGCGGCGCGAGCTACTTCCTAGCCTTCAGTATATCCTTAAGCTCGTCCATAAACGAGTTCACGTCCTTAAACTCCCGGTAAACCGAGGCAAAGCGAACATAAGCCACTTCGTCGATTCCCTTTAGCTGCTCCATGGCCAGTTCCCCTATTTTGGAGGAGGGCACTTCCCTGTCCATCGTGTTAAGTATTTCAGTCTGGATCGCGTCCACTGTTTCTTCCAGCTCAGCGACCGAGATCGACCGTTTTTCACAGGCGCGCATAAGCCCGCCCAGTAACTTGCCCCGGTCAAATGACTGACGGGTTTTGTCCTTTTTCACCACCATTATCGGTGCTGTTTCAACTACCTCATAGCTGGTGAATCGCTTCTCGCAGCTCAGGCACTCCCGGCGACGGCGGATTTTCGCCCCCTCGTCAGTCGGGCGAGAATCTATAACCTTGCTCTCACCGTAAAAACAAAATGGACACTTCAAGCCTGCATTCGCTCCTTTTGGCCCGCAAGCAGCTAAGCCAAGTAGTCTTCCAATATGTCGGGCAGGTGAATGACTCGGGCTTCAAAGCGCACACAGAGCTCTACAAACTGCTGAACATATTCGCGCCTTGTGTCCACGTCTAGCGCCGCAAAAATTACGCCGCCTTCTTCATCCGTTACCCTTACCCCATATGTAGTATAGCGAATATCGTCGAACTCGTCAACAACCTCCATGCTGGTGAGCTCCATACTCAGCTTTTCCTCACCCGCCGCCATCGGATATTTTTTTAGACAGTTCATGCTTAACCCTCCGTTTTTTAGAATTCACCCAGGCACCTCTTCCGGGGTCATTCCTGTTTTATATGTTTAGGGGCTTGACTAGCACAGCGAAGCAATGTAAGCTGTGAAAGGGTGTCAAGCCAATGAAAAACAAGTACGTACACCGCTCAAGAATTTCGGAGGCAAAATTCAGGCAGTTAATAAAGCATTTT
>WRAV01000043.1 GCA_009780025.1 Oscillospiraceae bacterium | reverse complement strand
GGGCTCGTGGGGAGAGGCGGGCCGCACAGGGGTGCGGCCCCTACTGCGAGCAAGTCTGCGGTAAACCACAAGCGATTTAAAGTCGCCCCGACAACGAGCGTGTGTGGGATTAACCGGGACGATTGACATAGTACCCTACATATCCATCTCCGCGTAAATCTCATCTCTACGCGCTTGCTCTATAAGCGCCGCACCCTGCGACACCTTGCTCAAAAGCCGCGTCCCCGCCAGCAAAAACCCCAGCAGAATAAACCCAAAAAACGGCACGTGAACCCCGTCTAAGCTGATTAAATGCGGCATCGCACGACCCCACGCGGCTCCCGACCCCAGGTACTCCCGCATCAGCGAGACCACGAACATGGCAATCACAAACCCGGCCACGCTCTTGACCGCCCGGGCCACCACCGGGTAAATCTTGTCTCTGGACTCAATCGACACAGCAGCCGCAAAAGTCATCGAGTTGACCGCCATCAGGTAGATATACATCCCCATCATCTCGCTCACCATCGGGAAGATACCGCCCAGCCACCGCCCAGCCACCAGCATAATCAGGGTGGAAACCAGCGGGTAAATCAGCACTCTGCTCCACCGTGGAATAAAACGGCAGAGCGCGATCGCCGTTATCACAGTCCCAAAGTGAATCATCGCCATCTGGGTAGAGATTGTCGTCGCAGCCTGCAAGCTAATCGAGGTCACTATCAAGAAAGGCAGGTCAAGCCCCAGGGCTCCCACCGGGTTCTTCCAGACCCGGCTGCTCAACAGCTTATGCTTTTTTCGGTATCGTTTTATCTCGCTCGGCTTCAAGTTCAGCTTCACGGCGCCGCCTCCTCATCTTTGCTGCAAACTTTTCGCCCACCCGATCAAACGCCCAGACACTCGCGTTCATCAGCAGTATGGCGTAGGCTATCTGCTCTTCCATGTTGCCAAAATGCCTGAACAGCATAACCATAACCCCGGTCGCAGCCCCAAAGGCTATCTTTGTCGGCACGCGCACCGGCGTGGTCACCGGGTCCCCCAGCAAGAATATCCCGCCAAAGAGCACAAGCCCGGTAGCCAGCTCAAACCCGACTGAAGCAAGCCCGGTAGCCGGCCCTCTTGGGAAGAGCAGTGCAAGCACCGACACCGACACAAAAAAACTGACCGGTACCGCCCACCGCACTGTCCCGCGAAAAACCAGGTATAAAAGACACGCCAGCAGTATTAAGATATTAGTGCCGCCCATCGGCCCTGGGTAGTTGCCCAAAATCATATCTAGCACATCATGCCCCGGCGTACCGCCAACCATCATTACAAAAGCGGGGGATACCGGCGCGGTAAATTCTATCTGCCCCAAAACCGGCAGAACCATAGTCGGCGGCGGATAGGTAAACAGCAGTCCCCCAAACAAAAACGCCACGAACGAGAACCCAGCCGCTGCCGGGTTAAACACATTGTGCCCGGTGCCGCCAAATGGCGCCTTGGCCACAAATATCGCGAATGCGCAGGCAATTGCCACCACAAGGTATGGAATAGATGCCGGCATCATCAGCGGCAGAATAAGCCCGGTAACTACCGCCGAGACGTCCCGCCGATCGTGCCGTTTGCCAAGTGCTCTGCTGCACAGCCTATCAAAAACCAGGCAACAGACCGCCGCCCAAGCCCCCAAAGCAAAAGCCCGCGGCCCGTGGTAATATATCGCCATTGCGTATAAAAAGCTCAACGCAAAGGCACAGTCCCACATAACCCCGCGGGTAGACCCCGCCACCCGTATATGCGGCGCGGGGTGGGAATCTAATTTCAAAGGGCATACCTCCCTTAATTTTCGACATTTTTGTAGGGTCGGGCTTCCATGCCCGACCGCCTACGATAAATCTGGATTTGTAGGTGCGAATGGCAATCCGCCCGCCTATACAAACCATCGCCGCATTGAAGCCCGGGCAGGGATGGAACCCTGCCCCTACAGCGTCAACTACCTTTTGCCCTTCTAACGCTATCCGCCACCTCCAGCTTAGACGGGCAGATATAGCTGCAAGTCCCGCACCCGATGCAGAGCTGCGGGTCGTAATCCCCCAGCCCGGCAGCGCGCCCGCGCCCCATCAACCGGTGGATATACATAGGGTTCAGCCCCGCCGGGCAGAGCTGAACGCACCGCCCGCAGCTTATACAGTTGTAGTGCATGTCCCACTTGTCTTCGCGCACGGCCAATATGGCCTTGGTGGTATATGTCACGCCTGTGTGTTCGGCGTCTATAATAGCAATCCCGGTCATCGAGCCCCCGCAGACTATCCTGGTCGGGGTCTCGCTCAGCCCACAGCGCTCAAGCACTTGCATTACAGTCATTCCCACCGAGACTTCCAGGTTCATGGGGTTGGTAATACAGTTGCCGGCCACGGTTACAAAGGTACTGGTCTGCACCTTGCGCAGCCTGACCGCCCTCGCCAGATGAATAAGCGCTCCCGCGCCCACCACCAGCTTCTTCCCCTCAGGGAAATTCTTTAGCCGGGTCTGCTGGGTTGTGGGGTACCCACCCCGCACCTTGGTCACTCTAATCCCCTCAATACTGCGGGGAATACGGGTCTCGGTATCGGCTATCATCTTGTAGGCCATTATTCCCTTTTGCTCGCAGCTACCCACCCGGCAACAGAGGTCGAGCCCGGCCGCCACGTCTTCTCTAAACGCCAGTAGCGGCCCCAACCTGCTCGAGATATACGGTTCGTCGTCCACCGCGTCGGCAATCACCATGTCTGTACTATCAAGTGCCCTCTCCAGCATTTTGTATAGGGGGCGCCCATCCCGCTCGTCGACTATTTCAGCCAGGCGGGCTACTTCTATTATGGCTTGCTGCTCGCCACCTGCGGCAAGCTTTGTAATCTCAATCTCTTGGTGGTCACTTTGGGGGTTGACAAAGCGGATTATCGGGCCGCTCATAGCCGGCTCTTTGTGCTGTTCCAGCACCAGCCCCTTTTGGAATATCGGCATACGTATACCCCCTAAAAAATCAATCGTAGGGGACGCACACCCGGGAGTCCCGTTATAACAATCGATAGCTTTGCTATAAATTTGCGGGACGCCCGGGTGTGCGTCCCCTACAGGCCCGTACATCAATCGCCATCTAACAAAGGGGGCCACATCATGGATTTCACCCTAATCGGCCCAGACAAACTAAAAGTCGACCTAACAGCCAATGACCTCGCCGGCCTTGCCCTAGAATACAAAGACCTCGACCACAAGGACGAGCGCACCCGCCAAGTTCTCATCGATCTCATCGCCAGAGGCCGGGAAGCCGCCGGCTTTTCCCCACGCAGCGCAAAACTGTATATAGAGATCTACCCGCGCGAAGAGGGTGGCTGCGTCATATACTACACCAAGCTCACCACCGGCCAACTGGACTCCGGCGGCAGCTTCCTGCCCGGCCCAACCCCGGTCGTCTTCGCCTTCGAGGACATCGAGACCCTGCTCGCCGCCGGCCGGAGGGCTTACGCGCTCTTCCGTCATCGCATACTCAAGAGCTGCCTGTACACACGGGGCCGCAGCTACCGCCTGATTATCTACCCCCTGGACTTTGGCGAGGGCCCGTCTGTCAGCTTCCTGCGCGAATACGCCCGCCTGGTAGGGGAGGGCAGCGTGCTCACAGCCCACATAGAAGAACACTGGCAACTGCTCACCGCCGACAACGCCCTCGAAACACTGGCAAACATAGAGGGCGCAAAATGATTCACAGGCCGCCCGGCATTCCCCATACATTTGGCGTTGTAGGTGCGGGGTTCCATACCCGCCCAACCATATACACAAAAAATAACAAAACGTCTAACATTAGAACTCCGCAGCAGCCCGCATCTCCGCAACCGCCGCCGCATAATCCTGCTTCCCGAACAGCGCCGACCCCGCCACGAACACATTGGCTCCGGCCACCGCACACTCTGCGATAGTATCCTTAGTAATCCCGCCATCTACCTGAATATCCAGCTTTAGGTTCAGCTGCGCGGCCCGCTCGCGAATGCCGCTAATTTTTGGCAGCATCTCAGGCATAAACTTCTGCCCACCAAATCCCGGATACACGGTCATCACCAGCACCATATCCACCAGCTCCAGGTAATCAAAAACCGCGCTGGCCGGGGTATCCGGCGAAACAGAAATCCCAGCCCTCACTCCACCAGCCCGTATCTGTGCTATGGTCTCCCTGACAGGGCTATCCGCCTCCAGGTGAAACGTGACGATATCCGCCCCCGCCGCAATAGTTTGCTCAATGTATTTGTGCGGCTGCCTAATCATCAAATGCGCGTCAAACGTGATACTCGTATACGGACGCAACGACGTTATTACCGGCGGCCCAAAAGTTATGTTGGGCACAAAGTCACCGTCCATCACATCCAGGTGGAGCCAGTCGGCCCCGGCATCCTGCATAGCCGCGGCTTCCTGACCCAACCGTGCAAAGTCCGCAGAAAGAATCGATGGCGCTATCTTCATGGTACAACACCTCACATTCACCCACTTATTGTAAACCAATGGGCATAAAAGGTCAAGCGGCAGGGGTTACGCACCCTGCCGCTTCGCTTTTTCTCGCTCTTCTCTCTCTCTCTTCAATCGCTCTAAAATCGCGTATCCCTCTTTTGCTCCTTCGCTTATGTCTTTCATGATTTCCTCTGTGGTCATGCCCTCGTACCGGAGAGCTGCCTCATCACGTATTCGGCGAATATCATCCACGCCAAAACTCTGATTGTCCATCTTGCAATCTCCTTTCGAGTAATGTGGTGGGTGTGTAAATATCTATCGGGCCAAAATGATTAGCCAAGCAAATCATACGCACCCCGTCAATGACCTTGACATTTACCATATGCTTAAAATTCCAGGAGACAATAGTGCTACATCCGCTATGGATAGCAGCGGCGATATGCGCGCGGTCGGCCTCGCATTTTGGCGGCAGTATACAAAGTCTTTCTATCTCGTCGACTAGAGCTATTACTTCCAAATTCCCGACCACTGTGACACTAGTATACTCAATTTCACTGAGAAAAGCAAACATTTCAGTTTGTTTCGGCTCCCGGCATTTGGACAGCTCATTTACCACAACTTCAGAAATAACAACGTCATATCTGCCCATCCTCAGCAGCTCTCAGAACTCCAGCGTATCCATCATCAACTCTGGTGCGTCTGCCTGCCTAAGGTAGCTTATCACCGACGTGTCAAGATAAATCCGTCTCTTGCGCATTGTCGCTCTCCTTGTTCTCTGTCTCTTCCGAGCCCCCATTCTCCTCTTCCTTAGGCGCCCGCGCCAATGTCACAATCCTGCGCGATCCATCCAAGCGCATAACCCGCACTCCAGACCCATACCGGGACTGCGCCGCAATCTCATCGGCGCTAATGCGAATAATCACACCATCATCCGAGATAAGGAAGACATCGTCACCCTCGCCAACCATCTTGACCCCGGCCACTTCTCCGCGGTAGTTACGAATACCCTTGCCTCCGCGCGACTGCAACCGGAACTCATCTACCGGCGTCTTGCGCCCCTTGCCGTCAACAGAGACGGTTAGCAGCACCGAGCCGTCATCCCGCACCCGCGCAAAATCGACAACACGGTCACCGGCGCTCAAAGTGATAGCCTTAACTCCGCGCGCTGTCCGACCCAGAGGCCTTGCGTCGCTCTCAACAAACCGGATTGCCATACCCTTTTGGGTAGCCACCAATAGCTGGCTGTCCCCACCGGTCACCCGCACACCACAGAGCTGGTCACCCTCGTCCATATGGATAGCGTTCAGTCCGCTGCGCCGCACGTTCTTGTACAGCCTCATATGGGTACGTTTAATAATACCGTTAGCAGTCATCATAACGAGGTACTTGTCCTCATCAAAGTCGCTCACCTTTATCATGGCAGCAATCTTCTCGCCGGGTGAGAGCGCCAGCAGATTGACAGCGTTGGTCCCCTTGGCTGTCCGGCTGCTCTCGCCAATCTCATAAGTCTTCAGCCTAAAGCACCGCCCCATATTCGTAAAGAACATGATATAATCATGCGTCGACGCAATAAACAGCTCGTCCACCACGTCCTCTTCCCGCTGGGTCATGCCAGTTACTCCGCGGCCGCCGCGGCGCTGTGTCTTGTAAACATCCAGAGACTGGGCCTTAAGGTATCCGTAATGGGTCAGGGTAATCACCCTATCCTCCACCGGTATAAGGTCTTCAATGTCGACTTCGCCCATCACTGCCGTAATCTCAGTTCGGCGCTCATCCCCATACTTGTCGCGGATAACCCCAAGTTCCTCCTTGATTATCGCCAGCACCTTAGCCTCGTCGGCCAGTATGGCCTCCCACTCGGCAATCTTAATCCGCAGCTCGGCAAGCTCGTCTTCAAGCTTTTGCCTCTCCAGACCGGTCAGGCGGGAGAGGGTCATCTGCGCAATGGCATTTGCCTGCTCGTCAGTCAGTGCAAAACGCGCAATCAGCCGGTCCTTGGCCTCACCAGTGCTCTGCGATGTCCGGAAAATATCTATAACTTCATCTATGTTGTCCTGGGCAATCAGCAGCCCGTCCAGAATATGCGCGCGCTCTTTGGCTTTGCGCAGATCATACGCCGTCCTGCGCCGCACAACCTCGGACTGAAACCCGATATATTGGTCGAGCATCTCCCGCAGGGCCATAACCTTGGGCTGCCCCTTGTCCAGCGCAAGCATGATAACGCCCTCGCTGTTCTGCAGCTGGGTGTAGCTGTACAGCTGGTTAAGCGTGACCTGCGCGTTCGCGTCTCTCTTTAAGTCAATTACGATCTCCATGCCGTCCCGGTCGGAGTGGTCGGCTATATTCGAGATCGTCTCAATCCGTTTGTCCTTGACCAACTCGGCTATGTGCTCTATCAGCCGCGCCTTGTTGACTGTATACGGAAGCTCAGTGACTACAATCCGCTCCCGCCCGTTCTCACGCTCAACGATCTCACACTTGGCGCGAACCACAACTTTGCCCCGCCCGGTGCCATAGGCACTGCGGATCCCCGCGCGCCCCATAATAATACCGCCGGTAGGGAAGTCGGGCCCCGGAATATGCTCCATAAGTTCATCCAGCGTAATCTCCGGGTTATCAATAATCGCAAAGACACCGTCAATCACTTCCCGCAGGTTATGCGGCGGAATATTAGTCGCCATACCAACCGCGATACCCATACTGCCATTGACCAGCAAGTTCGGGAACCTGGCCGGCAGCACCTTGGGCTCAAGCAGCCTATCGTCAAAGTTTGGGGCAAAGTCCACCGTCTCTTTCTCAATATCGCTGAGCATAAAGGTAGAAAGCCGGCTCATCTTGGCCTCAGTGTACCTGTAAGCCGCCGCCGGGTCTCCGTCCACTGAGCCAAAGTTGCCGTGCCCGTCAACCAGCGGGTACCGCAACGAGAAGTCCTGCGCAAGCCGTACCAGTGCATCGTAAACCGACCCATCCCCGTGGGGGTGGTATTTCGCCAGCACGTCGCCCACCGTACCGGCGCATTTGCGGTACGCCTTTTCCGGCGAGAGCCCCAGCTCGTACATGGTGTACAAAATCCGCCGGTGCACGGGCTTTAGTCCGTCGCGCACATCCGGCAACGCCCGCGACACAATAACAGACATGGAGTAAGCCAAAAACGACTCCTCCATCTCCTCCCTTATATCCCGGTGTATAATCCGCTCGTTCTCATGTATCTGCATTAGGTTACCGCCTCGTTACGTCATTTTTATAAACCTGGCTCTAACATTCACGGGTCAACTAAAGTCCGCCCCTACATGTCCTCAAAAACGTTCTCTAAATCAATCTCGCACCCGGGCAGAACCCCCACCGGCACGGTGTCAGTCTTGTCGTACATAGCGGTCAAAAACTCGCCCTCGCGCACCATGCACACCATAACCCCTCCATCGTCAGGGTTAACCATCCAATACTCCCGCACCCCAGCCCGCATATACTTGTGGAACTTTACCCACATATCATACCGAGTATTAGACGGCGAAAGAATCTCAATTACCAAATCCGGCGCACCCTTGCACCCCTTCTCGTCAATCTTGCTGCGGTCGCAAATAATCACAAGGTCGGGCTGCACAACTGTATCGTCTTCTCCGTCCGCATCCAGCCGCACATCGAATGGCGCGGCATATAGTCTTCCATTACTACTCAACAGACTCAAAAACTGTTCTGTAAAATTCATTGAGACCCTCTGGTGCTTCTCGCTGGGCGCGGCTAACATATAAGCTACCCCGTCTATCAGCTCCCATCGCTCTCCGTCATCCCACGTGCAATAATCGGCATACGTATACCGCCGCTCATTCCTTGGCTGTTCCATAAAATCCTCCTTACCAAGATATGCCGGTCGAGGGTGGAACCCCGTGCATGCACCGGAAACATAAAACTCCATGATGCGAAGTCCCGTAAGGCCCAGCGTCACGCTGGCTACACATCCAAATTCCTTACCTTCCTTGCATTCAGCTCAATAAACTCCCGTCTCGGCTGCACCTTATCACCCATAAGAATCGTAAACACCTCATCAGCCGCCGCCGCGTCCGGCATGTTCACCTGCTGGATAAACCGGTTCTCCGGGTTCATGGTCGTATCCCAGAGCTGGTCTGCGTTCATCTCACCAAGACCCTTATACCGCTGAATCTCAATCTTCGACTTACCCTCCGGGTTCATCTCTTTAATCAGCCGGTCGCGCTCACTGTCTTTGTAAGCGTAGCGCACATCCTTGCCCTTGCTGAGCTTATACAGCGGCGGCTGCGCGATGTAAATATGCCCCGCCTTAACCAGTGGCGTCATAAACCTAAAGAAGAAGGTCAGCAGCAGGGTACGTATATGCGACCCGTCCACGTCCGCATCCGCCATTATAATAACTTTGCCATACCGCAGCCGCTCAAGATCAACCTCTTCGCCCATTCCACAGCCCAGCGCGGTTATAACTGGCATCAGCTTGTCGTTGCCGTACACTTTATCCAGCCGGCTCTTCTCAACATTGAGCATCTTTCCCCAAAGCGGCAAAATCGCCTGGAAGTTCCGATCCCGCCCGGCCTTGGCCGAGCCGCCCGCACTGTCTCCCTCAACAATATAGATCTCGGTCGTTATGTTGTCTTTATTAATACAATCAGCCAGTTTGCCCGGCAGAGAAGCGCTCTCCAGCGCCGACTTGCGCCGGGTCATATCCCGGGCCTTCCTGGCCGCTTCCCGGGCCCGCGAGGCCTGCAGCGACTTTTCAAGTATTGCCTTGGCAATCCCCGGCTGCTCTTCAAAGTAAGTGGTCAGCTTGTCGTAGATAAGCCCTTCCACCAGCCCGCGCATCTCGGTGTTGCCAAGCTTGCCCTTGGTCTGCCCTTCAAACTGCGCGTCCTGCAGCTTAACCGACACTATAGCGGTGATGCCCTCGCGCACGTCCTCGCCGCTCAGGTTTTGGTCCTTCTCTTTGAGTATACCCTTACCGCGGGCGTAGTCGTTCATCGACCGGGTAAGCCCGTTCTTGAACCCAAGCTCATGGGTACCGCCCTCGCCCGTGTGGATATTATTCGCAAACGAGAGCAGCAGCGCATTGTAGCTGTCGTTGTACTGCATGGCCACTTCCGCCGAGATAGCGTCGCCCTTCGCGCTCTCACCCTTGGCAGTCAGGTATATAACATCCGGGTGTACCGTCTGCACCTGCTTGCGGGTGTGTATATGCTCGACAAAGCTGATTATACCGCCCTCGTACTGGAGCTTGGTCTGCACGGGCTCGCTCTCCCGCTCATCGGTTATAGTAATCGCAACTCCAGCATTCAAGAACGCCTGCTCCCGCAGCCGATCCAGCAGAGTGACATAGTCGAACTCAATCTCTTCAAAAATCGTGTCGTCCGGCCTAAAAGCGATACTGGTTCCGCGGGCGCAGTCACTCGCCATCTGCTCGACTTCACCGGTGGGCTCCCCGCGCTCGTACCGCTGGTAAAAGCGGCTCTCGCCGTCACAGACTTCAACTTCCAGCCACTCAGAAAGCGCGTTGACAACAGAGGCGCCCACCCCGTGCAGCCCTCCGGAAACATTGTACCCACCGCCGCCAAACTTACCGCCGGCGTGCAGCACAGTAAACACCACCGTCAAGGTAGAGATTCCCATCTTAGGGTGTATCCCTGTGGGGATTCCGCGCCCGTTGTCCGAGACCTTTATTATATTGCCTGGCAGTATCCGCACGTCAATCGAGTCGCAAAAGCCGGCCAGCGCCTCGTCGATGGAGTTGTCCACAATCTCATACACCAAGTGGTGAAGCCCGCGCGGCCCGGTCGAGCCAATGTACATTCCGGGGCGTTTGCGCACAGCCTCAAGCCCCTCCAGCACCTGAATATTACTCTCGTCGTAAGACATTATCTCCGGGTTGTCTATCATTTGGCTACTCCTCTTTTACGCTAATCTGCTATCTATGTTTAAATTTCCTCAAAAACATCACAAAGCGTAATATCACATCCGGGCAAAACCCCAACCGATACAATATCTTTATCCGCAAACGCCTGGGCAACATACAGCCCATCCCGCAATGTGTACACCTGTACCGTATTATTATCCGGATCCACTATCCAGTACTCCCGCACACCGGCCCTCAAATACAGCTGGAACTTTACCACCACGTCTCGTTGTGTAGTGGAAGGCGAGAGAATCTCAACCACCATATCCGGCGCGCCTTTGCAGCCCTTGTCGTCAATCTTATCTCCGGTCACAAATAACCACAAGATCAGGCTGCACTACTGTATCGTCCTCTCCGTCAACATCCAACCGAACATCAAACGGCGCAATAAACAATTTGCAAGGCTTACCCTTTAAAAAGTTTGCCAACTGCCTGTGAATTTCACCGCTGATACTTTGGTGTCCCGGCCTTGGCGCAGGCGACATAGTGTATGGCACACCGTCAATAAGCTCCCAACGCTCGCTGTCATCCCAAGTGCAGTAATCGGTGTAGGTGTACCGCTTATCCTTTCGCAGCTGTTCCACTACGAGCCCTCCCTGCTAATTATCTTACACAAAAACATCGCCAAGCTCGATCACGCAACCCTCCAAAACTCCAACAGGTACGCTCTCGCTGCCGCCATAGGCGCTGGTCATGTATCGGCCATCCTCCAGTGTGTGAACCATCACAGTCTTTGAGTCCGGGTCCACAATCCAGTACTCTCGCACACCAGACCGCTGGTAGAGGTTGAATTTAACCCACTTGTCCCGGCTTACACTCGAAGGCGACAGAATCTCAATTACCAAGTCCGGTGGGCCGTTGCATGATTTTCCGTCCAGCTTAGAGCGGTCACAAACAACCAACAAATCCGGCTGCACAACTGTGTCGTCATCGCCATCCGCACTCAAGCGAACATCAAACGGTGCTGCAAAGGCTTTACATGGCTTGCTTTTCAACAAATTGCCAAAAAGCCGTGAGAGTTCAAAGCTAATTTCCTGGTGCCCCTCACTTGCCCCAGGCGCCATAGCATACGCCACACCGTCAATAAGCTCCCAACGCTCGCTGTTGTCCCAAGTGCAGTAATCAGCGTAGGTATACCGCTTGCCTTCCCGCAGCTGCTCCATGGCGTTCTCCCTTCCTAAGAGTGGTGCAAATTTGCCCATCATTTCGTATAAATAATACAGGCAATACTTTGTGTATTATCAGGTATTCTGCGCAAAGTAGCTAGTAAAAAAATTGTGGCTTAAAAACACGCTTTAATACTCAGTAATCCTCTTTTTGAGCGTCCCCGCTGATATCTGGCTGAGGTAAACCCGCGACACACCACCGCGCTCACAGACCACAAAGCTGGTTGGCAGCTCCCCAGGCGAAACGTCGACAATCCGTCCTTGCTTTTGGGACGCGCTCAAAAACCTCTTGGTCTCCGCCGAAGTCGATGTCTTATCCAAATCAAACACCCCAATAATATCCCGAGTGCTCACCACGGTCTCCTGTCCCAAGAAAAGATACATAAACGCTCCTCATTAATTTAGCGACCTTTATGCTGTCGCAACCATTTTCCCCAGCAACCCGGCCTTCATTTCAAAAGTCTTTGCCTCAGTTGCCGCACTCACCGCCTCGGGCTCACAACAAGTTATAAACACTTGGTTGCGGCTGAGGTGCCCAAGCAAAAACTTCCTGCGCGACTCGTCCAGCTCGCTCATCACGTCGTCCAGCAGCACTATCGGCGGCTCGCCGGACATCTCCTCCAAAATCCTACACTCGGCGAATTTTAGGGCCAGCACACAGCTTCTCTGCTGCCCCTGCGAGCCATACTGCCGCACGCTCTGGCCATCCAGCATTATATCAATATCGTCCCGGTGCGGGCCTTTATTAGTGCGCTTAAGGCGAATATCATCTTTCCGGCTGTCCGCGAGCACCTTCGCGAAGTGTTTAGTTATCTCTTTGCGGCCCCAATCGACACTCAACTTACCGCTCCCGCAGATATAGCTTGCCGAAAACCGCTCCTTCCCACCCGAAAGCTCGGCGTAAATCTCCACCGCGTACCGCACCAGCTTGCTTATATACCGCAGCCTCATCCAGGCAAGGTAACCACCGTAGTCCACCAGCGCCTCGTCCCACACATCCAAAGAAGTGTTAGGTTGCGAACAAGATCGCAAATCGCTGAGCAAAACCCCTCGCTGCCGCAGGATTCTATCGTACCCGCTAAGAACCTCGCCGTATTTTGGGTAAACCTGTGTGAGCGCCTGGTCAATAAACTTCCTGCGCTGCACCGGCCCCTGCTTGATAAGCTCAAGATGGTCTGGCGAGAACATCACAACCCTGAATATACTCGAAAGCTCAGCCATCCTTTCCAGCCGCACTTCATTAAGAAAAGCGACCTTACCATCCTCGCTTACCTCAATAGCGGCAGACTGCTCCCGTCCCTCCGAAACAAAGTCGAGGTCAAGCCGCAGCCGTTCCCGCTCAAACTCAACAAGCTCGCTCTCTTTGCCAAATCTAAAACTTTTGGCACCACAAAACAGCCAAAGAGCCTCTAGCAGATTGGTCTTGCCCTGCACATTCTCCCCATGAATAATATTGACACCTACACCCGGGGAAAAATCAAGCTCCCGCAAATTTCTGAACCCCTCACCCCTAAGCCTCGTAACTTCCATTAAGACCCAACCACTTCGTATATATTTCCAGCTACCTGCACCCGCGCACCGGGATAAAGCTTTTTCCCGCGCATGGTGCACTCCTGGCCATCAACCAAAACCTCTCCATCCTTTATAAGAACCTTAGACTGTCCACCGCTGTCAGCGACACCGGCCAGTTTAAGAAAACTGTCAAGCTTAATAAATTCCGTCGTGATAGCTATTTGCTGCATATACGTTCCCTCCTTACAACCCTTTGACCAAACCTCTAAGCACAATCCGTCCCTACAAAAACCCAATCTCCTAAGAGACACCTCTACTTCTGTTAACAAACCGGGAGCTCGTGAGAATTACACACGAGCAAACGCTCTGGTTTTTGCTAACCTGCCCGTGGAGAGGGGGTCTGGGGGAGTTGTCTGCGTAGCACGTCCTTTGTGCAAAGTAAGTGCCTCCGCAGCACGAGCGGTACATTAGCCTCAGCCCGCAGGCGAATTAAAATCAAGTCCTTGACCCTGGCGGTCGGGGATGGAACCCCGACCCTACAGCGCTAGGTTGGGGTAAACCAGGGGCCCGATGTAAACTGCGGGCGGAAAATCCCGCCCCTACTGCGTTAGGTTTGAGAGACGATTGACACCGTACCATACAATCAAACCAACACACCTATGAGTACAAACCTATAGACACCATTACCCATCACCCCGCAACCTCACCGGCAAAACCAAAAACAAAAATCCATCGCCCTCCGGCGGCAAAACCTTAATAGGCGCAAGCGCCCCGGAAATCTCAATCCGCACCCGGTCGGTATCGGCCGCCTTTAGTGCGTCCATCAGATATTTATTATTAAAGCCCATCTCCACGCCGTCTCCGGTAATTTCACAATCAACCCGGTCATAACTATTGCCAAGCGGGGTCGAGCAGGACATCTCAATTTCATTTTTACCAAAAACCAGCTTTAGCGGGCTGCGCAGCCGGTCGGATATCAGTAGGGAAGTGCGCTCAATCCCCTCGATCATCTCCCTAGTAGCCACATTTACCACCGAGTTTCCTTTCCCCGGCAGCGAGGTCTTATAGTCCAAAAACTCGCCCACTAACAGCCGGCTTATAACCATATACCCGGCAATGTCGAAAATTATATGCTGCCTGCTCACCGTAAGCGAGACCTGAGCTTCCGCATCATCCTTCAGCAGCTTGGCGACCTCACCCAGCAGTTTGCCCGGCACAACAAATTTCATTGTCTGGTCTGTATCGACCTTTTCACTTCGCATAGCCAGCCGGTAGCCGTCAACCGCTACCACATTTAGCAGCCCTTCGCTGAGGTCAAACAGTGCCCCGGTATGCACCGGCTTAGAATCCGTATTGGCAACCGCAAACAGCGTCTGCTCAATCATCGAGCGCAGCACACCTTGCGGAAAACTTACACCCTCGCCCTGCTCAATCTGCGGCAGCTCCGGGAACTCCCCGGCCGCAATCCCCACAATATTAAACTTAGCTGCGCCACATTCAACCTCAGTAAAACACCGCTCACCAACCCGGACAAGCACACGCTCACCGCTCATCTTCCTTATCATATCCAAAAACAGCCTGGCGGGCAGTACAATCTCACCTTCATTCTCAACAACGGCCGCAATGCTTGTGGTAATCCCAGACTCCATATCGTATCCGGTCAACTCAAGGCTCTCACCATATGCCCGCAGACGCACACCTTCAAGTGCCGGCAGACTACTCCGCTGAGCAATCACCCTAGACACATTTGTGGTCGCCTCAACAAGCGCAGCCCTCTCACAGCTCATTCTCATCTTTCAACACCTTACCTTCTCTTAGCTAGCTAGCATAGCATAACTATATATTTATAGTAATAGCAGTAGGCACCGTGGAAAAGTGAATACCGCTGCACCTCTTACGACAACAAAGGCCCAAACTGGCACACAACCCTAAGTGGAAACAATCGGCAAACTCCAAAATACTTAACACTTCCAACCCACACGTTCAACACAGTCGTGGAAACTTCCTATGTTAAAACTAAAAACTCGTGGATAACCCAGACCAAATTCCAGCTACCGTAAAATCTTTCAACATCACACAACACAAGTTGAAAAGTGAACAGTTGAAAATAAGGAAGACGCTACCCTTGTACTAGTCCGTTGATCTGCCCGCAAACCTCCCCATCCGCTATGCAAGCCCGGGTTTAGAGCAAGGAATTCTCGCGGCGAGGTGTTTGCTGTTGACTGTGCCTCTGTTGACAAGCCGGGAACTCGCGAGAATTACACACGGG
>WRAV01000042.1 GCA_009780025.1 Oscillospiraceae bacterium | reverse complement strand
CACGTCGGCTGCGGAGCTGTATCATCCATAGAACCCAACTACCGCCCACACCCACCTGCCTTTGACCTACCAGTGGGGGTCTGGGGGAGTTGTCTGCGGAGCACGTCCTTTGTGCGTAGTCAGGCCCGGTTCTCCCCCAGTCGCCTTCTTTTGCTTACTTCTTCTTGGCGAGACAAGAAAAGTAAGTGCCTCCGCGGCATGAGCGGCACCAATGTCCCAGCCCGCAGGCTGATTTAAATTTGGTCTTGAACTTGAGCGTTCAGTGCTACGCATGGAACGCCACTGGAAACTAGCGGGCCGCGCAGGGGCGCGGCCCCTACAATGACAGGTTTGCGGTAAGCCGCGGGCGATTGATAATCGCCCCTACAGCAGTAGGTTGCGTAAAAGGCACTCCCCTGCAAAAGTTTCCCTATTGCCGCTCTGGCTTATCAGAACAACCTAAAAGATAGTCTGTAGTTACATTCATCTTATTAGCTATTTTGACAAGCATCTGAAGGGATGGCTGCCTGTCGTTGCTTTCAAAGTAGCGATAAGAGCGCAAGCTGATATTCAAGTAGTCAGCCATTTGCTGCGCTGTAATACCTTGTGATTTCCTTATTTTGTTAAGAATATTACCAATCATCAGAAACCTCCCAAAATCTCTTGGCAAGTGAACACATTGTACACTATAATCAAATGAAATAAGAGAGAACAATGCGTTCACCATTGATCTCGAAAGTATAAAGTATAAAGGAGGCTATACTATATGAACAGCATACTCGAAGAATTTTTCTACGGCAATATATCGCCGCAAGTGCAGTTTGTCGAAAGGGACCCACATTATGATGAAGTCGTGCAGGTAATCTCCAGCGCTGAAGATAAGCTCTTAGAGCGACTTGGTCAAGAAGAAAGAGAACTCTTCCTACGGTATACGGAGGCACAGGTGGAACTCAGTCAACTGACCGCGATAAAAAGCCAAATCCACGGCTACAAACTCGGAATGCTCATGAGCGCCGAAGCCTTTGTCACAGGTGGGAACTTAATTATTGGAGGTTAGCAATACACCTAGACCGGCGCACTCATATGCGCCAGTCTGCCATTTGTTAACAATTTGGTTCTGGTATTTTTGTCCCGATTGATATATAATATTATAACTAACAGCACAATCAAGCATTTGGTTTTTAATAGAAAGGGTGAGCAATATGTTCGGAAACTCAGATGGCGGGCGCGGAGGCCGTGACCTTGACCGCGAATTCGAGCGTGGCGGGATGGATCGCCGCGGAAATGAATACGACAACCGTGGGTATGGCGCGGGACAGAACAACCGGGCAGCTTATGGAGAACACGCAGGGGAGATGGAATCCCGCAGTGCTGTCTATCTCGCTAAGGTCATGGGCTGGATGTGTGTCGGCCTGTTGACTACAGTTGTCACAGCTATGGCTGCACTGACCATGCCGGCGGTATGGAATCTCGTTTTTGGCGGGCCGGGATTCTTTGTTGTCGTTATCGCACAGTTTGTAATGGTCATCGCCCTAAGCGCGGGGATACAAAGGATGAGCCCGGCTACAGCCACCGTGATGTTCATGGCATACTCGGCGCTGACAGGGCTTACAATGTCGGTGTTTGTGCTGATATATGACATTCCCAGCCTGATTTTGGCGTTCTCGGTAACCACGTTTGTATTCCTGACAATGTCGATTTACGGCTTTGTCACCAAGAAGGATTTGACCACACTTGGCAGGCTGGCATTCTTCGGGCTGATCGGCATTATTGCAGCGTCACTTCTCAATATGTTCCTGGGCAACCCCATGATGGACCTTGCGATTACCGTTGTCGGCGTGCTGGTCTTCATCGGGCTTATAGCCTACGACACCCAGAACATCAAGGGGATTTACCAGCAAGCCACCGCCAGCGGCTACGACGAATACAGCGACGAAGTGCGCAAACTTGCGATTATCGGTGCGCTCAAGCTTTACCTAGACTTTATCAACCTATTCATCATGCTGCTGCGGCTGCTCGGCCGCAGGCGTTAATAACAAAACACAAACCAAAAATCACCCCCGACCTGCGACTGACGCAGATCGGGGGTTTTTGCGCGTCTAAACTCAAGGTAAATATAGCGTTCCATATGAAACGTTTTTGCAAATTATATTTACCAAAAACACTTAAATACACAAGCCTCGCTGTTATTTAGGTGTGCTTAGTTTATGGGTGTGGACCCTCAGATAGAGCTTATGAACATGTTTAGCAACCTTCGGTCATACACCCAGCCGTCCGCGTCTACAAGGTCGTATAGGGCTTGGTGGTTCTCTTTGAAGATGATAGCGCGAACTTGCTGCTCAATGATAGCGTCGTCCAGCTCCTCAAAGGTTGTGCGGTCCATAAGCTGCATTATGTGGTATCCGTGTACGGTCTGTACAATGCCGGTGTCTCCAGGTGTGGCGGCAAAGGCCCACTCCTCAAATTCGGACGCAAACCTGCCATCGCGGCGGAAAATATATTCACCGTCGGTGAACCGAGAGCCAGGGTCTTCCGAATACTGTGCGGCCAGCGAGCCTATGTCCTCTCCATAATCAACACGCTCTAGTAGCGCCCTGGCAAAGTCTCCGGAGACTTCCACCTGGGTTTCGGTCATTTCTTCGTTAATGCCGATTAGTACGTGACGGACAGTCACTAGGTCAAAGGCGTCAGGGTCGGCGTCGTACAGCTCACGGGCGGTCTCTTCATCAAATGTAATGTCGTCCATCGCCTGCCTAAAATAGCTGGAGGCAATATTCAGCTTGCGCGCGGCCTCCCTCATCTGCTCGGGGGAGAGGCGGTAGAGCTGGGTAAACAGGTTTACGTCTCCGCTAAGCTCATCCAGCCGGGCAGCTATTTGCTCCTCCACGGCGGCGGCTTCCTGCGGGGTTTCGGTTATTCCGAGCGCAAACCCCAGCCGGTAAAGCCCGGTATACTCTTTGGCAGAGCGCATGGATCCATCCAGCAGTATCTGCCGCACGGTGCTGCCCTCTTGCTCAATTTCCCAAAAGTATTCTAAATCCACATGCCCTCTTACCATCGCGTCTTGCTGTAAGTGAAGATGATTTACCGTAAAAAAGTACCCGTAGAGAACTGCCGAGACATACTCTTGCCCCAAAGTAGCGATATTTGAGCCCTCCGGCATCGGCCATACGCTGCCCAGAGCGTCTATCGGGTCTATTGGTCGTCTGGTTATGCAGCCCGCCGTAGCAAGCACGATTACAATAACCAGCAGCGATGCTATAAGTCTGTTTTTCATTGTCTTCTCCCTCTAACCAAATAATGGCGATTTTACCGTTCCCTAGTTTAGCAGATTTTATCTAAAAATGGAAGAGGGCGGCGCTTTACACTCCGCGCAGTCCATAGATTTAGATGGGCTCCAAGGTAGGCGCCCAAGTATATAGAAAAGAAAACCGCCTCTGGCGTAACCTCAAACCGCAATTTTAACTATACTGAAGGTATCTGAATTTATTAAGGAGGTGGCCGTATGCGCGAGATCCTGCGCCTTGAGGACGTATCCCTTGTCTACCAGGCGGAAAACGGCGAGGTGACAGCGCTCGAAAACTTTAGCCTTACCGCCTTGGAAGGCGAGCAGGTAGCGATTGTAGGGCCTTCCGGCTGCGGAAAGTCCACCCTGCTTTCAATAATAGCCGGGCTTGAGCCCCCCACACACGGCAAAGTCTACCTGGAAGGTGAACAGGTTAGGGGAGTGAGCGAAAAAATAGGCTACATGCTCCAAAAGGATAATTTGCTCCAGTGGCGCACCATACGCTCGAATGTGTTGCTGGGGCTGGAAATACGCGGGATGCTGACGGCAGAGAACATCGCCTACGCTGAGGACCTTCTGCAGACCTATGGTCTTTGGGAGTTTGCGGACAAATACCCATCTCAGCTATCCGGCGGGATGCGCCAGCGGGCCGCGCTTATCCGCACCTTGGCCACCCAGCCCAAGCTCTTGTTGCTGGACGAAGCCTTCTCGGCGCTGGACTACCAAACCAGGCTGGCCGTGACCGACGACGTCTTTGAAATACTCAAAAGCGTGGGCAAAACCGCTATAATTGTTACCCACGACATCCCGGAGGGAATCAGCATGGCCGACCGCGTTGTGGTCGTGAGCGGTCGCCCCGGCCGTGTCAAGTCGATACATAAAATCGAACTTGACGCATCCGGCGGGCAGCTTACCACTCCCTTGCAACGCAGAGCCAACCCTAGATTTACCCACTACTTCAATACGATTTGGAAAGAGCTTGATCTGAATGAATAAGAAAATATCTACGCTGGGGCGCAAGGAGATCTCAGCCGAGCGGGAGGCATACCTCGCGGGGCGCAAAAGAAAAAAGCTGCAAGTGCGCGCCTGCCAGATAGCTCTGCTGGTTTTGTTTATCGCCGCCTGGGAAGTCTTTGCCCGCCTTGGCGTTATCGACAGCTTTATAATGAGCTCGCCCAGCCGCATACTGCGCACGCTAGCGAATTTTAGCGGTAACGGGCTGCTTGTGCATGTGGGCATCACCTGCTTCGAGACCCTGGTAGGGTTCGGGCTGGGCGCTCTTATAGGCAACGCAATTGCTTTTACGCTCTGGTGGTCACCATTTTTGGCCCGTGTGGCCGCACCCTACCTGGTGGTGCTGAACGCTTTGCCAAAAATCGCGCTCGGCCCGGTCATCATAGTCTGGGTGGGGGCAGGTATGCAGGCTATAATTGTGATGGCTCTGGCAATCTCGCTGATTGTAACCGTACTAGAGATGCTAGGCGGCTTTGCCTCCACCGACAAAGAGCTTATCAAGATGGCCAAAACATTTGGCGCCACCCGCTGGCAGACATTTGTGAAGATAATCTACCCTTCCAACCTGCAGGTGCTGTTTGGCTCGCTTAAGATAAACATCGGGCTCTCGCTGGTTGGGGTTATTGCGGGTGAGTTCTTGGTCTCCCGCGCGGGGCTTGGGTACTTGATTATCTACGGTGGCCAGGTTTTCCAGATGGATCTGGTGATGACTAGTGTGCTATTGCTGGGTGTGCTGGCGGCCCTGCTTTACGGTGGGGTGGCACTGCTAGAGAAGAAGGTTATGAAGTTCGTACAGCGGTAGCTACACGCACAACGACCCCGCCACTTCGCGGCACCCCTCCAAAGGAGGGGAATTAAAAGAAGAACCAAATATACACAAACATAGGAGGAATTGACATGAAGTTAACCAAAAGGTGGCTGCGGGTTGCGGCTATGATTATGGTGGCGGTGTTGGTGGTCAGCATATTCGCCGGATGCACGGGTGGCCGCAGCGGGAGCGAGCTGCGCACTGTCCGGGTGAGTGAAGTTACCCGCTCGGTATTCTATGCACCTCAGTACGTGGCGCTGGCCCTGGGATTCTTTGAGGACGAGGGGCTGAGCATCGACCTGGTTACAGCAGAGGGCGCCGACAGGGTTATGACCGCGATTATCTCGGGCGCGGCTGACATTGGGCTTTCCGGCCCGGAAGCGGCTATCTACGTTTTTAACGAGGGCAGGGAAGACCACGCGGTCCTATTCGCCCAACTCACTCAGCGGGACGGCTCGTTCTTAATGGCGCGTCAGCCCGACCCAAACTTTGAATGGGAGAGCATTCGCGGGGCCCATTTGCTGCCCGGGCGCAGGGGCGGTATGCCCTACATGACCCTTGCCTATGTGGTGAGCCAGGCGGGCCTGACCCCCGGCGTGGACGTGGACTTTGACAGCACCATACAGTTCGCGGCTATGACCGGCGCGTTTCTCAGCGGCACCGCAGACTTTGTAACCGTCTTTGAGCCGACTGCCTCTACCATAATGCTTGAAGGCAGGGGTTATATTGTAACTTCGATTGGCGAGTGGGCAGGGGAGCTGCCATACACTGCATATTATGCCCAGGGCAGCTTTATAAGGGAGAACCCTGAGGTTATACAGGGTTTTGCGAATGCCCTTGCAAGGGGGCAGCAATGGGTGAACACCCACACCCCGGAAGAGACCGCCCAGGTGATAGCGCCATTCTTTCCGGAAGCAGACCCGGTAACAATGGCCAGCGCAATTGCCAACTACAAGCGAATCCAGGCGTATGCGATCGCCCCAATGATGAGCCCGCAGGCCTTTTACCGCATGCAGGACATCATGGAGCAGTCGGGGGAGCTGAGCGAGCGTGCCCCGTTTGATTCCCTGGTGGACAACAGCTTTGCCAGGAGGGCAGTGGAAAGCCTAGGCTAAATTGTATGGGACACACGACACGTCTATTTGAGGGATAAGTTGCGGTGAATGCGCGGGACGCATGGTGTGCGTCCCCTACATAAGGTGATTATTTATTTCTAAGAAGTAAAAAAACAGGAAGACAGAAGCAAGGGAGGGCGAGCGGCCCATTACTTACTTCTGTCCTTCTGCTTAATGTCTTCGAAAGGTGGTTTGTGTATGAAACAGGTAGATCCCTGCCAACTGAACGCCGCTATTGCGGTTATCACAAACCAGCTTTACTGCTCTATGAGCAGGCAGGACTTCACCAACTTGGGTGTTGTGCTCTCCATGCTCAGCAGGAGTATTATCTCTATGGCCGCGCTTGAGGAGCTGCTCAGGTGGGAGCACCGCGACCTGCGGGCCGAGCGCCAGCTGCGCGAAGCGAAAGAGCGCAGAGAAAAGCGCAGGTCAACACCCGGGCTGAGGCCCGGGCATGCGGCAGCCGAAGAAGTTCACCAGAGGAAAGAAGAGCTAATAGACGAAGAATCTTTGATCGCGGCCGAAGAGGGAGAGCTTATCGCCGAAGAAGAGCTTTTGTTTGAAGAAGAACTTTAGAGTTTGCCTTTATAAATCAGAATGCCACCACAGCGGGAAAACCGCGCCGTGGTGGCATTTTTTTGGAAACGAAGCTCTTAAAGGAAACTACTCCGCGACTTCAAGGGTCATAGAAGTTATAAGCACATCCTCAAAAGGACGATCCATCTGGTCGGTGGCCACGCCGGCAATGGCGTCAACCACGTCCATGCCTTCGATTACGTGACCGAACACGGTGTGCACGCCATTTAGTCCATCCAGATGCGGGGTGCCGCCGACTTCGGCGTAGTGTGCGATTACTTCTTCAGGGAAGCCGTGTTGGCGCAAGGCGTCAGCCGTGCCCTCGTCGAGCGGGTCGCTGTTTTGCACAATGAAAAACTGGCTCGAGTTTGTGTTCGGGCCGGCGTTTGCCATACTGAGCGCGCCGCGGAAATGCCAGAGCTCGTCGACAACTTCGTTGTCGAACTGTTGGTGGTTGCCCTCTTCATCCCGGAAGATGGTCATGCCACCCATGCCGGTGGGCTCGTACGCTCCGCCCTGGATCATAAAGTTGCTTATAACGCGGTGGAAGTTGCGCCCGTCGTAAAAGCCTTCTTCGATGAGGCCCATGAAGTTCTCAACGGCTATGGGGGTGTATTGGGGGAAGAGCCGGATTCTGATGGTACCCATGGTGGTTTCCATCACGGCGATGTGGTCGCCTGGCTCTATCGGCTGGTTTTGGATAAGCTCGATGGGTTCTCTGGGGGTGACGGGCACTTCGGGCTCTTCCGGTACTGCTTCTGGGGTTGGCTCAACGTCTTCCGGTTGAGCTGCCGGTGGCGAGGTGGGCTGCCCGCCGGCACAGCCTGCCAGCAAAAGTATGCCGGCCAAAAGCACTGTCAAAATTCTGCGTTTTTTCACATCAATAACCTCACTATCAAATAAAATATAATGTCCACGACTATTGGTGGACATTGTAGGTGAACACTAAAATGGTATTAATGCCCACGTGTTCCAGTGGACATTATACATCAGGTGGTCAGTATATGCAACATTTACGGCAAAAAAACTGCGCCCAGTCATTTGAGCGCAGCCTAAATATTCAGTTTTTATATATTAAGTTATAACTATAAAGCGTAGACAATGTTTGAATCCGCCTATAGCGTCGCCATGTTTGTTTTCGGCAAAGTCTGCTAATCTGGCCGAATGGCCGCTCCGGGTTATGCCCCCTTTCTTTACAGAGGGTAAACTCCGCGAACACTGCACAAACTTACACCGTTTGGGGATGGCGCTTGGCCCCAAAGAACGCTATACATTCAATTTCACAGTACAATGGAACCACCTCCAAGCTTGCCGGCATCCCTCACAGGGGTGTTGTGCAAGTGATATTAATTTTTCATATTATGTTTATCTTAAATGTATTATACAACAGCGAGCCCACTAAATACAAGTACAAAACGTTAATGACAAGTGAATAATTCATGAACAAAATCAATGTTTTCTCATTTGACATAACCGTTGACTTATTGGGGAAAATCATATAGAATGTGCGTATGTTATCAGCTAAATATATTGACGCATAAGCGGGAGGACACAATGAGCGAAGAAATGATGGAAGGCGCTGACCTGATAACCTTGGTTGACGAGGACGGGCAAGAGCATGAGTTTGAGATAATCGACTCTGTTGAGCAGCCGGACGGAAGCGAGTACGTTGCACTCGTGCCGGTTATGGGGGACGACGACCCTGAAGCTGAGGACAACGGTGAGCTGATTATCTTAAAAGTGGTGCAGGAAGAAGACGGTGAAGAAGTCTTAGAAGCCGTTGAGGACGATGACGAGTTTGAAAGAATTGGCGAGGTCTTCAAAGAGCGCCTCAAAGACGCGTTCGATTTTGAAGATTAACAGGGAACTCAGGTTATAAATCTTGCGCCTGCTGTGTTCGCGTAAATGGGCTTTATATAAAATCCAACACTTTGTATAAAAGGGAGCCCGGCTCTGTGTAGCGGACTGCAGACCTCCCGGCCTAGGCCGGACGAAGGGAGCATGAAACTCAAGGAGGGCACCCACCTGTCGTGTAGACGGGTTTTACAAATGGCATCATACGGCGCGGCGGGGCATTGTTTTTTTACAAACGAACAGCGCGGGGCATGGAATTAATTCCATGCCCCGCGTTTGTGTTACACTAGGTGACCCTATAACAATTGTCTTCTCTATCGCTTCTTCGCCAGTCTATTTTAGCCAGAACTTCGCGGCGACCGTTTTCGACTGGGAACTCAACCGTCTCGTTTATTTTTATTTTGCCGCGATGCTCGCCGTCGATGTAAATTTTATAGAGCTTCAGCACGTCGGCAACATCATATGAGCCTCCTCGAGTTATACTTATCACTAATGGTTTGCCCCATTGTTTTTAGCCATAAGATAGCCTACAGCTGCGACCTCTCCATCTTCTTAATATACCGTATATCCTTGCCGCCGAAGCGCAGCACTTTGTAGCCGTAGATAAGCCGGGAGGCTATGCGCTGGCTGTAGCGGGCCTTGATTTCGCCGAGCTCCAGGTTGGTGCTGATGATGGTCGGGCGCTCTTCGACCAGGCGGGTGTTCAGGATGTTGAATAGCGCTGCCGAGGTAAACGCGGTGGAGAGCTCGGTGCCAAGGTCGTCTAGGACGAGCAGGTCGCAGTCCAGGTAGCCATCGGTGGCACCGAAGAATTTCTCCCGGCCCTGGGCATCTCGTGCGAATTTTTCGCCTTCCAGGAAGTCCATCATCCGCTGGACGGGGGTGTAGACCACGCTGTAGCCGGATTCCGAGACTCTGCCGGCCATTGCCAGGGAAAGGTGCGTTTTGCCCACGCCGGTTGGCCCGGCAAGGAGCATACTCTCGCTACGCGGGGAAAAATCCGCCGCCCAGTCTTGGCAGAAGGTGAGCTTGTCGCGCATACGTTCCCGTAGGCTGACACCGGTTTCGTCCGGACCGGTGTCGTAGTATTCGAGCGAGAACCTCTCGAAGGTGCAGTCTTTGATGGGTGCGCTGCGGCCAAGGGTAGCTGCGGCCTCTTGGCGGAGCAGGCCGGCCATGCACTTGCACATTTTTGCGCCGATAAACCCGGCGTCTTGGCAGGTGGCGCATTCGTATTGTTCGCTCAGGTAGTCGGCGGGGTACCCTGCCTCAGCAAGAAGCCGCTCCCTGCGGCGCTGGAGACTGAGGTTGGCGTCGCCAAGGGCTTTGATCCGCTCTTCGGCGCGGTCGGGGTCGGCGATGACCATCTTGGCGATGGATGATGCCTGTACGGCCATCTCCCGCTCGATTGCCGCGATTTCGGGCAGCATAGCGCGCACCTTGGCCCGGCGGGCGGCTGCGGTCTCCCGGGCGCGGTTTTTGCGGGCTTCCAAGGTGGCCCACGCTTTGTCATATATATGCTTCGAGTAGTTAGCCATCAGACATCTCCATACTTATAAATCTGTTCCATTTCGTCTAGGCTGCTGGGGTTTGCGGCTTCGGCGGAGTTTTTTTTGCCTGCGCGCATTTCCTGCAAGGCACCGGCCGGGGTGGATATTCCTTTGGCTCTCCAGTTTTGGAGGATGCCGTTTATGTAGGGCAAAGAGAGCTTGCCTTTTTGCTCGATTGTACGCTCGTAAGCAAGGCCGATGAGCTCGCTTGGGATGCCCTGCTCGCTCCAGGCGGCTATGTACTCCCGCTCGCTGCTGATAAGCGCGCGGTCGTTTATACCCAGCACCCGGCGGACGGCGGCCTCCTGCCCGGCACGCTCAGCCACTGCAAGAATCTCCCGCTCGGCCTTTTCGTGGGTGTCGATACCCATCTCGATCCAGCTTGCGGCCACCTTTTCTATGTAGCGCATATTGTCCCGCTTTTGTCCTACGCAATATTGCAGCAACATGAGCAGAACCTCGGGGTTCATGCCGTAGTAGCTGTAGAGCGCAGCGACAGTGTCAGTGGCCACCGGGGTAAGCGGTTTGCCGATTATCATCTGGGCTTCCCGCAGCAAAAAGGCGATAGTGTCGTCTCCCGCGCTCATTTCGTTTATCTGCCTGGTGGTGAGCTTGCGCCGTTCTTTGCCTGGCAACATATATGTCGGTTGAGTGGTTGGGGCAGGATCCACAATTGGTGGTGGCGCTTTTGTATTGGGCCTTTGGGGTGGGGCAGGTGTGGGTTCCATTAAGATGCCTAGCTTTGTCCAGTAGCTGATGGCCTGCTCTACGGCCTGCGGGTCGGTGCCCAGAAAATTTGAGATTTCCTCTAGGGTGACTTCGTCGCCCCGGCGCAGGATAAGCAGCAGCACTTTGAGTGCGGTCTCGTCACAGAGCTTTAGGTGCTCGTCCACAACCGCCCCAGGGACAGCGAACACGCCGCGCCACAAGGCGCTTTCCAGCTGGTATCCCATAGGGTGGTCTCCTTTGTGTGGTTGTTATAGCCGTTAGCCTTGAAAAATGCACTTTATTTTTCAAGGCTACACACTCCACGAGCGTGTAGCAGCGGAGCTGTTAATGGCGTATACGCGGGCTTTCCAGCGCGAAGCGCTGACTGCGGCTGACCTTGCCACAGCTTTAAAAGCGCTCTTCTTTTGAAGTGAAACAAGTATATCTCGCTTATGTGTATTTACATGGACAGTATACCATAATTTTTTACTATATGCTAGATTGCATATAGATTTTGAGGCGGCCCGTACACGAGCCGCCACAGTACACGGTCGGCCTAAGAAATACAACATAGTTTGGGCGGGGGTTCCGTGGGCAGGCGCAACGCGCTGCAGGGGGAGTGCCTTTTACGCAACCTGCTGTTGTAGGGGACGATGTCAATCGTCCCCTGGGTTTGCTGAAGTTAAGGTCAAGGGCTTAATTATGAAATCACCTGCGGGCGAGAATAGTGTACCGCTCCTGCCGCGGAGGCACTTACTTTTCTTTGTCTCGCCAAGAAGAAGTAAGCAAAAGAAGGCGACTGGGGGAGAACCGGGTCTGACTACGCACAAAGGACGTGCTCCGCAGACAACTCCCCCAGCCCCCCTCTCCACGGGCAGGTGAGCGAGAGCCGGAGCGTTTGATCGTGTGTAATTCTCGCGAGCTCCCGGCTTGTCAACAGAGGCAGGGGTGAGAGTAGACGGCTTTGGATTTCGAGCCCTTGGCTACCTGCAAGCTTACCCAGCCGCTATGCGAGCTCGGGTTTAGAGTAAGGAATTCTCGCGGTGAGGTGTTTGCCGCTAACTGTGCCGTTACTGACGAACACGTCGGCTGCGGAGCTGCATCGTCTGTTCGCAAATCTACTGTCCCCACCAACCTGCCCTTGACCTACTAGTGGGGGTCTGGGGGAGTTCGTGTTCGAGCGTCCTTTGCGAGAAACACGCGGTCCTCCCCCAGTCGCTTTCTTTTGCTTACTTCTTCTTGGCGAGACAAGAAAAGTAAGTGCCCCCGCGGCAGGAGCGGTACACTATTCTCGCCCGCAGGCGAATTAAAATTCAGACCTTGAACTTAAAGGCCTTGACCTGGAACTTGACCTTAGAAACCCGGACGGCCAATGGCCGTCCCTACAACGACAGGGAACAACGGTAAACCGCGGGCAAACGCAGTTCGCCCCTACAACCCCCCAGATTTCCCGCGTTACCGTGAGGAGCGGGCTTGCCATGCCCGACCGCTTGTGGGATTTTTTGACACGCTGATGTCAGGTACATTGCTGTACCTGACATCTTCATGTTTGCTATGTTATTGATTAGCAGCAGAAGTCGCGGCATTCGACCCTCTCGTTCTTGCCTCCACAGCAGCAAACGAGTACAAGAAGAATGATTATGATCCACCAGCAGTTGTTTTCGCCAAACATGATTTTTCCCCCTTAGATTGGTGTTGCACCATCCTATGCTTTTGGGAGAAAAAAGGTTACGAATTTGCGCGTCTGGCTTAAAAATAGGCAAAAAACCTGGAATAACATTCCGTTGCTATGCCAATAGTAGTTGATAGTAAATCTTAGAAATTCCCATCCCCAACTACCATACGGTCATGCCGCACCGGCATAAGCTTAACTAGAGTGTGCTTTGAGGTTGGCGGCGCAGCCCTCCGGAAAGGACTGATACTATGTTCCGCTTTAGCGGGTTTACACAAAAGGCGAACAACGCTATCAACGTGGCGATAAGCCAGGCGAGTGCTCTTGGACACACCTATGTGGGCAGCGAGCACTTGATTCTGGGTATGCTCGACGAGGGCAGCGGGGTCGCCTACACCGTGCTCACCCAGAAAAGTATAGGCTTCGAGAGTTTTCGTGGTCATATAATCCAGAGTGTGGGGCAAGGGACGAAGACCAGCCTCACTCCCGAGGACTTTACCCCCCGGTGTAAGCGTCTGCTAGAGCTTTCGATTGTCAAGGCCCGGGTGATGGGGCAGAGCTATGTGGGCACTGAGCACATGCTTATGGTGATGGCAAAGGAGGCTGACTGCTACGGCGTAAAGTTGCTGCGTGAGCTGGGTTCCTCGCCGGAGAGTTTAATAGGGCCTATGATGGACAGTATTGGCCCCGAGCTTGGGGAGGGTGCCCAGGCCGAAAAGACGCGCAAGTCGCCACTACGCACGGCGTCGCGCCCGGGGGGCTCCACACAGACACTTGAGCGGTATGGCCGCGACCTCACAGAGCAGGCCCGGATGGGCACGCTCGACCCGGTTATTGGCAGGGGGCAGGAGGTGGGCCGGCTGGTGCAAATACTCTCCCGCCGAAGCAAGAACAATCCTTGCCTTGTGGGGGAGGCCGGGGTTGGCAAGACCGCAATTGTCGAGGGCTTGGCCCAAAAAATAGTAAGCGGCGAAGTGCCAGAGCTGCTGCGCGACAAGCGTGTGATAACCCTAGACCTTTCGGCTATGGTGGCCGGAGCCAAATATCGAGGCGACTTTGAGGACAGGGTCAAGACCGCTCTGGAAGAAGTTTGCCAGAGCCGCGAGGTCATACTCTTCATAGATGAGGTGCACACGATAATCGGGGCGGGTGCGGCGGAGGGTGCGATTGACGCCGCCAACATTCTAAAGCCGCAGCTGGCTCGGGGTGAGATTCAACTTATTGGCGCGACAACCATAAGCGAGTACCGCAAGCATATCGAAAAGGACGCCGCCTTAGAGCGCCGGTTCCAGGCAATCGAGGTCATGGAGCCCAGCGAGGACGAGGCTATAGAAATTCTGCGTGGCCTGCTCCCCAGATACGAAGAGCACCACAAACTGCGCATAGCCGACGAGGCGGTTATCGCCGCGGTGACCTTAAGCGCCAAGTATATTCCGGACCGCTACCTGCCCGATAAAGCCATCGATCTAATAGACGAGGCGGCCTCCCGGGTGCGGCTGCGGGCATTCACTGCCCCCGAGAGGCTGGGCGAGCTCGAGGTCAAGTTGGTCGAGTGCAAGGAAGAGAAGCGCACGGCTTTGGGTGCGCGTGACTTTGAACTTGCCGGAGAAGTCCGCGGGCGAGAAAAGCTTCTTGAACAAAAGATATGCGAGCAGCGCACCGGTTGGACGCTGGCGGGGGCCGCCCCGGAGACTGAGGAACTCACTAAAGAAGAAATAGCCCGGCTTATCTCGGACATTACAGGCATTGAAATTGCCACCTTGACCCAAGAGCAGAGCCGACATCTTATCAATCTGGAGGAAAATCTGAGGCTGCGGGTTGTGGGGCAGGACACGGCTGTTGCCGCTGTTGCCGGGGCTATTCGCCGGGGTAAGGTGGGGCTGAAAGATCCCGGCCGGCCAATAGGTTCGTTTATCTTCCTGGGGCCTACAGGGGTGGGCAAGACCGAGCTCTGCCTGGCTCTGGCCGAGGCGCTTTTTGCAAAAAAAGACTCGCTTATCCGGATGGATATGAGCGAGTATATGGAAAAGCACACGGTGGCAAAGCTTATTGGTTCGCCACCGGGTTATGTGGGGTATGAGGAGGGCGGCCAGCTCACCGAGAAAGTCCGGCGCCGGCCTTATAGCGTAGTGCTCTTTGACGAGATTGAAAAGGCACACCCCGACGTCTTTAACATCCTGCTGCAGATACTTGAGGACGGCCAGTTGACCGATTCGCAGGGGCGGCGGGTAAGCTTCAAAAATACGGTTGTCATCATGACATCTAACGCTGGTGCGCGGCACATCACCCAGCAGCGCACCCTGGGTTTCTCGGGCGGTGAGCGCGACCAAACCGGCAGTGAGATGAAAAAAGAGGTTATGGCCGAAGTGCGCACCATTTTCCGGCCCGAGTTCCTCAACCGGGTAGACGAGATAATTGTCTTCGACAAACTGCGCCGGGAGGAGATTCGCCAGATTGCCCGCAAGATGTTCAGGCATCTCAGCGGCAAAGCGAAGGATATGGGTATCCGACTGGACTTCACTGAGTCAGCAATCAGCCAAATATCGGAGGAAGGCTTCGACATTATCTATGGTGCGCGCCCGTTGCGCAGGGCAGTCCAGAGGAAAATCGAGGATAGGCTCGCGGATAAAATTCTAAAAGGGCAGGTGCAGCCTGGGGAATCACTGCTCTGCGACTACAACGGGGAGGACGAGGGATTTGTATTTTTGAAAGTGGGGGATTCGATGGCGGCGTCGTCCAGTGGTTAAACCGCTGGCCGCCCACAAACCTCCCCAGCCGCTATGCGAGCCCGGGTTTAGAGTAAGAAGTTTTTGTGATGAGGTGTTCGCTGCTGACTGTGCTATTGTTGACAAACACGTTGGCCGCGGAGCT
>WRAV01000041.1 GCA_009780025.1 Oscillospiraceae bacterium | reverse complement strand
TGCTTTATTAACTGCCTGAATTTTGCCTCCGAAATTCTTGAGCGGTGTACGTACTTGTTTTTCATTGGCTTGACACCCTTTCACAGCTTACATTGCTTCGCTGTGCTAGTCAAGCCCCTTGTTTATTATACTAGAGAGGCTCGCATAAGTCAACAATAGGGTGCCATAAAACACCTACACTTTATACGTACTTAATATTTGAGAAAGAAATGCTGTTGCCCTGGCCATGCAAGTTTTGCGCAGTACCGCGAAGTTACACTCCGCGTATGCTTATCTCCCCCGAATTTAGTGAGAGAACCTCGCCGGTATCCTTTCTGACAATCAAGCGCCCAGTGTCGTCGATATCGAGGGCTGTGGCCTCGTATGGCTGGGCCGCACCGGTGACAAGTACTTTTTTCCCAAGCATCATCAGGCGCTGTTTGTATTTTTCCAGCAGCTTTTCTCTGCCGTCCGGCTGTCCGGCAAGTATGCGGCTGATTACTTCACCGGCCAAGCGGTTTCTGCTCACAGATGGGTTGCCGCTTGAGAATATCGCACCCGCTATCCCCCTCAAGTCCTCCGGGAGATCCGCCTGCGCCGTGCTGAAATTTATGCCTATGCCGACGACAACCCACTCCCCCACTGCCTCAGTGAGGATACCACATATCTTCTTGCCATCCAGGAAGACATCGTTTACCCACTTTATCTGCGGCGTTTTTGCACAAATAGTTTCGATGGTCTCGCAGACCACCACCGCAGCAAATGCGGTCACCAGAGTGGGCAGGCTGAGCCCAAGGTGAGCGGGGCTGAGTATCAGGCTCATGTAAATGCCTTGAGCCCCCGGCGAGTAGAAGCTGCGGCCATGCCGACCCCTGCCCGCTGTCTGGTGCTCGGCTATAACTATCGTACCGTGCTCGGCCCCGGTGACCGCCATTTCTTTAGCCGTGTCGCTGGTCGAGCCTATGGTTGCATGCAGAAAAATTTTGCCGGCGGTTTCGCCGCCCGGCAAAAACGGGAGCATACCTGGGACGGATAAAGCGTCTGCATTTTCGTAGGTGTGTAATAAATCCTTAAGAGTGCTCACAGTCTTGACGCCTCCTTCATAAACTGATCTAAAACTATTTTAGGAGTGAAGGCCCATGAATTGTCCTCGGCAGCTTACATACGTCATAAGTCAGGGCGACAACCTGTACCAGCTTTCAAGGCACTACCAGACCAGCGTTTCCGCGATTCTCGCTCTCAACCCGGGCATAAACCCGTACAACCTGCAAATTGGGGCGAAGATAACCATTTGCCCGGGAGAAGGTTCCTCGGATACACACATACCGGGCTGCCCGAATTTTGAAAAACAACTTGAACTAATGAACGCTATGCGCCTGGCGTGGAGCCAACATGTCTACTGGACACGCATGCTGTTAATTAGTATTGCCGACAGGTTGCCGGATTTAGACGCGGTAACCGCACGGCTGATGCAAAACCCCGGTGACATAGCAAAGATTTTTGCGGGCTACTACACTAAAGAAGTTGCCGATGCCATTGCCACGCTGCTGACCGAGCACCTCCAAATTGGCGCCGAACTCATAACCGCTCTGCGTGACGGGGAAACCGCCCAAGCGGAAACACTAAACCACCAGTGGTACGAAAACGCAGACAAAATGGCCGCCGCCTTTAGCGGCATCAGCCCTTACTACCAGCTGGAAGATATGCGGGATATGCTTTACCGCCACCTTGGCCTGACCACTCAGGAAGTAGTCTCGAGGCTCTCGGGCGACTACCCTGCGGATATCAAAGCGTTTGACACGGTTGAGGAAGAGGCGCTTATGATGGCCGACGCATTCTCTTCCGGGTTGATGAGGCAGTTCCCGCAAATGTTTATATAGGCTAGCAAAGTATAGCTAGATGACAAACCGTAGGCTCATTATTGCGTATTATGAGCCTACGGTTTGTGTTATTAATAAGCATGCCGGAAATGCTCAGCATCACTTAATACTCTCCTTGTTTAACAGCTATGTTGTAAACCCGCTCGACTTCATCTTTATCTTGCAGCACCTTATATAAGGATTGTTTTACCCTGCGCCCTTTAAACTCATTGTGGCGAAAATCAGCTTGCTTGCTCTCTCTTACGGCTTTATCAAGGGCAATGGCAAGCTCTTCATCTTCTCCGCAATTGTCGTAGAAAGCTCGCAATGCCGCACTATGCCGAACGTTTTCGGAGTAGCGCATATTGTTTTGTGGTGATTGGGCATTGCTGACCAGTTCAATATACCTTTCGAGCAATTTTTCGTATTCGATTGCGCCCTCAAGCCGTGCCTTTATCAGCTCATCAAGAATCGCCGACATCTTCTCATAGTACTTCGGGTTAACGAGAAATTTCTCGACTACTTTTTTTCGGATATTGTTTTCGATAGCTTCGGCAGCTGCCTCTTTTCCTTTCCCGCCAAGTCCCTCGCCTTGTGCCTGAACGAAGTCAAGCAGAGTAAAGTCGTCAAACTCACCGATTTTGCGGCTGTCGTCAGCTTTGATATAGGTGTCAATAAGGCGGCGCATGTCAGCTTCATATGACTTTAGGTCAATAAAATCGCCGCTAGCATTGCCTATAGTCTCTTTCAAAGCGGTGTAGAACGTTACCTTCTTATATATTTTCGCTTGTTCGGCCGCTGTGTATCCGGCATCAGGCATCTCGCCCTTTATTGAAGCGTAGGCACGAATAAGTCGGTTCACCAATTTATACAGCTTTTCACGGATGCGAGAACGGGACTCATCGTCAACGCCGCCCACACCATTCTCACCGCAGAAGTAATGGATATAGTCAATTTCGGCCTGTGGAGCGAGAACTCCGCCGCAAAGATCGTCGAGCTCTTCCAAAGTGATATCGAGGCGCTTCTTAGCTTCGTCAAGGCGGTTTTTTAGCAAGCCTTCAACATCCTCGTCGGCATATCCTTCGAACGCACCTGACGTGTACTTGTTCAGAGCGCTTGCCAAGTGGCCAAACAACTGCTTGTAGTCCACGATGTATCCGAAGTCCTTCTCCTCGCCGTCCAGACGGTTTGCGCGGCAAATAGCCTGGAACAGCCCATGGTCGTGCATGGACTTGTCAATGTATAGGAAGGTGCAGGGCGGGGCATCAAAGCCCGTCAGCAGCTTTTCGACAACGATTAGCAGCTTCATCTGTGCCGGTTCCTCAATGAACTTCCGCTTTGCCTCAGCTTCAAAGTCCTCTGCGGTCTGGCCGCTTAGCATCTTTTTATAGACTTCGTATTTTTCGAACGCCTCCGAATCCTCGGCTTCGGTGCGGAGATTGCTATTAAGCGGTACGAATGACGTGATTATCGCACACTGTTTGAACCCTTTCGATTGGAATATTTCATAATACTTGCAGGCAGAGTAAATCGAATCCGCTACAAGCATAGCGTTCCCATTGCCGTCGGCAAGCCGTCCTTTGATGTCAAAGTCGGCTATAATGTCCTCTGCGACGATTTCAAGACGTTTGCGGGAACTGTACACCTTTTGCATGCTGCCCCATTTAGACTTGAGTTTTGCTTTGGCGGCGTCGTTCAGTCCGCGAGTCTTTGTGTCAAAATAAAGGTCAATTTTATCTTGCCGAGAGATAACCTGCTCTATGTCGCGGGCCTCGTAACGTAGGGCAAGGATAATGCCGTCTGCTACAGCTTCGTCATATTTATAGGTATGTATATATCCCGGCGAAAACACCTCGATGCTTGCTTTTTTGTCTTTAGCAAGCAGGGGTGTCCCCGTGAATCCGACAAATATAGCCTCCGGCAGAATCTCTTTCATGGCCTCATGGAGCAGACCGCTCTGGGTTCGATGGCATTCATCCACAAATACGACAAAGTCGCCCTTCGCCTTAAATCCCACCGGCAGGGCGGCTTTCAGTTCTTTTATAAACTGTTCGACTGACTTTTTTGTCTGGCTCTCGCTGCTTTCGGAATTCGTGCTGACACCGAACTTATGAATCAGTGAGCAGATAAGTCGCTTATCGGTCCTGTCGAGCCTTTCCACAAGATCGGCGCATGAGGTGGTGCGGTAGACCTGCTCGTCTACGCCTTTATAGACTTTTTCCATTTGCCCGTCCAGTTCGTCGCGATCTGTGACGATAATAACGCGGGCACTCGGGTTTGTTGACAGAATCCACTTGGAGAGCCATACCATTGTGAGCGTCTTGCCACTGCCTTGAGTGTGCCAGATGATGCCCCCTTGCTTCCTGCCCAATTTAATTTGGGCTTTCTTGACACCAAAATATTGGTTGTATCGGCAAATCTTTTTGACGCCCTTGTCGAACACGACAAAGTTGTGGATAAGGTCAAGGAAGCGCTGCTTCTGAAACACGCTGAACAATTGCCAGTCCAGCTTGTCGATAAGCGAAGCGCATGTCTCGTTTATATCTGCCGAAACATCGTCAAGCGGTTGTTCTGCGGTATTAACGGTGTCATTTTTCCATTCAAGGTAATACTTCTCCGGCGTTTCAATCGTAGCGTAGCGCAAGCCTTCGCTATTGTTGCCGGCCATTACGAGCTGAATAGTAGTGAAAAATGGCTTGTTAAAATGCTCGTTCTGATTGGAAAGGTTTTGCCTTATGCCGTGCGACACCGACACGGTGGACTTCTTAAGCTCAATCACCGCCACCGCGATACCGTTAATATAAACCACAAGGTCGGGGCGACGTGCACTCTTCTCCTTAATTGTTACCTCTTGCGCAACGGAGAATTCATTGTTCTGAGAAGTTTCCCAGTCTATGAAATACACTGTCTTTTCCGGCTCGCCGGGGTTTTCCTTTACCTTTGCGCCATATTTCAGAAGCGAATAAACATTCTGATTCGCTTTATATAGCCCCTGTTGCAGATTGCCTGCCACCTTTTGGAGTTCAAAAGCCGCCTTTGCTGAAAGGATTTCGCTGTAGCCGCGCCTGATAAGCACTTCCGCCAATTTGTCAGCATCGATGTTGCTGTTTATTCTGTCACACCGGTTACCGCAGTAAGCGTATCCCAGCTCTGCTTGAAATATATTGAGGATACGCTCCTGTGTTCTGCGCTCAGTTTCGTTAATCTTTTGCATCGTCTGCATCCTCCTAAAACAATCTGATCCTACCTGTTAGCAGTTCGTTCATCATTCCCTGCTTGATATACTTTGCTTTATTCAGCTTCGCCGTCAGCGCATCAATTTCTGCGTCCATATTGGAGAGAACTTCGGCGATGGCGGTCTGCTCATCTACATTAGGAAGCAAAATTTTTATCTTTTTCAATACGCTGCCATTTAACTTTGCCCTTGTCCCTCCAACCAAAATGGCTTGATAATCGAGCATAGACATTGCATAAGCCAGGAAACGTGTATTCGCTTTATTAAGCCTGCCTTGCAATACATGAGCATGGTTATTTACCCAAATCTCTCCGCTTACATATCTTACAGGATAGTTCGATAGATCGCTTGCTCCATCTTCGGCAATTAAAATGAACTCGCCGCTGTGCGTGTATCCTTTTACAAAACCTTGTATTCCATTTGCACCGTAATAGGGCGTCTGCCCTTTTTCGCGCAGCGATTCCGCTACAGGAATTCGAAGGTTATCGAAAATATTAGCTACTTGTTCAAGCTCAAATAATTGCCACTCCCCGCTAAACCCCGGCAGCCTCCACTTGCCTGTGAGCAGTTCCTGCATCACCCCCTGCTTAACAGCGCGTTTTTTATAGATTAGTTTTTCGAGGACGGCTATATATGCGTCCGAATCTGACAGCGCGGTGGCTATAGTTCGCTGCTCTGGCAAAGGCGGCATCGCAACTTGTACGGCATTTACCTTTTCTTTGTTGAGGTTCTGAACACCACTTCCCGCCGCCATGCTAATATGCTGATGCATCGTAATGTCAGAGCATAAAAAATAGTAGAGATAGCCCTGCTCAAAGTGGGATTTATAATCCTGTATTACGAGCCAACCGTCGTGAATGCAGCCGTCTATCCGCAAAATATATGGTCGCCCAAAGCTCATTGAGTTTGAAAGAATAAAATCTCCACTTTGTACTAGGCGAGAGCGGTTTGCTCCTTCGGGAATGATTTTCTCCTTGGTCTCCAGGATGTATTTGGCACTGGGGGAAACATCGCCAATTTTAATCCAGTTAATACCTAGCGGAGAATTTGTTAAGTAGTCTTGTATTGGTCGCGGCGAACCGCCACGAAAAATCTTTGCTTTTTCGCCCAGTTTAACTACTTCCCAATCAATAGGAAAACGCCCTATTTCTGTCGTTAAAAAATCTGTATTTACCATTCGTATCCCATCCTCTCCAGATGAGATTTTACCTTGGATTCAAGCTGCGCGACCTCGTTTTCAAGCTGCGGCATCGTCTTTTCATAGCGCTCGGCAAGTTCCATAACTCGCTCGGAAATGCGATGGCTAACCGCCGTGTACAGCACATGCACTCCGGTCATAAGTGAGCGATACCACTTACGGTTTAGGAGCAGCTCCATAATCTGCTCCTCCGTCAGCTCAGTATACTGTTCGCGGGTTTTCTTGTCGAGGGCAGCACGGAGGTCTTTGGCTGTTTTGGCGCAATTTTTGACCCGTGACACCAATTTTTGCAGTTCTCTCAAGATCCTGGCGTGTTCTTCGTTAAGGGTTACCTTTAGTATACAATTAAGCTCTTTGACGTCAAGGCTTCCGTTGTCTTTGAGCACATCACTAATAACAGAGTCCTCTTCGGCGTTTTCTATCATCTCGTCCAGCTCTGCCTGCGCCACTATAATAGCGGCATCAGTATCATCAATCACTTTTTGCTCTGCGGCAAAGAACATTTCTATAATCAAGGCTTTTGGCACAAGTTTGCCGTCCCAGCCCGTTTCTTTTTCTTGTTTAACCTGTGTGCCGTCTTTATTTTTCTTGGTGGTTGTCTTCTTGTAAACTTCGATATCGCGCACGGCTTTCTAGCCGTCCTGCACTCGGACATTATTTCGTTCCAATATGACAACAGCACCTCGTAAGCGTCGTATTTATCTACAAGAGACACTGGCTCGTATTCTTCTATTATCCGCTCGGAGATATATGCAATTAGCAGTTTTGGCTTAGTCGAGTCGCTAATTGTACGGAGCTTGCCATCTACCTTCTTAATCCAGCTCTCAAAGGCATTCGTTACCTTGTCGGCGTATGCGGAAAAATCACTCTCACTGTAAATGGTGTCGCGGATTGCGCCTTTTTCTACGGAAAGAGAATAAAAATCCTTGCGGAGCGGGGAAAACAGCGTCGCCTGCAGGTTCGGGAAGGTCTCCCAGTAAAGCGACAAGCTGTCTATGTCGTAGGCCGGTATACCGCCGCTCAAGTGGCCATCAACGCTCTGCTCATCTTCAGCCGCTCCGCTATCAATATAGCGGGGTATATTGAGGTTGCAGTCATTTTTTTCTTTTATCTCGCTGTTAGTTACAAAGCGGGAATACTTCGGCAGTTCGAGGCGATCGTTAAATACCGTGGTAATTTTATAAACATCGCGCTCACGCAGGCGGTTTTTGTTGCCGTCCTTAATGAAATCGCGACTTGCGTCAATCATAAAGATGCCGTCGCGCTCATCGGCATTTTCTTTATCAATCACAATAATGCAGGCGGGTATGCCTGTGCCGTAGAAAAGGTTAGCGGGAAGGCCGATTATTCCCTTTATGTAGCCGCGGTCAATGAGCGACTGGCGTATGGTCGCCTCAGCGTTGCCGCGGAAAAGCACACCATGAGGCAGTATAACCGCCGCCTTACCGTCGCACTTTAGGGATTTTATTATGTGCAGCAACCAGGCAAAATCACCGTTCTTTTGGGGTGGCCGGTCACCGTAACCGTCAAAGCGCCCATACTCTTTCAGCCCGTGTGTCCAGTTTTTATCGGAGAATGGAGGGTTGACTACGGCGAAGTCAAACTGCTGGATTGCGCTGTCGTTATCTGGGTTCATATACTGCGGGTCGGAAAAAGTGCTGTAGCCGCCCTTAACATCCGCGGTCGCTCTGTTATGCAAAACGAGGTTCATGCGGGCAAGCCCCCCGGTTGTGCTTTCTTTCTCCTGACCATAGATGGCAACATCAACAGGTGCGGCTTCGGCGGCGCGAACCAAGAGGCTGCCCGAACCACACGCCGGATCATACAGAGTGGTATCGCTGCTGCGGGCGTGTTCGATTCCTACAACCTTGGAGAGAATCCTCGACACCTCGGCAGGGGTGTAAAACTGCCCTTTGCTCTTACCGCTCTCGGTGGCGAAGTTCCGCATTAGGTATTCGTAGGCATCGCCGATGATATCGTCGCCGTCGGCGCGATTTTTGGAGAAGTCCGGCATCTGATCACGAAAGATGCCGAGCAACTCACTAAGCTTATCGACCATCTCTTTGCCCTTGCCCAGCTTATCTTCGTCGTTAAAGTGTGCGTTGTCTATAATACCTCTAAGACTGTTTGCCTCGGCAAGGCGGGCGATAATTTTATCCACTTCTTCGCCGATGTTCTTATCGCCGATAAGCGCAAGCATATCATCAAAGCTCCCACCTTCAGGAACATCAATGTCACCGTACGTGACTCCTTTAAACTTGTCCGAAACATATTTGACAAACAAAAGTGTTAGTATATAGTCTTTATACTGCGAGCTATCCATACCGCCGCGCAAGCTATCGCAGCTCGCCCACAGGCTTGAGTATAGCTCACTTTTTTTAACCGCCACTGACTATCCCTCCAAACCCACCTTTTGCACTAATATATTTAATTATACCATGTTTACGTGGTATAGCTGCAAGTGGCCACAAGATCGTATAATGTCCATGACTCTCTGCGGACATTATACGATAAGCACAGCTTTGGTATAATTGCGCATCAAGAGCCGGTTGCCGCTTTAGCGGCAAGGCGTTGCGCATCATATAATGTGCATGCCCTTCCATGTACATTATATCACATCTTTCTTAATCTGCGATGCCAGTGGTACCGAAAATTCTATTGAAAGAGTCATTGTCAAATTATTTTCATAGAGGGGTGGTGGATGTATCCAGCTTGTCCGCAAGCGTTTTGAACAGCGATAGATCACGACTAATCGTTAACTTATGTACTGCTCGGCGCACCTTCCTCAGAGGATATGGGGATATGCACTATGAAGAGTCAAATAGAATGTCAACTATACAGATGACATTCTATTTGACGCTCAATCACCTGTTGCTTTACTGTTGCGAAAAGTGATTTGCAATATCCAATTGTTTTTTAAGTAGTCGGGCGAAATAGTTCACTTCGCGCAGCGAGTGGTCGGCCATCAGCGGAAACATGGCGCACTGTACTTCACAGTACGCGACCTTTTTTGCTACGGTTTCACTGAAATCGCGGTAGTCTATCACCTCTTTGAGCGCTGCGGCCAAAATGTGTGGTTTCAGCATATCGTTCATCATACGTGTTTCCCGCATTAGACTGCTGTATCGCTGAATAAAGCCATCGGCGATAGCTATCATTTCTTTTTCAGTCGGGTCAAACATCGAACGGTAACTAACCACGTGTTCCAGCACTCCCTGATTCCAAAAAAGCAAAACATCCTGTGCGTCATAGTATTCATTCCCGTTTTCAAGCGCGGTAAGACGCTTGATATAATCGGTGGCTTCATTTATCATATTTCTTACTAGCAGCGGATAGTCTGCAATAAATACCTTGCACTCTTGCAAATCTAAAAATATCTGATGTTTCAATTCAACTGCTCTATTGAGCAGTTGAGCCACGGCTGCATTTAGCTGACTTACCTGCGAAATCAGCGCTGTGGTCACACTGGGATTTTCTGTGCCGCTTAGCTTTTCCTGCATCATTGTGATATCATGGTTTATGCCAATATTTGCAAAATATTCTGTAAGTTCTTCGCTTTTAAGCGTGTAGGCAGTAACCATCTCGCCAGAGGACATTACCTCCGTGCCAACTATGCCACCGCCCAGCATAACTGCATTTTGCAGCACAGATTCGAACTGTTCCTTGTACCACTTGGCTGTTTGGGGCAGTTCAGAGTTTGTAGGCATCAGCCTTGCCTCTAGAAACAGCATATGTTCCATCATGATGCGTCCAAAAAACATATGTAATTCAAGAGATAATACAGCATATCGCTCCTGTGTCATAACGGCAAAACTCCTATTTCTATATGATGATTGTACTGCCTGCGCCAATGCTGACACAGTTGAGAATATAATTGAGTACAACATTATACACACAAAGGAAGAAAGTTGCCACAAAGCGAAAGTAGTTGCACCAAGTACAAAACAAACCCGTTAATGAGTGCTATCTATCTAATAGATAAAACCCCCACATACCGTATGGTTGTGAGGATTTTTGTATCGTTACAACATATTAACTATCTCATTAAACGCTCTTCCCGCACTCGCCGCAGAACTGAGTTTTTGGTGCGTTCTTTGCTCCGCATTTTCCGCAGAATATCGGGGCGCCCGAGGACGCCGCGTTTGCGGCTGGAGGTCTTGGCTGTGCACCTATGCCCATACCGGAGCCACCCACCGGAGGGCTCTGCGGGATTTCGCTGCTTGCCTGGTCACGCATTTTCCTAAAGGAGGGTGAGAGCGCGGCGAGTTTGCCATAGACGTCGAATCTGATTTCGGTTGAGGGCGCTACCTGCATATATGTATTCATCATGCTAATCATCGTCCAGCTATCCAAGAGGGCCCTCTTTACCGTAATGGCAAGCATAATGCCGAGGAAGAAAGCAAGCGCTCCCCAAAGTCCTTCAACGAAACTTAGAAGCCATGTGAACAGCAGTACGAGCACCAAACTAAGCACAATTATGAACAGCACACTCAAAGCCGTAGTTTTTAGCGCGCCCCCTAAGATTGCTTTCCAGTTTTGGAAGTAGATCACGACACCATCTACAGCACCTTTTGTAGCGGTTTGTTGCTTGTCATCGTTGTAGAATATCCAGCCGATTACGCATTCGTCCACGAACTTTAGTGCCATCCCAACGAACTTTTGAGCAAACTTTACCACGCCGCCCATGCCAAGCCCGCCTAAAGCACCCAAGGCAGAGCCCAACGTACTTTGCAGCTGCCCTACGGCTCTATCTATCAGCTTGTTCAGCACAAAGAAAACACCGGCGGTCGCAAATTTTTTAACCACCATGTCTTTGCCGTACGCAAGTTGATTGGGCGGTAACTGTCCGGTTTTGATTGTCTGTGTCAGCACGGCGATATGGCCTACTCTGATCGCATATCCAAAAACCTGCACAATAAAACCATAAGCGCTTATTGCCAACGCAAAACCGATAATGATGGCAAAAAATCCCACCGCCGGATTTGCGTTGAATATAAATATGCATATCGCCATAATTATGGCGCCGACAAGTATGGCTAACAGCCTCAGCGTCAGTTTAGCCCATACAAATGGCATTGTCATACTCCATAGCTGTTTAGGGGTCATTTTTTTCGTTGTTTGTTGTACCGACATTCGAACATCCTCCAATTATAAAAATGATTGATTATACTTGCTTGCCGCACTCGCCGCAGAACTTTTTGCCATCTTCCAACCGGGCCCCGCACTCGCCGCACGCTGTCGGTTTTTTCTCAGGGGCTTCCATTTTTCCGCCGCAAGAGCCACAGAATTTTTTATCGGGCTCATTTATTTCCTTGCAGACAGCACATGCGACACCGCCTATATTTGCTGGGGGTGCTTCGAGTTTTCCGCCACAGCCGCTGCAAAATTTTCTGCCTTCTTCGTTGACAGTACCGCAGCCGCATGTTATGCCATTTGCGACTGGAGCCGGGGGCTCAAGCTTTCCGCCGCACCCGCTACAAAACTTCCTGTTTTTCTCGTTTAAGGCACCGCAACCACACCGGATGCCGCCCGCAGGGCCGGGTGCCGCTTGCGTTACCTCTCCCCCGCAAGAGCCGCAAAACCTCATCCCCTCTTGGTTAACGGTGCCGCAACTCTGGCACCGCACCCCGCCGAGCCTGTTTTGCTCGTTATTTCCTTGACCCAATTTGCCCATAAGCCCTTGCGCCAATTGATTGCCAACACCCATACCAACGCCCATTCCAAGGCCCTTACCAACCCATCTTACCGGCATATATAACTCCCCTTCAAAAAATAGTATTTACTCGCCTATGGTCAAATGCTAATTACTTACAACATCTGTTGGAAGCGTGATATTGTCCAAGATGCGAATCGGGTAGTGACGGTTTTCTGTTGTTCCATCGCCAAGCCTGCCGTCACCGTTATATCCCCAAGCCCACAAGCTGCCGTCAGAAGTTACTGCTAAAGAATGGCGGTGGCCTGCTGAAATAGCTACTACATCACCCATAACTCTGATCGGATAGCGTTGACGTGATCCCCCGCCGATGCCAAGCCGTCCGTGGGCATTGCTACCCCAAGCCCATAGACTGCCGTCAGCGGTTATAGCCAAAGAGTGGATATAACCTGCCGAGACAGCTACGACATCATCCATAACTCTGATTGGGACGAGGTGACGCTGTTCCCCTGTTCCACAACCGACCGCACCATAAAAGTTTGCTCCCCAGGCCCATAGCCCACCGTCTGTGCCTATAACCAAAGAATGTCGGCCTCCTGCTGAAATGGCTGCGATATCATCCATAATTTTGATGGGGTAGGTGCGATTTTCTCTTATTGTGCCGTCTCCGATACGACCAAAGTGACCGCTTCCCCAAGCCCATAGACCACCGTCAGTATCCAAAGCCAAAGAGTGGGAATGTCCTGCGCAAACAGCTATGATGTCATCCATAATCCTCACGGGAATGCGGCTTGATCCGCTGCTGCCTGTGCCAAGTCGGCCTTGGCTATTACTTCCCCAAGCCCACAAACTACCATCAGCACTTATGGCCAAAGAGTGGGAAATTGTTATACCGGACGATGCTGAAACAGCTATAACATCATCCATAATCCTGATAGGGGTGCTGCTGCCTTGAAATGTTCCGCTGCCCAGCCGTCCGCCGCTATTGCTCCCCCAAGCCCATAGACCGCCATCAACATCTACAGCCAAGGAATGCTCTCCCCCCGCTGATACGGCTACCACATCATCTATCACCCTAACAGAGGATGTGCGGTCATCTGTTGTGCCATCACCAAGCCGCCCGTGGACATTACTGCCCCAAGCCCACAGACCGCCATCAGCACCTACAACCAAGGAATGGCTGTTTCCTGCCGCAATCGCGTCTCCCGGGTGGATATTCGCCCCTGCATCTATACCTTGGCTTGGAGTTCTGCCGCCGTCCCGTGAAAACACTTCGCTAATCTGCGGCCAGAATATAGCTGTTGTCGCGATTGCACCAACACACACCATGGTGCAGACAAGTGCGATTGCTTTTTTACTTAATGCTGCACCAATTGTCTCCGCTGTAGCCGTTGCCGAATTAACTGCGCTGTCTGCTGCAACATTTTCCACTCCCAGCATTGGGTCAGCTTGGGTTAGCGTGTCACCAGGGTTTTCGATTGCCTGCTGCGGCTCGGCGTTCAGATATTCCACTTCGGTATCTGCTGTTTGTACGCAATCCTGCATTCGCGCCTGTACTTCGGCCGGAACGGGCATATGCTCCATAGCTTCGCGTATGATCGGGGTAAGGGCAAGAGGAATACCCCACAGTTTGATGCCGTCTTTTTCTGCTTTTTCTTCCAATGCCGCCCGAATTTTCGCCCGTGCCATAGAAAGGCGAGTTTTTATTGTGTTCTCGTTTGTTTCCAGTGCTACGGCTATATCGGCAACGGTTAGCTGGCCATAATAAAAAAGCAGTATGCAAATGCGCTGATTGTCTGGGAGATTATCTATAACGCTCATGATGATTTGCCGATTGGCTTCATCGTCAAGAGCTTTGTCGGGCATATTCTCCGGGTCATCGTCAGCGACCAACAATAACTCGTCCTCGTCTTCTAGCGTTATCAATCCTTTGTGTTTGCTGAAAAACCTATTGCACTTGTTGGCCGTGATTTGGTTGGCCCACGCATAAAAGGAGGTGGGTTCGCGCAGGCCGGATATTTTTTGCTGTATCGTTATAAATACCTCTTGCGTTATGTCCTCAGCATCTTCCGGATTTTTTAATATCCGCAAAGCAAGGCGGTAAATGCTGTTCCAAGCGCCCATGAATAATTCTTCAAGTGCGCTCTTGTTGCCCTGTTTTGCCTTTTCTATCAAAATTGCCAAGCGTTCGGGTTCCACTTTTTTGTTGCTCCTCTCTTGTTTGAATTTTGCCCTCTGTTAATATAGATACATGAAAAAGGCGTGAGGTTTGGTTTTTGCAAAATAATTTTTTGAGATTCTGCTTTGGCTTTTCTCTGAGCCCTTATTTTATCAAGAAATATTGCGAAAAACAATAATAAGAATCCACCAGCTACGCCAGCGGATTCTTATTGGATGCTCATTTCGGCATTTTAGGTGCGCTTAGTTTTTCGCATCAACAAAGGCCTTTCTCAAAGCAATTGTTTTTTATCTGCGCGCTAGAGGCCCCTCGCTGATGATTACGCTGCCACCCTGCGTAGTGTTGAAATGCAGGAACCCATTCCCATCCACACGGTAATTCGGCTCCGCAATCAGCCTAAAGGTATTCGCTTCTCTATCAAAGTTGTAGAAGTACAGATTCTCCACATCCATGCCGGCAAGGTCAACCCGCGCGGCAACTCTCACCGTCTGCCCCCACCCGCCGCTGTAGTCGAAGTGAACCACCCGCAAATCATTGCTAAAGAACCGCTCAAACAAATTGCGCACACGGTTGACGTCATTGCCGGTCACCCACGCCGACACCAGCACATCCCCGGTCATGGCGCGTGGGTCGCCCAAGCTCACCCGCACCTGCACGCCCTCGCGGTCGGTGGTGTCGTGGGTGTAGGCAAACCCGAAGCTCGACCAAGCGTTACCCCTCACACCAAGCCTGCCGCCGTGGGTCGAGCGCACCGAACCATCCTGCGCGCGGGGTAGGGCTGCGACGTCGTTTGCGGTAAGCCAGCGCTCGGTTGTGGCGGGTGTGAGCGCCGAGAGAATTCGGCTTATTCCGCTGCCACCGCCACTGCCGCGGTCGTCACGGTAGCTGCTGCTTCCACCGCCGATGGGTGGTTGCCAAGGCTGCGGGGGTGGTTGGGGTGGCTGAGGGGTGCCGGTACCAACAGGCGTCCATCTGGCGTATAGGGTTGTCGGTGCGGTCAGCGCAAAGCTGTTGGGCCTTTGCACCCCACCGACTGCCGGAGTAGTCCACCAACCCGCGAAAGTGTGGTTTGCACGTGTTACAGTAGGTGCAACACTTCCAACCGTCTGCCCGGATGCAAAGCCTATTGTGTAGTTTGCGGGCAAACCACCATTGCCGTTAAATACAACTTGAATAATAATTTCAAACGTCACATCTATTGTGGTGGAGAACACTGGATTCGCAACAGAGGTCGCGGTGACGACTATCAAGTCAGACGTCTCGCTGGCGGCGATAGTTATCTCGCCTGTGACGGAGTTGATAGTGGTTCCCACATCATTTTGACCGGTAATTGACCAAGTGACATCTCTGCTCAGAGTAT